>NZ_JALHQJ010000064.1 GCF_022842015.1 Nitrosomonas sp. | reverse complement strand
TACCTCGGATGGCACAGAATGATTGACCGTCTCGGTCAAAGTATTACACCAATCCTTTGTTTTATAGCATCTCTTGGCAAAACAAGGCAGGTTCAACAACTAATTGTGACATAGCCATTGCAATCATAGGGCAAATGCGCCTTCTGAGCCGATAAAGTGATTGTTCGCGTGATTTCAGCAAGGAAGTGACTAAAAAATATCGCGATACTCACAAAAAATCAGAAATTGTAGCGAATTTGATAATTTGTTGAATTTTGCAAAGGTCTCACACCATGTGACATCGCAAGGGATAGTTTTGAATGTAGGGGCCTGTTTAACAGGGTGATTGATATGGCTGAACAGCGGAAGTGATCGGCACCGGAAAATTTTCATTAGCACCAAGGCAATTACCAATATCCGGAAACAAGTCGTAGTAGTGCTGTAATCTCTTCTTTAGCTAATACCAAAAACTAGATTTGATGACACGAAGCTTTTGTCGTGTTTGTTAGCACTTAGACATCTTCTTCAGGTTCCGGGTCTTCCCTCGAGGGTACTTGAGATGCCGTTGCAGATTTTTCTATAGCATTTGCGCTACTGGGAATTTTGGGTGTTTTGCACTGTACATCGGCATTCTGAGCGCGGTGCCGCAAAGCATGATCCATCAATACCAGTGCAAGCATGGCTTCGATAATCGGTGTGGCACGGATACCAACGCAGGGATCATGCCGCCCGTGCGTTTCGACAATGACCGGATCGCCGTTCTTATCAATTGAACGCCGCCCGAGACGAATGCTGGATGTCGGTTTGATCGCAACATTGGCGGTGATGTCCTGACCAGTTGAAATGCCTCCAAGAATGCCGCCTGCGTTATTGCTTAAGAAGCCATTCGGTGTCATTTCGTCGGAATGTTCGGTGCCTCTTTGTGTTACGCTAGCGAAACCTGCACCGATTTCGATTCCTTTTGCCGCGTTGATGCTCATCATGGCGTAGGCGATTTCGGCATCCAAGCGGTCGTTTACTGGTTCGCCCCAGCCGACTGGCACATGCTGCGCCACTACGCTGATTTTGGCGCCCACCGAGTCGCCCGACTTACGCAGTTGATCCATAAATGTTTCCAGTCGATCGGAATAACTGTTGTCAGCAACGAAAAAAGGATTTTGGCTGATATCTTCCCAGCATTTGAATGGGATTTCAATCGGTCCCAGCTGCGCCATATAGCCGCGAATCACAATGTCAAATTTTTCGTGCAGCCACTTTTTTGCAATCGCACCGGCGGCAACGCGCACCGCGGTCTCACGTGCCGATGCGCGGCCACCACCACGATAATCGCGAACGCCATATTTCTGCCAGTAGGTGTAATCTGCATGGCCGGGACGAAACGTATCCATGATTTTACTGTAATCCTTGCTGCGCTGGTCTTCATTACGTATCAGTAATGCAATGGGAGTGCCGGTGGTTTGTCCTTCGAATATGCCAGATAAAATTTCTACCGTATCGGATTCACGCCGTTGCGTGACATGGCGCGATGTGCCGGGCTTACGCCGGTCCAATTCAAGTTGGATTTCTTCCGTGCTGATGGCTAGACCGGGGGGGCAACCATCGACAATGCAACCAATTGCGGGGCCGTGCGATTCACCAAATGAGGTGACGGTAAAAAGCGTGCCAAATGTATTACCAGACATTCTCTTATTCTCTTATAACGAATTGTGCGAGTCTATCATACGTGATCGTTCTTTTTTGGGTCGAAAAATAGGAGTAGAGTTATGTGCATGCAAGTAATTGAAATTTAGCTTGAGAAAAATCAACAATGAAATGCAATTGTCATGCTATACCTGCGATAAAATGGTGGTTTTTGTCTGGCATGCGCGAGATTTTAGCCATATTTACTGAGTATTATCAACAGGAGTTTGCATGAATACACCTCGAGTTATAGAATTTCTTATTAATTTACAGAACAGCATCATTGGCAGACTGGAGCAGGTGGACGGCAAAACGTTCAAACGTGATCAGTGGGATCGCCCGGAAGGTGGTGGTGGCATGAGCAGTGTCATCGAAGAAGGGAATGTACTAGAGCGGGGTGGGGTTAATTTTTCCCATGTATATGGTGCCGGGCTACCCGCATCGGCTACTGCTGCCCGTCCTGAGCTCGCAGGCCGATCATTTGAAGCGATGGGTGTGTCGCTGGTATTGCATCCGCGCAATCCTTATGCGCCAACCGTACATATGAATGTGCGCTACTTAGAAGCGCACAAGGAAGGTGCTGAAGCCGTTTGGTGGTTTGGCGGCGGTATGGATCTGACACCTTATTATGGATATGAAGAAGATGCAGTTCATTTTCATCAAACTTGCAAAGATGCACTGCAACCCTTTGGTGGGGATTATTATCCAGGCTTTAAAAAATGGTGTGATGAGTACTTTTATTTGAAGCATCGCAAAGAGCCTCGTGGTATCGGCGGTGTGTTCTTCGACGATTTGAATCAACCTGATTTTGATACCTGTTTTAAACTCATACGTAATGTAAGTGAAAACTTTCTTAACGCATACTGCCCTATATTAGAACGCCGCAAGGATACGCCATATGGTGACCGCGAGAGGGATTTTCAGGCGTACCGGCGTGGGCGTTATGTGGAATTTAATCTGGTGTGGGATCGCGGAACTTTGTTTGGCTTACAAACAGGTGGTCGTACCGAATCTATCCTGATGTCTTTGCCACCAATTGTGAAATGGCGCTATAACTGGACGCCGGCGACAGGTAGCGCTGAGGATAGGTTATATACGGATTTTCTGATTGGTAAGGATTGGGTGTAATTAATCCGTGAACAAAATATCACTTAATCACCAGATTTTGTTTGGTGTTGTAGTGGGTATATTACTGGGTTTCTGGTTTACAGCGCTGGAGCAGCAATCGGCGATTGTGCAAACTGGGCTGTATATCGCAAAATTGGTGGGTACATTATTTACTGATTTGTTGCGAATGGTATTGATCCCACTGGTATTTACATCAATCGTGGTCGGTGTGGCCAATTTACGCTCACACCGACAAATGAATCGCGTCTGGCAGGTGGCGCTGATTTTCTTTACTTCTACGATGATGCTTGCGCTGATTTTGGGATTGACCTCCGCCAATTTGTTGCAGCCTGGAGGCGAACTGCAGATTGCAATGTTTCAGGATGCGATGCAGAGTTTTCAGGCAACACAAATGTCGTTACCGGATTTTTTTGCACAGTTCCTGCGCTCGCTGTTTCAGAATCCAATCGCTGCTTTAGCGCAAAGCAACGTGCTGGCGGTGGTATTATTTGCTTTGTTATTGGGCATTGCGCTGGTTGTGGGTGGAGAACGTTATCGCAATATCCTGACGCTGATGCAGGAGTTTCTGGAATTGATACTAATGCTGGTTGGCTGGATCATGCGTCTGGCGCCACTCGGTATTATGGCTTTGGTATTGCAGCTGGTGGCTACGCAAGATGCCGGATTGCTGTCAACGATGATTAAGTTTGTGGCGATAGTGCTGGGAACCACTTTGCTGCACGGATTGGTGGTGCTGCCAATGATCCTCTATCTGACTACGGGGATGACACCCCTCAAATTCTGGCTGGGCGCGCGCGAGGCATTGATTACCGCTTTCGCGACCAGTTCCAGCGCCGCAACGTTACCGGTTACATTACGCTGTGCTGAACAGCATTTGCATGTCAAACGTGATGTTGCCGGATTCGTAATTCCACTGGGTGCCACCATGAACATGGATGGCACAGCACTATATGAAGCGGTTGCTGCCTTGTTTATTGCAAATCTGGTTGGTATTGAACTTAGCTTGACGCAACAACTGATCGTATTTGTGACTGCCATGCTGGCAGCAATTGGTGCGCCGGGTATTCCAAGCGCAGGAATGGTGACGATGGTGGTGGTGTTGCAATCTGTCGGATTGCCGGTTGAAGCGATCGCGATACTGTTGCCCGTCGATCGTATACTCGATACGTTGCGTACTGCGGTCAATGTGGAAGGAGATATGGTGGGCAGCCTGGTGGTGCAGCACTGGATCAACAAAGATAAACTTGGCAAATAGATTTAAGCTTTTTTGAGTATTAGATCAGGTCGTTATCGCGGAAGCGTTGCTGTATTTCCAGAACTTTGTCGGCGTTATTAATCAACGCTTCAACACAATCACGATCTAATTTGGAATTGGACATTTGCCGTAATACTGCAAAAGCTTCTTCATTGCTCCATGGCGCTTTATACGAACGGCGCGAGGTCAATGCATCAAACACATCTGCAACGGCGCTGATGCGTGCCTCTATCGGAATTTCTTCTCCTTTCAAGCCATCAGGATAACCACTGCCATCTACTGCCTCATGGTGGTATTCAGCGATGTTCCGCAAAATGTTAGTGTGGCCAAATGCACCCAGACCAAAATCATCCAGTACGGAATCGATAATTTCACGGCCTTTTACCGGGTGCGTTTTCATAATATCGAACTCTGCCGCATCTAATTTGCTGGGTTTGCGCAGAATATTATCTGGAATTCCAATCTTGCCAACATCATGCATGGGTGAAAACAGAAATATATGTTCAATCTGTTCATCGGTAATTCCATAACTGGATGCGAGTTTACGTGCAATCAATCGCGCATAATGGGCAGTTCGGTCGATATGCGAGCCCGTTTCAAGATCACGATAATGCGTCATGCTTCGGGCCGCACGAACTGCAGCCAATAAAGTACGAATGGCAGTCAATTCGCTGATGACCATTAAAGCGATTAAATGACCGTAAATATCAATCTGGCGCAGTGTTTGCGGGGTAAATGGGTGTTCCTGTAACGAATTAAAAAAAAGAAACCCTATGAATACACCACTTTGATAGAGTGGCATCGTGTAGCTGGATTTATACCCTTTGGCGGCTACTCGTTTGGTGTGCTCATGTGTGCCGTGAGAAAAAATATCGAGATCCTGCACTAAACGTGGGCGGCGATGTTCGATAATAGTCAATAAAGACGGCGCTGCGCTCAGTGGTGCCTCGTAGGTAGTCACCGGACTTTCGTTACCTTCAGTGCTATGCGTATAGGTTTTGAGCATCTCGGTTTTTTCATCGTATAAAGCAATGGCCAACCGATCAATGAAGAGAAAATCCTGACGAATGACCTGATGCAGAAAGCGTAACTTTTCTGTCAGCGGCAAATTTTCATGTAAATTGGCCAGCGTGTCCTGGTGTGTAAACAGATCTTCTTCGGATTGCATAACATTCCTTTCATCAGGTGATGGGTCGCGAGGCCGCAAGCTATTATGGCAATATTGATTGTGATTGTATTGAGACAAGACAATAAATTTTCACATCATTTTAGACGATTTGTGATGAATGCGACAAATTGTCGCGCGACAATTTGTCGCATTCCTAAAAACAATCAATCTTTCTACAATTCGAATAACGTGGTTAATTCGGATTGGAATAGCTATCGGATATCACGAAAGTTTTATAAGTATTATTTTCGTCAAAAACAGAGGAGGATGAGAGGCGTATAGGAATACCTTAATGCGCTTGCATAATGCCCTATGAAAATACCTAAAAGACTCGAGCCATTAGTTGAAGAAGGTTTGATTGACAGCGTAATTTGTCAACTTATGAGCGGTAAGGAAGCCATAATCTATATGGTAAGCAGTGGAGGCCATGCCCGGTGCGCTAAAGTTTACAAAGATAGTAATAAACGTAATTTTCATCAGCGCTCTAATTACACAGAGGGTCGTAAGATTAAAAGTAGTCGGCGTGCCCGGGCGACGGAAAAAGGTGGCCATTATGGTCGCAGTGCACGCGAAGAAGCATGGCAAAACACTGAAGTTGACATGCTATGTAGACTTACGACGGTCGGGATTCGCGTGCCAAAATTCTATAATCTTTTTGCTGGTGTCCTGCTTATGGAGTTGATCACGGATTCTAAAGGAAATGTGGCACCTCGATTGAGTGAATTAATACTGACGCCCAAGCAGGCACGTACCTATCACAAAATTTTGATTGACCAGATTGTGCAAATGCTATGTGTCGGAATTGTTCATGGAGATCTTTCACCCTACAATGTACTGGTTGATGGAGAAGGGCCGGTGATTATTGATCTGCCTCAAGCTGTGAGTGCAACGGGGAATCATCAGGCACGCGTCATGATAAAACGCGATATCGATAATTTGACAGCCTATTTCAGTCGATTTGCTCCGGAATTGGAGCATTCAGACTATGCTGGTGAGATATGGTCTTATTATCAACATGGTCAGTTGCCGCAGGCTCGTTTAACCGGAAATGTTAAACAGCAGGAAGAACCGGTAAATGTTGATGATATTCTCCAGATCATCGGCTCAGTACTCAGAAAAGAAGTTGCTTGGCAGCGCCATAAACAAACAAAGTGGAATAACCATTCTTCGCAGTATTAAGTATTTGTTCACCGATATCAGTATAGAGTGAAGATGTTGATTGACCAGTGTGTGATTGCTTGTGTTATAATTCTGCTCCTGACGCGGGGTGGAGCAGTCTGGCAGCTCGTCGGGCTCATAACCCGAAGGTCGTAGGTTCAAATCCTGCCCCCGCAACCAATAAGAACAAGCACTTAGTGACTAAAAATCCTAAGTGCTTTTAGTTTTTAGAGTTCCATGTAGCCACTATGTAGGAAAATTACATCAATACTAATCAATAAATAACCACTATGGATCGGGTTGATAAAACAAATATTTTTATTCTTACTAAAGTAATGTTCCCAACATGCCGATAAAGCATGTGCATAATATCCCGCTTTATGAAAGGTGCCAGGGGGATTCGTAAGAATCTCTCTGGTTACTCCAAGCAAGTTCTAGCCAGTTGATTCAATTTAAAACTTTCTTGTTGGCTATACCACAATCGGTATTTGTCTTTGATACGCTTCCACCGTTTCCCATATTCACACCAGTAAGATTTTAACGGCGGCAACCATTCATGCGGGGCTTTATCCGATTTAGATCGATTGGCCGAATCAGATACAGCAACCAGATTTTCAAAATCATTCGCAAAAGTTTTTCGTTGCTCTTTTGTCCAGTATGCTGCGCCATGTCTATGAGCATGGGCTAACGGCACAATATGATCGATATCTATATCTGAAGCCTTGATGAATGTTTTGCCGGTATATACCCCATACCACTCCCCATAAATAACAGTGCAGTGCTTTAAATCTTTAAATTGCACTTGTATTTTGCTAGTCGCTATCAATAATTCTTGTCGCGTGTCTTGGCAGTCGCCATCGGCATCTATCCAGTGTGGCCAATCTTTTCTATTGTATGGCTTGGCTGGAATAGTAGTTTTAGTGTTATTGGTAGCTTCTTCTTGCTCGAATGTTTGACTTCTTTTTTCAATTGCGCAGCTTAAAAGCGTTGTCATTATTGAAATTAAAAGAAAAACGCAACCGATTTTTCTCATGATGCTTTATGTGTATAAATAATCTCTAATGGTTAATTCTAATGATCTAATTTCGTCGCACATTCAGGGAATAATGTATTTAAGCATACGACTTTTGAATTTTTTCTCCAGGATAAAACGGATTGATGCTTTTCGTTAACTATCTTATTTTTGGTTGTGTACGTATCCAAATCCTTAATCCTGGGTTGCCATCAATTCGCCATGATTTGGTTTGAGTAAAATCAAGGTTTCTTTTACGCCATTCTTTCGCTGCCTCAATGCTATTTGTAGGCATACCACGGGCTTTATGTCTATAAGCCATTTGGCGTGAAATCCCCAAGTGTTGCGCAAGGTCATTTATCTTCATTGTTTGTTAATCTTTCAAAAGTAAACTTGTAAACCCATTTTAGATTTTGGATTGCTAGGATTTTTACCAGGATTGAACTACGCTCATAGGTAGGTGTTGGAAAGTACCTTAATAACCTATACTTATTGCACACGAAAGGGGGCATTTGATTAATCTAGCACAAAACAATCGCTCTCAATGCTATCGGACGCGGCCGACTGGTCGTAGGTTGCCGCGTGCGTCTCAAGCAAATCAAATTGCATCTGTTATGATCATCAGGCACAACGATTGAATATTGTTCCGAATACATGTAATGCGGCGATTGATTATGGTTGGATTAAACTCTGACTAGCAATTAATATGACAATAAAGCAGATTGGTTTCTGAATCTAATTACAGATACCCTGAAGTTAAATTATTATATTAAAAGGGAACAAGTTGAGAAAATTTAGTGAACTTGAGAAACGTTTAATTACTCGCATGATTGAATTAGATGACGACACTGATTCATTGACCGTACTAGGTAATATGATGGAATTCTATCTGCCTGATTATTGCTATATTGAGGTAAAATCCCAGAATAACATATCGATTCAGATTAAAAAAGAACTAGAACAGAAACTTACTGCCGATTGTTTACGCAAGATAGATAAAGATATAACAAAAAATTTGCTTAGTATCGTAGCTTTATTTGAATATTTGGAAACTGAAAAGCTTGCGTATTTTGTAGGTGATCTTAATTTTAATACGCTTGGTATTTTTTTTGATGGAATTGAATATATTAAATGCGAATTTTTAGATAATGATCTCAAGCCTGTTATTTATAAATACACTAGAAAAAAAATATTTGTTTCAGAGACTCTGCGTGTAATTGAACAAAATGGATTCAAAACTGATGAAGAAATAATTCACGAAAAGGAACTATCCTCGGTTAATAGACAATTGAAACTCACTTATTGTGCACTTTTTCTTACATTAGTTGGCCTTATCTTTTCTAGTTCATTGCCATTTTGGGTAGTGTCACCTATTGATGTAAAAAATGATTTAGTTGTTATCGAACTTAATGAAAATACAATTATTAAAATCCAGCAATCAATCACAGAAATCATAAATCAACTTTTCGCAGAGTTAGTTAACACTAAACAGGAAACTAAAGAGATTTTATTGAATGAGCATGATTCCGATGGGGATGTAGGCCAATAATTGGATTATTTTTTAATAAAGTAGTTGATTTAAAAAAAGTATAATGAACTCTAACTAAATTATTCAGCAAGAATCCATCTAATCTTTAAAGGTGCTTAAGCGGATTTACTTTAGGATTTGGTATTGGAAAGCAAAGCTGGTTAACGTGAATAGAAAATCTAAGTCATAAAGTTACTTTTAACTGGAATTAGACCTTATATTTAATAATTAATCACTGTGAACACTTCGTGCTAGTCGAAGGGAATACTCAGAAATCAAGCTGCCTGCTTTGAGATTCTGATGTAGTTTAATCCTGTTTTCATAATAGCCACCCTTTAACTTAAGTTGGTGAGCTATCATAGAACAATTACTGTCTGAAATACCATGGGCTGTAGCAAATACCTCGCATTCGTTATTAAGTTTTGGAAGTAAAGCTTTGCCATACAGTACTTCTAAATTTAATGGATGAAATGCAAACCCCAGATAAACTAAGGTTTTAGTAGATGCTAAACTTTCTCGAATGGCGTTTGTTTCATCACTTTCTCCTTCGACGCTTTCCGTAAAAGTCCTGATCTCATCTGCAGAGCGAAGTAGCTCATCAGAGTCAATTAATTCTCCAAATTTTGGACCCATTCCACCCTTTTCGAAGAACATTCGACCGACTGAACCATATGGATGTAGGACATTTATGTTAGAAACTATATCATTCACTTCCTGAGTTGTTAGATTGTAATAAGTTAAAAGTGCATCGATAAGAAAGTGCTTGAAACATCTATCATAATTGAATGACACAATAGTTATCCGAGATAATCTTTCTTTTAGTTGATCACGATCGCAATGCTGCGATAGCAGACTGAATAATTCTACAAACCAGGTTCCATTGAGCTTTGAGTAGTCTTGTTTATTTTTCGTATTTTTGGTTCTATCAATGTAGAGCTTGCTTTTATTTTCTGCTTTTAGAATGCATGCTGCTATGGCGAGCTTTCCGATTTGGGCGATTCTCTTGTCTTTTCGATGGCTATCAATGAAATTGTCGATTGAGGGTGCAAGTGGCATTGCATCACGTATTTTTAAAGCAGTTTTATAATAATCGTTTATGCTTCCGTTTGAAGTGTTCTGTTGTTGCGCGAGTTTGTTGATACAATTTCGTATTTGATCATCACCTCCTTCAATACGATTAAAACGGTCAATTTTGAAGTCTAGAGATTCAGCAATGGACTTCGTCAATTCACGACCAATCGGAAGATCTACTTCGTTATTGGCTCCAGCACCAATCACTATTACAAGAGGATCAGGATTTAACATGCTGAGAAAAGGAAATATTTTTGTGATGCTAAATTATGCAAGATAATTAGCTATGAGTCCGATTTATGAACGAATTTCTTGTGTGATGCAAAAACATAAATTTTTATCGAAAGGGATATTTTTAATAATGGAAACCGCTTAAACAAATAATATTATGAATATTTTATTTCCTAATTAAATGTATTACAAAGCTGGTTATATTTTTTTGCCTACTGCTAGCCCTTATACAGTTTTATCGGGACTTTAATATTATGAATAAATTTTCTATACTTAATATTATTACATAATAATTAGTGCTTTAACGCTTTTCAGCTAATGCATTGATTATTATCAGCGCATTTAGTCACTAATTTTTCACATGAAACAAATATACGCTTGCCATTTTCATTACACCGCGTCTCACCCAAAATAATGTCACAGGTTCAATGATTATGAGAATGATTTCAATCTTTTTGATTGTATATTTTTACAGCTATTTCTAGCTTCTCCAATCGCATTCTTAATGCTAGCCATTGGTATGTATTTCCAATACTTCAATTCGTTTTTCAATATCTGCAAGCTCAAGCTGTTTTTCAATCTGCGACAAAATAAACTCATATTGTCATATGCCAAAAATATTTAGTATGCCCAATCTCTTGTTTTAGCTAAATCTTTATGTTTTGCATTGTCATTTTTCAGAGAATACAATCGTATTCCTGATCGTGCGAGGGGAAAATATGTCAAATAAGCAAAAGTGGGAAGAGGCAACTTATAAAAGCGTCATTAGACCGCAAAGGGCTCGAATTCATTGTAACTTTGATGAGTGGGTAACCAAGGATTCTCCAAAATGGCAACGTGAATGTTTTGTTCAGTTGAGACGATATCAATCACTTGAATGTCATGATGGGATGTCAATGGATGCATCTGATACATGCTGGAGATTCACAGAAATTTTATCTTTAACAGATGATTGTTTGAATGAGAAGAGAGAAAAATATGAAGAATCCCTAATAGGCGCAATATGTTTTACTAGAAAGCCAGAAATTATAATGTTGGAGTTTTGCTGGATTCATCCTTTTTGGCGTAATAAAGGTTTAGTAAAATCTAAATGGCCTTTATTTCAAAAAAAGTTTGGAATATTTCATGTTTCCTATCCTAGAACAAAAGCAATGCAGGGATTACTAAAATCAGTCGGTTTTATTGATCCAAATCTTCAATAGGTCAAATTAATTCATGCTTATTATTTTCACTCGTAAGCCAACTAATTATTCAATATTTATATTTTATTTCTTCAGCTTACTTTTGAACTATATTTTTTCACTTGATAAATCCAGCAGCTCTGCCTATTGCAATATGAGCATTAATTGCTAGGCCAAGTTTACATTTCTCAACAGCCTTGTCTCGGATTTCTTCAAGAATTTGTATATGATTTTCCAAAGATAGCTGACTTCTTTCAATTATAGGTTTACGTAAAGCTACAATCCTTGCTGCTACCTTGCTATTTTTAAACAATCTAGATGCCGCTTCGTTTACAGTTTTCATACTACGGCAACTATATCCAGCGCTTCGATAGGCATCCGATAAATTAAGCCCAGAAGTTACCGCTAACGTAAATGCCTCCTGCTTTGCTGTTAATTTTATCATTTCATGTAATTCTTAATGATCATGGTTCTTTTCCTTTAATCTCATTTTTTCTATTGATTTATCAAATGACATATCTTTAGCCATTGTTATGTTTTGTAATGCGCTAAAAGTCCATACCCCGTGAAAACTGTGAAAACTGAAAAACTGACTCATATCTGTATCCTTCTTGTTAAAAATAACTGAAGATTGTATAGAGCGAGTTTTGCTTCTTTAGTCTAAAAACCTTATGGCTATTGGGTTGTGCAGTTTTCATAGTTTTTACAGTTTATTCAGTTTTTATAGTTTTTCAGTATATGCAGTTATTCAGTTAACCAAGGGGATATAACACACACACTCAATGGCTAAAAATCAATATCCATCTTTGGCTCTCGTGTAGTCTTCAGCCGTTGTTGTTTTTCCTATCAGGTGATAGGTTTTAGTGTTGTGAGAATCCGTAAGAACACCCCACCTTTTACCTGTGTATCTATCAAGAATAATCCTCACTTTCGATTGACTGCCCCCACCAGTGGCGTTAACTTCTTTTACTAAGTCAGTCTTTTTCGTGGTTCCGTTGTTAATAATCTCTTCAATTATCTCGATTACTAACGAATCCTTTTCTAAGGCTTTAGTCGCTTCAATTTCTTTTCTTGTGGCATCAAGATCAGATTGTGAATGTTTTTCTACAGAATCAAGAAGGCTGGCATATGTTTGATTTTGCTGTATCGAGTAACTGAAACACAGCTCACGCTCAACATTGCCTCGACTTTTAATATTTTCAAAAATAACTGTTTTTCTCGTATCGCCCAAACCTGGGGGCTTCGCATCAATTATGTAAGCGCAATCGGCATCGTCAATAACATCTGAGGTTCCACCCGCTATCAATTTGTTGTCAGCATCGCGCCTTTTGTTAGTGTGGGCTAGCATGATTAAAGTACCGCCGTGACTAACAAAACTCCGCGCAGCCGTCATGAACTGGCTGCTACTTCTTTTGTCCATCAAGTCAGAGAATTTTTTGAGTGTGTCCAGAACGACAATTACGCCACTGGCAGTATCGTCTTTAATAAGTTGATTTAAATATTTTACAAAGTCCTTTGCTTTAAAATCTTTATGATCAGGCACAATCATATTTATCTTATGACTTTTAATTATATCGACTTTTGTGATTATGCCTTTGCACGTGTCATCAGCATTAATGTAGTAAATATCCTCGCCATTTATTCGCCCTTCTTTTACGCTGTCTATCAGCATCTTGATAGTCAGCAAAGTTTTGCCAGTATTTGGGCTTGCATATAACGCTGTGATTTGCCCTAATAGAGCTATTCCATCCATCACAAAGACATCATCTTTCATCCTTTGCCTCATATCATCGACATTCCCAGTAACATCAAATATCTTGAGACTGAATACTTCTTGCTCTTTTTCTTGTCTCTCATCGGAGAATTTTTCAAATCCGGCATTGTCACTTTGCTGAGCATGTTCTCTTTGCTTAACTTTATTCCAATATTCTGCACCGATCATTACCCAATTCTCACCAGCATCTTTTAAAGCCGCGTCACGGTCGACATTGTGAAACAGTACAGTAAACGCGCTAAAGGCATCGTGAGCACCTCCACTATTCATCCCTGTATATAAAGGGTCGCTACTCGATAACGAATAGACTCGGTCATCTCTTACACTTGCAGAAAAAGATCCGCTTTCCGAGTTTGGATGTCTGTAAGTATTACCTTTCTTGTCATAGCCAGTTTGCAGCAAAATATCTTCCACTGTATAGGCATCATTAAACGCGTCAATCAGGCTTGGAAAGGCATCAGTGCCATTATAAGAATTAAATGCATCACGCTTTGATTTAGCGTCACTCTTGCTCTTCTCTAACTCATTAGCTTGCCGCTCTATTTCTTCGCGTTTGTATCTAATCTCATCAATCCAATTGAGCATGGGATCAAAAGTTTTGGCGCTTCGTTTGGTTCGGGTGTCATAAAACATGCCTTGATTTGGCAAATAACAAAGCTGCGCTGCACCTTCACTTTTACGATCAGGTGTAATGTCCTTTTCTTGCAGTTTATCGTTTAAGATTTCTTGACAGATAACCCAGTTAAAACCAAATAATGGCTTAGATGGAATCAATACGCGGCATTTCCGATTTTCTTCTGTAGCTGATTTGCTGGTATAGATTTCATAATCGCAACCTGGTAGCAAATCTTCGATAGTTTCCGCAATTGCATTCACGCCGCTAGGGTTCATATCGATATCAGCCCATAGCAAATAAAATTCACCGTCCTTTTCTTGCTCTTTAAACGTTCGGCTAAGTAGAGTAGAAGGGATCAGCCATTGTGATTGTGATTTATCCACTTGCTGCGGGTTATCTACTAACTGACGAATCCCTGCCAAATCAATTTGCAAGTATGGTTTACGTGCCTTCTTGCCGGATTCGTTTGTGTGATATTGACCATAACCAGAACAAAACAATGGCATAGAAACATCTTGACTAAGTGATAGATAAGGCATAGTATTGTTGTTGTAAGTAGTATCAAATTCGCCCTTGCTCCCCAGCTGGGCGTTTTCATTTATAGACATGGCTATACCTCCACACCTAATATTTTCTTGATCTCACTCACCGGCCATGCTAGGCGGCCATTGATTCGCACTGGGCGTAATGCACCGTTTTCCAGGCACGCCCACGCTCTCAAAGTCTGCGGGCGACGATTTAAATAGTGCGCGGCTTCTTCTGTTGTAAGGATCGTGCGAGTAACTTGTTCCAAGGGTGGGAATATCTGCGGATGAGGTGAAGCTTGTGCATCCAGTGGTATGAGGATTGTTTTCATTCTGAGCTATCCTTTGCCTTTCGGCATTATTGAAGACAGCTCAACATTATTCACATATTTTTTATGGAATCACTTGAATAGAATATGATTTAATTCCGGTACTCAGTAAAATTATATTTTTCCCATTAAGTTACGTATGCGTCTTTGATAATCTGCTTTTTCATTATCGTCCATTAGTATCAATGGTGTTTGGGCTCTCAGTGCCGCTTCTTCGCGCTGAATTCTATATTTGCTATCGTACCAATAACCTTCTAAAGTTTTTGAATCTAATAAAATATTTTCGTTTTTCCGCCCTGCATTGCTTGGCTTCAAATGTCGGTGTTTTATAGGATTCACTTCATATTGTTTTTGCAACCAACAGCAAGCACCTTCTGCCGCATCTTTTATGCTCCATTCCAGCGCAATAAGCGTTGTCATGATTAAAAAAAGTCGCTCATTCCGCTGCTTTGTCCATTCATCGCTAAGTACTGATTTTTTACCTTTGCCTGGTTTTATTCCCAAGATTTCATCGAGACTTTTTTCACCGTCATATTTACCCCATTCCAGAAAAGCTTTTTCAATAAATTCAAGAATTACCTCTGGTATGGGGTGGCCATTAGCACGCGCGCGACAGAAAGCAGACATTGCATAAGAGAAATTTTTTGTTTCCACGAATTTATCGGTATGCAACTCCATTGTTGCAGGAGTTTTATCTTCAAAATTACTCACTGTGTCATCTTTGTATTATGTTGGGGTTATTACTCGCAAACTTGCTTTTGCTGGTTCAAAATTAACCCCAGCTTCTTGCAATAGCCATGCTTCATACTTCTCATGCCAAATAGCCAACAATTCAAGCGGTCGATTGATGTAATGACGTTCTGCGGTGGCGCTTGGGGCATGCCCCATGATTTGTGCGACGATACCGCGCGGCATTTCAACCCATTCGGCAAGGCTGGCAAAAGTGCGGCGTAATCCGTGTAAGGTAACTGGTGGCAATCCGGCAATTGATAGAGCTCGATTATGCGGAATTCGTGGTTCTGTTATCCGGCCATTGGCTGCGGATATGCTGCTGAACACCCATTGATTACGACGGGGCAGGGCTATCAATAAGCTGGCTAGGTATGGTGTTAATGGTATCTTCCGGCCTTCTTCGTGCACTTTATCTTTTACCCAAATACTGTTCCATTGAAAATCTACATCCTGCCACATTATTCCTGCCATTTCTTCACGACGTGCGCCGGTCAATAATAAGGCTTGAAGGTATGCACTGATAACCGGGCTAAGTGTTCTATTAGCTGCAAACCATGCGGACAAATGAGAACGTTGCAATACGTCAAACTGTTTACTTTTACGGCTTGGTACTTCATCGCGTAAATCTTTGCATTCCACTGCTTGCGGATCGATAGCCACGTTATATTCCGAGCGGGATGCACACCAACGCCAAAACGCACGAAACATCTCAAAACCTTGGCGGGCATTATTTGCCCGTGTTTCGGCTTCTTTCCTTTGCCATTCCTTTAATACCTTAGCGTTAATATCTGCCATGCGCAGCTGTAACAATGGGTACAGTACGCTTTGTGCTGTTAAACCTTTGCCGCGTTTCTTAGGTTCGCCACCTGCTTGTGAAAGATTCTCATGATCTCTTAAATGACGCGCTCCCCATCGTTTTCCACGCTCGATATGGGTATGTTGCATTTTGTCTTTTTGATAAGTAAGGTATGCATTCCATGCGTCTATAACCAACGCTTCTTTGCTTTTGGCCAAAGCTTGAGCAGCTTCTGCTTTTTCTCGTTGCTCTGCGGCTTGCTGACGTGGGTCTATGCCTTGATCTACTAATACCTTCAATCGGGCTGCCTCGGCTTGTGCTTTACTAAGCGGCCAAGCTTGAATACTTCCGATTGTGATTCTTAAGGTTTTTCCGTTTAGCTTTGTTTCAAAAATATAGCTTTTGTTTCCTGATTTAGTGACACGCAATCCTAAGCCTGGTGTTTTCGCATCAGAAAAAATAGTTTGTTCAATGCCAGATTCACACTGGAAGCAAGCAATAGAGCGGGCTGTAAAGTTATCGCGTCTCATTTTTCATGTAGCCACCATGTAGCTTTTTTGTGTCAATATAAAGGAATATCAATCAACACGGATCATAGCATGAAATATAATAAGTTACGGTAAATAATAGATAAACAGTGATTTTAAAATGAAGATCAACACAGCGGAATGTGTTATTTTTCGGGCTCATAACCCGAAGGTCGTAGGTTCAAATCCTGCCCCCGCAACCAATAAGAACAAGCGCTTACATCAATTTGATCAGGCGCTTTTTTTATCCATAAGTTTAAACCAAGACTGTTATAGCACAAGCTTTTTGATATACATGTTCTTGAATCGGCCTGATTTTTCCGGAAGCTTTTTAGTTTGAGTCAAGCCGTATCAGCTGACCCTTGCAATTGGCGATAATATGCCATTTCAAATTCTGCCGGTGGAATATTTCCAATCGGTTCCAATAACCGATGATTGTTGAACCAGTCAACCTACTCCAAGGTGACAAATTCCGCTTCATTGATGTTGCACCAGGGGTCACAATGCCGTGACTTCTGTTTTAAATAACCCGTTAATCGTTTCGGCCAGACGTTCCGTGTAGCGAATCGACAAATATTGACTACTGCTATCGCTGGGTTTTGTCGCAAATATTCCTAAAGTGCAAAGCCATACCTATCTGCGGGTACAGTCATCCTGCTAAAGCCATAAACTGCTTATAAGCGGGTATATTTTCATTAGACAGTTGTCCCTTCTGGATCATGTGTGCGGTTTCAATGCCATCAATGGTTGCTTGCACTGAGTGAGAGACTTTGAATCCCATGATGGGATTCGTGATTTTCTTGATGAAACGGTGATCCTGTTCCGTCACAATATTCAAATATTTGACTTGGTATATTTCAATAAAACGCAATAAACTTGCCAGCAGCAACAAATTAATGCTCTCCAGATCGTCATAATTGGCACCGCTTTTATCCATGATAACTTTGTTAGGAAATACCGTTAGTATCGATTGCTTGTTTAAAGAAGATACTGACCACTGCTTTATCACGGTACTTGGAAAGCATAAAATCAATAATATCGCCAAATTTATCAACAGCACGTTTGATTTTCTTAGCTGCAAAAGACAGGCAAGATAAGTAATTGATGATCCATCGGTTGAGCGTGGAATGGTCAACCTTAACACCGCTTTCTTCCATAATGGTTTCAATACCACGGTAAGAAACACCATGCCTGACGTAGAAAAAAACAGCGTAGAGAATAATCTTCTGGAAACTGAGCGCTTTTAAAACTGATCATCGGATTTCTCAATTACTAAAAATAGCCAAGTATCATTCAAACTGACAAACTTTGCGACAGTACCAAGTTGGTCTATTCAATACTTGTGGCAAGATCGTCGGCCAGTTTTTCTAGGATGGCTGATTCTTCCAGACCGTTAATGAATCGTTCTGGAATGTTTGATAAACCGGTTTGAGCGCCTGTCAATGCGCCGGTAAGAATCGCGCGCGCTTGGTTTTGTCCGCCGCCGTTAACTGCATGAAGTACGGCTGATTCGAAGTCATTATGAAAAAGGGCTGCCAGATAGTAAGCGGCCGGCAGCTGATGATAAATGGCGCAGGGCATACCGTATACAATGGATACTTTCCA
>NZ_JALHQJ010000063.1 GCF_022842015.1 Nitrosomonas sp. | reverse complement strand
TCCCTCAGAATTACTCTTCGCAATCCCTCAGTTAGCTCTTCTTATAGCCTCAACCATCCGCTCAACTTCTCAATCTTCCCTAGACTACTGAGTCCATTTTCTACTGTCAAGCTGTTTACTTTTTCTTTTTTTGTGAAAAAATGAATTCTTGATACCAGCTAATTCATCATTTTAATTGCGGAAGATAATCGACTTTTATAACGCGCAGCCTTATTTTTGTGAATAATACCTTTTCCAGTAATTGAATCAATTGTACCTAAAGAGCTGCTAAATGCATTCTGAGCCAGATCTTTGTCTCCATCTCCTATCGCCTTTCTTACAAATTTAATAGCAGTACGTAATTTAGACCGCAAACTGACATTATATTCCCTACGCTTGACAGCTTGCCTTGCACGCTTTTTCGCTTGTGCACTATTAGCCATATGAATCCTTAGCTCCTTCAAAGAAAAAAGGATTAGATACTACTTTCTTTTTTTTTATATTGCAACTCACAATTTCTTTTATTTACTTATTTGGCATTGGATACTGGCGGCTTACAATAAAACCTAGATGGGAATTCCGAATTCCGCTGTTTATTCCTTATAACATCCCCACCTTCGTTGACACATACCATAACCGACATATCCAAATTGGGAAAATATTCGTTAGATCCAGGTTGCGCCGAAGTTGGTGGCACTTTATCTCTTATCCTGGCGCATAACTCAGGTTCATTTGGTCTTAGCAAATCGTCCTGCATCGCTGGTAATGGGCAAAGATTACAAGGATCTCCCGGGCACAAGCATCCGACACAACTAGCAAACACCGTTGGCGTCAAAAAGCTCAATCCAAAAGTGCAAATAAGAATCGCACCAATTTTTAATGCTGAAAACATAATTATCTTTATTCTCCCACTTTAATTAGCACCTTAATTCACAAACCACTTCTGACAAAGCAATAATCTTATCAAATTGAAATAATTACATTAGATAACAGATCCGGTAATATATGAAAAAATTATTTCTAATAACCTCACGAGGAGATTTTACAGCCATTTATATAGAAAAAAGTGCGATAACTCTAATGGCAATAATAAAAAAGAATTGTCGCTTCCTGATATACTTCACTATAAATCACTTCACTACAAGTTGCGAAAAATTGAATTTGAGCAATTAATTACCTTGAAAACCATGAAAATTAATTCAAACCTAAAAATATGTAATCTATTAGGCAAATGCACTATTCTCTTGTTCATATTTTTTCTCTACACCTCAATCTCTTCATATGCCAAAGCAGAAAATATTGAAAGCCTGCAAAAAAATGCAAGTATTACCTATGAAAAAATGATGAAAGCGAAACAAGATGCTGATACTTCCACTAAAGATTTAGCTTTTGCTGAAAAGAAATTGACTACAGCAAAGCAGAAATTAGCGGAAGCAGAACGGGTGACTGAATCGGCGAGGAAAAAATTGGAGCAAGCTAAAATTTTAATGGAGCAAGCAGTCAATCAATGGAAACAAGCTTCGGATGCGCTAGCAAATGAGTGGGGTAAAACTGAAGTAAAATAATTTTACTCTAAAAAACAGATCATCTTAACATGGGAAATTCCAGCTTCAACAAACACTTCCCCAGAAACTTGAAACCCAAACTTTTCATAAAATTTTACTGCAGTAGTTTGTGCATTGAGCATTGCTTTTTGTATATGACGACTTCTTAATTCATCTAATATTCTTTTCAGCATCGCTGAACCATATCCTTTACCTCGCCATTCTTTCAATACAGCCATTCTCCCGATATGTCCATCTGACAGCAACCTTGCAGTTCCTACCGGCTTTCCCTGCATATTAAACGCAAGCAAGTGCATACTGGCGATATCAAACTCATCCCATTCCAACTCTACGGGGACCCGTTGTTCTTGAATAAAAACTGTTGTTCGAATGCTTCGCACAGCAGTAGCTTCTGCTTCCCAATTTACAATGCGCACATGATAATCCTGGTACATAATCTTATATTGATACGATTGAAAAGAAATTTTCAAGAGTTCAATTCAAATGGATGCCGCAATAAAATAGTATCCTCTCTATCAGGTCCTGTAGAAATCATATCAATAGGTGTCTCACACACCTCCTCCAATCTTTTTAAATAATTCTGCGCGGCTTTGGGTAGTTGATGAAATTCCTTAATACCAGCTGTATTTTCTGCCCAGCCGGGTATTTCCTCATAAATCGGCTCGCAAGAATCCAAATCATCCGCACCAATTGGAAGAATATTACTTTTGTTACCATCGCTCAGTCTGTATCCCACACCTAAATTAAGACTTTCCACACCATCTAAAACGTCAAGCTTAGTAATGCATAGCCCCGTGACCCCGTTTATTTGAATAGAGCGCTTTAGCGCAACTGCATCAAACCAGCCACAACGGCGCGGACGACCTGTTGTTGATCCAAACTCATGACCACGTGTAGCCAAATGCCTGCCAATTTCGTCATCCAATTCAGTTGGAAAAGGGCCTGATCCAACTCTTGTTGTATAGGCCTTGGTAATACCCAAAACATAATGCAACATTTGTGGCCCAACCCCGCTGCCCGGCCCCGCCGCACCCGCCACGCAATTACTCGACGTTACAAATGGATATGTGCCATGATCAACATCTAATAATGCACCTTGTGCACCTTCAAATAATAGATTATCTCCGGTTTGATGTGCTTCAAACAAAAGTTGCGGAACATCCGCTATCATTGGCTTAATCCGTTCTGATTGCGCCAATGCATCATCCATTGTTTTTTGAAAATCAACCACCGATGCATGAAAGTAATTTTTCAGCACAAAATTATGATAATCCAGCATCTCACCCAACTTAGCTGCAAAGCGATCTCGATGAAACAAATCTTGTAATCGAATTGCACGGCGAGCAACCTTATCTTCGTAAGCAGGTCCTATACCGCGTCCTGTGGTGCCAATTTTGCCTACCCCTCTGGCAGTTTCACGCGCATTATCTAGCGCAATGTGACAGGGCAAAATGAGTGGACAAGCCTCACTAATCCGCAAACGCCCGATCACATCAACACCATTTTGCTCCAGCATATCGATTTCACTTAGTAATGCCTCTGGTGAAATGACCACACCATTCCCAATGTAACAAACAACATCATCTCGTAGAATACCAGATGGTATCAAATGTAATATAGTCTTATTATTACCGATGACCAGTGTATGACCCGCATTATGCCCTCCTTGAAAGCGCACAACACCTTGCGCATGATCTGTTAGCCAGTCGACAATCTTGCCTTTACCTTCATCGCCCCATTGAGTACCAATCACGACTACATTTTTAGTCATATTCCTAAGCTCTAAAAGACTTTAATCGAAGAAATTAAATTTCTTTAACTATCCATTTTCCATCAAGCAATACTAATTGCCTATCACAAACCAGAGACTCGCTCCTTTGTCCTGGCAATTCCATAACAACGATCTGTCCTGCTTTACGTAATTGCTGAATCATATTTTCCAATTCCTTATTCTTTTTATCAAAAGGAGCGCGTATCCCTTTGGGATATGTTTTAGGTTTCACTAATCTGGATAATTCCCTTAGATCCATACTAAATCCAGTTGCCGGCCGTGCTCGCCCAAAAACTTTCCCTATTTCATCGTATCGCCCGCCGAGCGCTATCGCGCTCGAACATCCTTTCGCGTATGCAGCAAATACCATTCCGGTATGATAGTGATATCCACGCAAATCGGCCAAATCGAATGCAACTCTATCTACCACTAGCTTCAGTTCTTTCTCAACTACACTAAGTTCATTTAGTGCAGTCCTAATTATCGGATAATCCGGCAACCGCTTCATCGCATCGGCCAGAATATTTTTATCACCATAAAGCTCAGGTAAGAGTAGCAATGCGTCGCGAGTATTTTTTTTCAGCTTTAAACACAATTCCTGCAAAGTTGAAATATCTTTTGCTTGTAGAACCGAGAATAATTCATTTTCAAGTTCTCGCGATATTCCGGCGCCTTTTATTAGTCCACGAAAAACTGCCACATGTCCAAGATCCAGGTGAATTTCACTTATACTGGAAACTGACAAACATTGCAGCATAAGGCATTGGACTTCCAAATCACTTTCCAATCCTGAATGGCCGTATAGCTCAGCACCAATTTGCAAGGGCTCACGCGTTTGTGTTATTCCAGAGGGGATCGTATGCAGCACACTATTGACATAACATAGACGTGCTATGCCGTCAAAATTCAATAAATGCGCATCAATTCTTGCCACTTGAGGTGTCATATCAGCACGCAACCCCATCATTCGTCCGCTCAGCTGGTCGACAACTTTAAACATTTGTAAATCCATATCGCTGCCACTGCCAGACAACAATGACTCTACATATTCTAATAAAGGTGGCATGACCTGCTGGTAACCATGCGTCAACAGTAGATCAAGGATCTGCCTACGCGTTACTTCGATATGTAACGCCTCTACCGGCAATATATCTTCAACATATTCAGGGAGCAACCAATTATGCATGTTTAGACTGACGAAGTGCCAGAGGGAAATGAAAAATGATGTTACGTTATGATAATAAGCAGTATTAACCCGATTAACATCGAAGTTAAGCCTATGAAGCGTATCTGATTATCATTAATTTCAGTAAGCCTCCTGAATGCTTCTCTCCAGGTATTCGGAGATAAAAAAGGCAACATCCCTTCCAGAATCAACATTAATGCAACTGCATTCAGAAAATTTTCCCACATCTACGATAACTCCTGCTTAATCAGACATTCACATTGTGTTAGATAAAAGCACAAAAAATTAAGAGGTTCTGTCGCAAAATCGAGCATGAAAAACAACCTCGATTTTCAGAACCTCTCCATAAGCATTCACAATATTAAATCACACAACATCATTCAATGAAAATAATACACGGGAATACTGACTATTGCGTTTGTCAATGATAAAGCATAGCCTTAATTCATATCAGGCGCAGATATGATTACTTATTAACTGCAGGATTTTTTAGATACTTGAAGAACTCAGAAGTAGGCTCAAGAACCATCATATCCCCCTTATTCTTGAATGACTGCTTATAAGCATCAATACTACGCCAGAAAGCATAAAACTCCGAATCTTTCTGAAACGCATCAGCATAGATTGCTGCTGCCTGACTATCGCCATCACCCATTGTTTTCTGGGCCTCCCGATAGGCTTCAGCCAATATAATTTCTCGTTGCTTATCCGCGTCAGCTCTTATCTTTTCCGATTCAGCAGCACCAGTTGAACGTAATTCATTTGCCACACGTTTTCGTTCCGCTTCCATTCGTCTGTATACCGACTCACTAACTTCTTGCGGTAGATCCACACGCTTCAAACGCACATCAACAACTTCTACTCCAATAGACCTAGCGTCATGGTCTGCTTTCTGACGCATAATTTCCATAATTACATCACGCTCACCTGACACTACATCATGAACTGTGCGATTACCGAATTCGTCACGCAAACTTGCGTTGATAGTTTGAGCTAGCCGCGTCTGAGCTAATCCTTCATCCCCTCTCACGCTTATATAGTACTGCTTCACATCCACAATACGCCATTTCACAAACAAATCCACCAAAACATTCTTTTTCTCAGAAGTAATAAAACGCTCCGGCTCTTCAGTATCCATTGTTAGAATACGTTTCTCAAAGAAGCGTACATTTTGTGCAATAGGGATTTTGAAATATAAGCCTGGCTCGGTTTTAACATCGATGACTTCCCCAAGTTGAAATAAGATGGCCTGCTGACGTTCATCAACGATATAAATTGCTGAACTACCCAGAAAAAAAATTGCAATAATGATGCCTGAAAATACTGATGTAAAACTTTTCATCTATCTTATCTCCCGTTCGCGACTACGAAAAGACTCTCGTGCCCGTAAACTACTATCAGATGTTGTTTCTTGTACCATTTGTGGTACTGGCACTGGTGAAACTGAAGTTGATCCACTCATATTAATAAGTTTGTCGAGCGGCAAATACAAAAGATTGTTACCGTTCTTTTGATCAACAATAATCTTACTTGTATTAGATAATACCTGCTGCATCATATCCAGATATAAACGTTCGCGTGTTACATTGGGTGCCTTACTATATTCAGCAAGAATTTGCTCAAAGCGACTAGCATCACCCTCAGAGCTTACAATTACACGTTGTTTATAACCTTCCGATTCTTGAATCAATCGAGCTGCATTACCTGCTGCCCTTGGTATGACATCATTCGCATACGCCTGCCCTTCATTTTTTTGTCGCTCTCTATCTTGACCTGCTTTTACCGCGTCATCAAATGCTGCTTGAACCTGTTCCGGTGGTTGCGCATTTTGCATTGTCACTCTACTAATCAAAATACCAATTTCATATCGATCAAGAATTCTTTGCATCAATTGTGTTGCATTAGCTGCCACTTGCTCCCGTCCTTCATAAAGGACAAAATCCATTTTACTTTTACCTATGACCTCCCTGATTGCAGTTTCGGCTGCTTGAAGTACCGCTTCTTCTGGCCCTCTATTATTAAATAGAAACTTCTCTGGATCATTTAATATGTACTGCACCGCAAACTGAATATCAATAATGTTCTCATCGTCGGTTAGCATTAATGCCTCGCGAAGCACCTTGCTTCTTACATTGTTCCGATAACCAATTTCAACCGTCCGAACTTGACTGACATTCACAACTTCTACTTTCTCAACTGGATAGGGAAAATGCCAGCGCAACCCTGCCTGTGATGTATCAACATATTGACCAAATCGTAGTACAACCCCCCTATGGCCTTCATCTACTATATAAAAACCACTGCCTAGCCAAACCACGATCAACAAACCAAGAATCAATACAATGCTCCCACTACTCTGTGGCTTAGGCCCTTGAGTGCGTGATCCATCATCGCCTCCTCCGCCTTTTTTTTGCCCGAACATATTATTGATTTTTTTATTGAAATTCCGTAAGACATCATCCAAGTCTGGTGGACCAGAATCGCCTTTATTTTTTCCCCATTGTGGATCATTTAATCCCATAATCATTCCTGTTTGTTCGTTCAAAAAAAATCTTGCACTGAAGCGCAATCTCGAAACTCATTAGGTATTTCCGTTGATTCTTCTTTCAATTTTTTGGAGCTTCCCGAGATTACTTCTGCCAACGCCTGCCTTACTAACTCTATTCCTTCACCTGTTTTTGCGCTTAAACGAATGCGTGATATTCTACCATATTCATCGCGCGCACAACCTGTACTACATGTAGTTGTGTCGATTAAATCAATTTTATTTAGAATCAATATTTGCGGAATAGTATCCGCACCAATTTCTTTTAATATTTTGTTAACTTCGTTAATTTGCTCATCACGATTGGAATTACTGGCATCTATCACATGAAACAGTAAATCAGCCTGCACAGTTTCTTCAAGTGTTGCACGAAATGCGGCTACAAGCGTATGCGGCAATTCTCGAATGAACCCTACCGTATCTGAAATGAATACTGTACTGGCTTCTTTAATAAATAATTTGCGCGTTGTTGTATCTAGTGTAGCAAATAGCTGATCAGCAGCATACGATTGCGCACGAGTTAATTTGTTAAAGAAAGTTGATTTACCTGCATTGGTATAACCAACAATAGATATAGCCAACGACTTTGCTCGTTGCCTAGATCGTCTTTGAACATTTCGTTGGCGCTGCAAATCCGAAAGTTTCCCTTTAAGTAATTTAACCCGTTTTTTGATTAATCTCCGATCGGTTTCCAGCTGGGTCTCTCCTGGTCCACGCAAACCAATACCCCCTTTTTGCCTTTCAAGGTGAGTCCAACCACGTACTAGACGTGTTACAAGATACTCGAGTTGAGCTAATTCAACCTGTAATTTTCCTTCATGACTTTGCGCGCGCTGTGCAAAAATGTCAAGGATCAGATTAGTACGATCAATAACATTACAATTTAAGCGCAAAGATAGGTTTCGTTGCTGAGCTGGAGACAAATCATGATTAAATATAACCAATTCAGCCCCTGTCTGAAGCATTACTTGTACGATTTCTTCGACTTTACCTCTTCCGATATATGTTGTGGAATCAGGACGGGAACGTTTCCCCTCCACAACCGCGAGAACTTCGAGCTTATCACTGGAAGCTAACTGCTGTAACTCTTGCAAACTATCTTGATGAGTACCGCTACCAAAATCGACGCCAACCAGAATTGCTTTATTAGATGCTATTAATTTATTCATGCCCAATAGGCATAATATCAGGCATCACGTGTTTCCACCGTTTCAATAGGAATGGTAACAGCTCTTGCAGGCACCACTGTTGAGATTGCATGTTTGTACACCATTTGCGTAACCGAGTTTTTCAACAGCACTACATATTGATCGAATGAATCAATTTGTCCTTGTAACTTAATACCATTCACTAAATATATTGACACTGGGATATGCTCTTTTCGCAATATATTTAAAAACGGATCTTGCAGCAACTGTCCCTTGTTACCCATAGGTAACTCCCTCTTCTAATTATTCGTTATCGGAATAGTAACTCTACTTTATTTTTAAATGTAAATCTATATCAGATTATACTCATTCAGTATTCAGTAGAACCGTTATATCAAATTAATTTGCCAACCAGAAACTTTCATTCTACATTGAAGCCATTCAGATTATTGTCATAATCTGAATGGCAAGCTTACTTCTAACCTCTGACTGTAACACAGAAGATTTCAACAACCTGTTACATTTCAACAATTAAAACGGTACGGGTCTTGGTGTACTATTATTTGAAGGTGGAAGGATTGGCAATTTAATATCAGGTTGCTCACCCGTTAGTGTTTTCAAGAAGGCAACAATACTATCAATTTCCTTTTTATTAAAGTCTCGATCTAATTGCACTTTACCCATTATCTTTACCGCATCTTCTAATGTATTTACAGCACCGTCATGAAAGTAAGGATAAGTTAATTCTATATTACGCAAAGTTGGCACTTTATAAACATTCAAATCAGTATCTTTTCCAGTAACTGCTTTTCGGCCTTCCACCTTACTTTTCGTTTCATAAGGATGATGAACACCAAACTTCTGATACAGTGCACCTCCTACAGCTTTCCCGTTGTGACAACCAGTACAGCCACTACTCTTGAATAACGCATATCCCTCAAGCTCTTGCTGATTTAAGGCTTTTTTGTCTCCCTCCAGCCATTTATCAAAACGGGATCCCGGAGTAACCAACGTTTCTTCAAAAGCCGCAATTGCTGTGGTTATTCGATCAATATCAACCTGATCTGATCCAAATGCTATCTCGAAATAAGTACGATATTGCGGAATAGATTGTATTACATCAACAGCTATTTTATGAGTCGAGCCCATTTCTCCCGGGTTAGCAATTGGACCACCAGCTTGCTCTTTTAAATCTTTAGCCCGCCCATCCCAAAACTGTGCCAAATTCATACTAGAATTTAATACAGTTGGAGCATTAATTGGTCCTTGATGCCACTTATGACCGATAGAACTCGGAAGATTATCTGTCCCACCCATACTTAAATTATGGCAAGAGTTGCAAGAAATAAATCCAGACATAGATAAACGTGGGTCAAAAAATAACATTTTCCCCAACTCAACCATATTAGCATTCTCAACTTTTGCAGGTGTAATGGGTTGGATAGGCTCATTGGCTGAAGTATTAATCGAAACGGCAAGCATGCCAATCGATAAAAGTGATGCAACCAGTGTATGCATCTTCATCGGTACTCTCCCTAATTTAATTAATAATAAACGGCTGTAATGGCGCAGCCGATTACGCCTGACAAGACACTCAAAAATGGGAAATTTATTAGAATAATGAAACCAAACCATCCACTTCTATTCTCTTAACTTTCTAAAAAACCAAGAGCTAATGCCCCAAAACATGCTCAATAAGCTTATTCTTATTTGTTCACTTCCAGTTGATCAGTCAAAGCTTTCTCTCCTACTCCAGCCAAAGCATTCACATCATAATCAACATGTTGACAAGGATCTGTTTTTAGCAGGCGCGACAACTCTGTCAATGCCTGTTTATAAACTTTACGCTTAAATTCCACAACCGAGTCTAATTCAACCCAGTATTGATTCCAACGCCATGCATCAAATTCCGGATGCGTGCTTCGTCGTAATGAAACATCGCTATCACGCCCGACCAAACGCAGCAGATACCAAATTTGCTTCTGCCCCTTATAATTGCCACGCCATTCACGCCTAATCCATCGATCAGGTACTTCATATCTCAACCAATCACGCGTACGCCCAACAATTTCAACATGATTTGGACGCAATCCTATTTCTTCGGTCAACTCTCGATACATAGCTTGCTCTGGACTCTCTCCCGATTTAATGCCTCCCTGTGGAAATTGCCAAGAATTCTGCCTAATACGCTTACCCCAAAAAACCTCGTTTCTGGAATTCAAGAGAATAATACCAACGTTGGGGCGATATCCATTACGGTCAATCATATGAATTGTTCATTTGACCCATCAAATAGGTAGATTTTTTCATACTTTACGATAGATTGAAAGTGCTCATAAAATAAAAACTCATGTCCTTTCATGTCTCTGCTTACCTAAAATAGATCGCGCACCCATAATCTATGGACCGCACCACACTATGAGCAAGTATTTCAAGGTAAAATTATTATTTTACTATCATAATGGAATAGCACATGCGCGTCTCGCAATTTTTTATTTCAACACTCAAAGAAGCGCCCGCGGAAGCCGAGCTAATTAGCCACAAACTTATGTTGCGCGCCGGACTCATTAAGCGCCTTGGTAGTGGCCTATACACATGGATGCCTCTGGGTTTAAGAGTATTAAGAAAAATCGAAAACGTTGTACGTGAAGAAATGAATAACAGTGGCGCCATTGAAGTTCTAATGCCTGCTATACAACCTGCAGAATTATGGCAAGAAACCGGAAGATGGGATGTGTTCGGACCACAAATGCTAAAAATCAAAGATCGTCATGAGCACGATTTCTGCTTTGGCCCCACTCACGAAGAAATCATCACCGATATTGTGCGAAGGGAAATCAAAAGCTATCGCCAGCTACCGCTCAATTTCTATCAGATACAAACCAAATTTCGTGATGAAATTAGGCCCCGCTTTGGGGTAATGCGCGCACGCGAGTTTGTCATGAAAGATGCATACTCATTTCATACGAATGAAGATAGCCTAATGCAAGCCTACCAGCTCATGCATGAAACTTACAGTCGCATTTTTACTCGCCTTGGATTGCAATTTCGCGCAGTCTCAGCTGATACGGGTGCTATAGGTGGTAGCGGTTCACATGAGTTTCACGTTTTAGCGGATTCTGGTGAGGATGCAATTGCATTCTGTCCTGATTCAGATTATGCCGCCAATATTGAGTTGGCTAGCTCACCAACGCTCCATCAAAATCGCAACGAACCCAATGGCAGCATGCAAAAAATCGCAACACCAAGTAAAAGAACTTGCATTGAAGTTGCAGATTTTTTAAAAATTCCATTGAACAAAACCATAAAAACACTTGCTGTAAGAGCTAATGATCGAATATTTTTATTATTATTACGTGGCGATCACCAACTAAACGAATTAAAAGTAAGGAAAATACCCTTTTTATCTGAATTTCAGTTTGCGAGTGAAGGAGATATCCTTAATGAAACTGGCACGGCACCCGGATATATTGGTCCGGTCGGGTTAAATACTTGCGTGATTGCAGATCAAGCAGTCATGAATATGAGTAATTTTGTTTGCGGTGCAAATGAAGAAGGCTTTCATCTGATACATGTCAATTTTGGTCGCGATCTCAAGCTACCAGACCATGTTTTTGATATTAGGAACGTAATTTCGGGTGATGCATCTCCTGATGGAAAAGGCATCTTAAAAATTTGCCGAGGAATCGAGGTAGGACATATTTTCCAATTACGTACGAAATATTCTAAAATTATGAAAGCAAGTTATTTAGATGAATCTGGATGCTCTCAATATATGGAGATGGGTTGTTATGGCATTGGTATCTCTCGTATCATTGCTGCAGCCATTGAGCAAAATCATGATGAGCACGGTATTATTTTTCCGATAGCAATGGCTCCATTTCAGTTAGCAATAATTCCGATTGGTTTGCAGAAGAACCCTTCAGTAAAAGAAATTGCAGAGAAACTTCATCAACAATTTACTGATGCATGCATAGAAGTACTTTTAGACGATCGAGATGAACGCCCTGGTGTTATGTTCGCTGATATGGAATTAATGGGTATTCCGCACCGGATTGTAATAGGAGAACGCGGACTCAAACAATCCACTATTGAGTATCAGGGCCGCAAAGACCAATCGTCCCAAGCAATCCCTATTGATAAAATTTTTTCATTCATCACTACAAAACTATGCACAGATTAGTCTTCGCAATACTTTTATTACTCTTTTCCAATTTCATTTATGCCAATAATCCGCGTTATGAGCAGCTCGCTGCCAGTACACAGACAATCATTCTGCACGAAACAAGTGATCAAGCTGCTTCATATACAGAATATGCCGCTATAGCTGAAAATGTTATCTGGCTCTTCAACATGAGTCGTCGCTTAGAAAAATATATACCTGATCTAATCGAACGAGAGGATTTTCTAAGAACGCTTTATTATGAAGCAACACGAGCGGGACTGGATCCCCAACTTGTACTAAGCGTTATTCAAGTTGAAAGTGGATTTAAAAAATACGCCATTTCTCATGCGGGTGCACGTGGCTATATGCAGATCATGCCATTTTGGATCGGTGTCATCGGCCGTCAAGATCATAATCTTTTTCATTTACGTATGAATTTACGCTACGGATGCACCATTCTTCGCCATTACCTGGATAAAGAAAATGGAGATTATTTTCGCGCACTCGGAAGATATAACGGCAGTTTAGGTCAAGCTTCTTACCCACAACTGGTATTTAATACATGGCAAACCACTTGGCGCCACACATCGTCATAATCGAATAACTTGTTAATCGATAAAACAATTCACTAGCAATAGAAAAATAGCTCTCCCATAGTCAGCGCGGATGCGCGTTACTTTTTTTCAATTGATTTTGACTCAATAAATTTCTCGATGCTCTCGCGTGAAATAATACCTAGCTCCCGTGCAGCGGGATTACCGTCAGGATCATAAAAATATGTGCTGGGCAGTAATGAAATCTCATCCAACTGCGAAGCAATTTTCCTATTGCCTAATACAATGGGATAGTTAATTGATAGTGAACGCACAAAATTCATGATCTCTTGCGGGTCACTATCCATCGCAACGCCGATCACCATGATATCTTTGCGATCCTCGTAAAGCGAGATCAAGTCAGGAATTTCTTTAAGACAGGGTGGACACCAGGTTGCCCAAAAATTAACCAACACCCAGCGTCCCTTATAGTCCTCAAGCTTATGAAGCTCACCTGTTGAATCTTTAAATTGGAATGCCTGCACCTGGAAACTTAACAATAATACTACTGTACAAACTGATATCCTCTGTTTATATCCCATCGTATAGAAAAGCTTCCATTCAAGTTTATTGATAATCATGCGCAGCTAAACCTGAGGATGCGCCCGCTCCAATTTGCTGCATAGTTTATTTAATGCGCTCAGATATGCTTTCGCAGAAGCCACAACAATATCGGTATCTGCGCCATGACCATTAACAATACGATCAGATTTTTGCAACCGCACAGTTACCTCGCCTTGTGCATCGGTACCGCTGGTGATATTGTTAACGGAGTACAATTGCAGCTTTGCCTCACTCGAAAGCAATTTCTCAATCGCACGGAAAGTGGCATCTACTGGGCCGCTTCCTTCAGAATCAGCGCTCATTTCATTTCCGTTATCAGAAATTACCACACGTGCATAAGGAATTTCACCCGTTTCACTATGCACAATCAACGAGATTAGCCGGAAGCATTCATGCAGCACTAACTCTTCATCTGAAACCAATGCATGTAGATCTTCATCGAATATCTCATGTTTCTTATCCGCCAATTCCTTGAAGCGCATGAAAGTATTGTTGAGCATTTCTTCAGACTCCAACTCGATACCGAGTTCCATCAACCGATTTCTAAAAGCATTACGTCCCGAATGTTTTCCCAGTAATAATTTGTTTGCACCCCAGCCCACATCTTCCGCACGCATGATTTCATAGGTTTCGCGGTGTTTCAATACACCATCCTGATGAATACCAGACTCATGTGCAAAAGCATTTGCACCCACTATCGCTTTATTGGGTTGTACCGGAAAACCGGTAATACCGGAAACCAGTTTACTTGCTGAAACAATATGTGTTGTATCGATTCTTGTATCACAAGGAAAATAATCCTGGCGAGTGCGGACAGCCATCACGATTTCTTCCAATGCGGCATTACCTGCCCTTTCCCCCAACCCATTGATAGTACATTCAACTTGGCGCGCACCATTCATCACCGCTGTCAATGAATTAGCCACAGCCATCCCTAGATCATTGTGACAATGAACCGAGAAGATTGCCTTATCTGAATTTGGAACGCGTTCACGCAAATTTCGAATAAGCGTACCGAACTGATCCGGCATAGTATAACCAACCGTATCAGGAATATTCAATGTGGTTGCTCCTGCGTCGATCACAGCTTCAAGTATTTGACACAAAAAGTCTAGCTCTGAGCGACCAGCATCTTCCGGGGAGAATTCAACATTATCGGTATACTGGCGTGCCCATTTCACAGCTTTCACGGCTTGAGCAATTACCTGATCAGGTGACATTCGCAATTTTTTCTTCATATGAACCGGAGATGTTGCAATAAAAGTATGAATACGCGCTGATTGAGCACCTTTTAGTGCCTCACCCGTGCGCTGAATATCAGTTTCAATTGCACGCGCTAACCCACACACCACGCTTTCCTTGACTGAATCAGCAACTGCTTTGACAGCTTCAAAATCTCCATTTGATGCTGCCGGAAAGCCGGCTTCGATAACATCCACACCCATGCGCTCCAATTGCCAAGCAATACGCACCTTCTCTTCTTTAGTCATGGATGCGCCCGGACTTTGTTCACCATCACGCAATGTCGTGTCAAAAATAATCAAATGCTCTTGCATTATGCTCTCCACATGAAGAAGAAATCTTAAAGTAAGATAAAATTCGTTTTTCGAATTTTATAGGGAAGAAAGGAAATTAGGGATAGAAAATTTTAGCGCGCAGGGCGCAGTAATACGTCCGATAGCATCATCGGGATTACCAGCAGAGACAATATGTGATTATATTTTTTTTCAAGCATTATGGTCAGGAATATAATTAGTTTTCCTTTTCGATGCAAGAGGCAAACTTCAAGAATTAATTGTTTCACTACTTTTTTTGCTTTTACCAAACCGCCATAATTTAATAAAATATCCCGAGAATGCATACGCCGCAAACAAAAAAAACAAAACCAGAGGCGGATGACTAGGTATCAATACAAAGAAGAACAAAACTAATAACAGTACCGTGAAGAAGGGTACCCGTCGACGTAGATTTATCTCTTTCCCGCTATAATACGGGATATTACTCACCATGGTTAATGCGGCAAACAGTGTAACGATACTTGCTAGCCATTTAACATCACTGCCTTGTATCTGAAAATTAAGCGTCACCCAAACAAGCCCTGCTATCAGCGCAGCAGCCGCAGGACTGGGAAGGCCTTGAAAAAAACGCTTATCAATCACTTCTATATTAGTATTGAATCGCGCGAGCCGTAAAGCTGCACATGCACAGTATATAAATGCGACAATCCAGCCCCACTGATCCATATCTTTCAAAGCCCATTCGTATACTATCAATGCAGGTGCAACGCCAAATGAAACCATATCCGACATACTATCGTATTCGGCACCGAACTCACTTTGAGTTCCAGTAAGACGTGCCACTCGACCATCCAGCCCGTCAAGAACCATTGCAATAAAAACAGCAATGGCCGAATATTCAAAATTTCCATTCATTGCCTGCACAATGGCATAGAATCCAGCGAACAATGCAGCTGTTGTGAATAAATTCGGTAATAAATAGATGCCGCGCCTGCGTAATCGAGACTTGGGTACAGTGCGTTCTGGTATAGAATCTGGCATTATTAGCTAATAAATGAAAATGCTGATCATGGCAAGAATATAATTAATAGATCAGTAACCCAAAAGTGCAATATAAAAACAGTATAAACACCGACTTTTGATAAGAAAATCCTACTAAAAAGTAGAAATAATCCACCTATTAGCTTACCGTTCCGGCTTATTCTTCACGAAACTCTGCCAAAACCGTCAATGTTGCTGACACTTTATCGCCTATATTGACATTAATTTTAGTGTTTAGTGGTAAATATACATCCACTCGCGAACCAAAGCGTATAAACCCGAAACGTTGTCCACGTGCCAGATGGTCTCCTGGCGATACTTGACAAAGAATCCGCTTTGCAATAAGCCCTGCCACTTGGACGCAAGTTACATCAGCACCATTATCAGCTTTAATCCATAACGCATTTCGCTCATTTTCCAGGGATGCCTTGGGTAAATCCGCATTTACGAATTTACCTGGAAAATACCATTTATCACGTATCTCACCATCGATAGGGCTGCGATTAGAATGCACATTAAACACATTCATGAACACGCTTATTTTGACAGCTTCCCGCTCTAAATAAGGATCCTGAGTTTTCTCAACTGCAACAATCCTGCCATCTGCCGGTGCCAATATGGCATTGCGATTAGATGGCACCTCCCTAGGTGGATCGCGGAAAAATTGCAAAACGAAAAAAGCAATTACCCAGAATGGTATTGACCAGAGCCAACCAACTAAAAATACTGCACCAAACGCAGCAGAAAACGCTATCGCAATATGTAACCAGCCTTCGCGAGCGATAATGGGGTGAGGATAATAAGCCATAAATTAATTACTACAACAGCTCCATAGATGGTGAAATAAAAGTTAGGATGACAAAAATAAGGAGTTAATTTTTCCCTTGATCAACGAGTTTATTTTTCTTGATCCACGGCATCATATCACGCAACTTAGCGCCCACTTGCTCAATAGGATGCTCGGATGCAATCCGACGACTTGATTTAAGTAAAGGTGCTCCTGCCTGATTCTCAAGAATAAATTCCCGAGCATATTCACCGGTTTGAATCTGATGCAAAATTTTCCGCATTTCGGCGCGCGTTTCGTCGGTAATAATACGTGGCCCGCGCGACACATCGCCATACTCGGCATTATTGGAAATGGAATAGCGCATATTTGCAATTCCACCTTCATAAATCAGATCGACAATCAACTTAACTTCATGCAAACATTCGAAATAAGCCATCTCCGGAGCATATCCTGCTTCTACCAAGGTTTCAAAACCAGCCTGTATCAACGCAGTCAAACCGCCGCACAAAACAACTTGCTCTCCAAACAAATCCGTTTCCGTTTCTTCTCGGAAATTTGTCTCTATCACGCCACCGCGAGTACCTCCATTAGCAGCCGCATAAGATAATGCCAAGTCGCGAGCTTTACCCGATTTGTTCTGATGTACCGCTATCAGTGTCGGTACACCACCGCCCTGCAAATAAGTAGAGCGCACCAAGTGACCAGGTCCCTTTGGCGCAATCATAATGACATCGAGATCTTCACGTGGCGTTACCTGTCCATAATGAACATTAAAACCATGTGCAAAAGCCAGTGTTGCGTTTTTCTTTAGTCCTGGCTCAATCTCCTTTTTATATACCAACCCAATTTCTTCATCGGGCAACAAAACCATTACAACATCTGCATCTTTAACCGCCTCAGCAACTTCCCTAACCTTTAAGCCTGCTTTTTCCGCCTTACTCCAGGATCCCCCACCTTTACGCAAACCTACGGTAACCTTAACACCTGATTCACTCAGATTATTGGCATGTGCATGTCCCTGTGAACCATAGCCCAATATAGTTACTTTTTTCCCTTTTATGAGAGATAAATCTGCGTCTTTATCGTAATAAACTTTCATTATTTTCCTTTTAAACAAAATTAGGGCAAAACAGGAGAGCAATAGAGAGAATACTTTCTGACGAATTGAATACTCTGAATTACTAACCTTGATATCCGGACAAACTGAAAAATGTAAATTATACCTTTAAAATCCATTCTCCGCGCCCAATACCAGAAGCACCAGTTCGCACGGTTTCAAGTACTGCGTTACCTTCAGTAGCTTCAAGAAATGCATCCAATTTCTCGCTAGTACCCGTTAGTTCGATGGTATAAGATTTATCTGTAACATCGATAATAGAACCACGAAAAATTTCAGCTAGCCGCTTAATCTCTTCGCGTTCTGCACCAACGGCTCGTACCTTCACCAACATCAATTCACGTTCGATATGATTTCCATCGCTCAGATCTATAATTTTCACCACTTCAATCAGCTTATTCAATTGCTTGGTTACTTGTTCCACGACTTCATCTGATCCAACGGTTACCAGTGTCATTCGTGACAAAGTTGGATCTTCAGTAGGCGCGACTGAAAGCGATTCAATATTATAACCACGCGCTGAAAACAAACCTGCTACACGAGACAAGGCACCTGCCTC
>NZ_JALHQJ010000062.1 GCF_022842015.1 Nitrosomonas sp. | reverse complement strand
CTTCATAGTGCGGGAATAGCTCAGTGGTAGAGCACAACCTTGCCAAGGTTGGGGTCGCGAGTTCGAGCCTCGTTTCCCGCTCCATTTTCTAATGAAAATGGTATATGTGAAATGTTATTTTATTGTCGGAAATCGAATGGTCTGTTACAGGCTTTTCCCGTAAGACTCACAGCACGCATGAAAATCATGCAAAAATGGCGGGGTGGCAGAGTGGTCATGCAGCGGCCTGCAAAGCCGTCTACGCCGGTTCGATTCCGACCCCCGCCTCCATCGATCTAAAATTTCTATCGCCCGGGTGGTGAAATTGGTAGACACAAGGGACTTAAAATCCCTCGGGCCGAAACGCCCGTGCCGGTTCGATTCCGGCCCCGGGCACCAATTCAAAATTTCACACCGTATCAGAACCGAGAAGTTAAATACCTAGAGGTTGTACTAAAAATAAAGGTGATTTAACTTTAGTGGCGATTTAATACGATTTCTAACACAAATTTGCTACCAATATAAGCCAGTAACAATATAACAAATCCGGCTAAGGTCCATCGAATCGCTATGCGCCCTCGCCACCCATAGAATTGTCGACCTGCCAATAACGCCGCAAAGACCCCCCACGAGATAAAGCCAAATAGAGTTTTATGAGAAAATGTCAGCGATTGGCCAAATACTTCTTGCGAAAACACAATACCGCTCATGAGCGTTAATGTGAGTAAAATAAACCCGACCCAGATGATATGAAACAGTAATTTTTCCATTGCCAACAGTGGTGGCAAATTGGTAAATACTGAACGTGACGCAGGATGATGCAATTGGCGTTCTACGACTGTCATTAACAGCGCATGTAGCGCCGCTATTGTCAGCAAGCTATAAGCCATCATTGCAACCAACAAGTGCGCTTTGAATGCAGGTAATTCCGTATTCTCAAGCGGACGCAGGGACGGAAAAATAAACGGTAACAATACTGCGATTGCTGCAGCCCATGCAATGGGTGCGACTAAAGATTGCAACCCTTGTAAGCGTTTAAAAAATCCTGAAAACCAATAAATGAAAGCGGTCAACCAAACAATGGTTGAGATTGCATTGCTCAAACCAAAGCTAAGTCCTGAACCAACAAACATGGATTGATAAAGTGTTAGGGCATGCAGCAGCAAGGGAACAAGCATGGCATAATGCATCCACGTAACTTTCACTAACACATGATCGCCCACGTCAGATGCCGTTTGGCTCCATGTATTTCGCCAGAAAAACCAACCAATCAGTATATAAAGCAAAAAGGCTGCGAGATAAGTTAAAATGCTGGTCATTGATAGTTCTAATTTGATTTGCCGAAATAATTGTTTAGTCTACATGGCACGTTAGCAAATTCAAAGAGCTGATCCAGATATTTATTAGAATGGGTCATCATTTTGTTCTCTAATTATTGATTTATGAGGTTTAAGTATGTTTGACAATCTGACCGGTCGACTCAGCGGAGTCATCAAGACATTACGTGGCGAGGCAAGGCTTTCTGAAAGTAATATCCAGGATGCTTTGCGGGAAGTTCGTCTAGCGCTATTGGAAGCGGATGTTGCTTTACCAGTGGTGAAAGATTTCATCGCACGTGTCAAAGAAAAAGCTATCGGTCATGAAGTGATGGGTAGCCTGACTCCAGGGCAAGCGCTGGTTGGGGTGGTTCATCAAGAACTCATTACGATCATAGGTGGAGAAAAAGTTGATCTTAACCTTGCTACAGTTCCTCCTGCAGTTATTCTCATGGCGGGATTACAAGGTGCCGGCAAAACCACGAGCAGCGGGAAGCTGGCTAAATGGTTAATGGAAAACAAAAAAAAGAAAGTATTGCTGGTTTCCTGTGATATTTATCGCCCCGCTGCGATTCATCAACTTGAGCTTCTGGCCAGTCAAGTGGGCGCCGATTTTTTTCCTGTTCAAGTGGGGCAAAAACCCAGTGAAATCGGCGTAGCTGCATTGGATTTTGCGCGCAGGCATCATCATGAAGTGATGATTGTTGACACCGCCGGCCGGTTAGGTATTGATGAGGCCATGATGCAAGAAATCAGCGAGCTTGGAGCACTTCTGCAACCCATTGAAACTTTATTTGTTGTCGATGCAATGCAAGGACAAGATGCGGTAAATACTGCCAAAGCATTTTCCGATGCATTACCTCTAACGGGTGTCATTCTCACCAAACTCGATGGTGATGCACGCGGCGGCGCGGCATTGTCAGTTAAGCAAATCACTGGAAAACCGATCAAATTTGCCGGCGTCGCAGAAAAATTAACAGGCTTGGAAGCATTTCATCCCGATCGAATGGCCTCTCGCATTTTGGGTATGGGTGACGTACTCGGCTTGATTGAGGAAGCGCAGCGCAGCGCTGATCAGCAAGAAGCTGAGAAATTGATGAAGAAAATGAAATCGGGTAAAGCATTTGACCTGGATGATTTCAAGGCACAGTTCCAGCAAATGCGTAATATGGGTGGGATGAACGCCCTGATGGATAAATTACCCGCTCAATTCAGCCAAGCAGCGCAAAACGTTAAAGTGGACGACAAAATAATCAATCGGACAGAAGGCATAATCAATTCCATGACCAAGCAAGAACGTGCTAAACCAGAAATTCTGAAAGCCTCACGAAAACGCCGAATCGCTGCAGGTGCAGGCGTATCCGTACAAGAAGTTAATCGCTTGCTGGCACAATTTGAGCAAGCCAGAAAAATGATGAAAATGATGAACAAAGGGGGAATGGCAAAAATGATGCGTGGAATCAAAGGGATGCTTCCACGCCCTCATTAGAAACATAGGCCTTCTTCGCAATCCAATATCGCGCGCATATTGCTTTGAATCACACATAAGAAATATTCAGAATAACACTCCATGATCGATAAAGTTCGCTTATCAGTGCTTTCCTGTACTGCCAAATCCATCTGCGCCACGGTGGCTACGGTCAAAATTGTCTACTCGATTAAACGTTACCTGAATCACGGGAACCACAACGAGCTGAGCAATTCGCTCTAATGGATTAAGATGAAAAGCTGTTTGGCTACGATTCCAGCAGGAAACCAATATTTGTCCTTGGTAGTCCGAGTCAATTAAACCGACTAGATTTCCTAATACAATCCCGTGCTTATGACCTAACCCTGAGCGAGGCAATATCAACGCCGCCAATCCTGTATCAGCCAAATGTATTGCGATACCCGTCGGAATAAGATTAGTTTCCCCTGGATTGATCACCATCGGCTGCTCAATACATGCACGCAAATCCAATCCGGCCGAGCCTGGCGTGGCATACGCTGGAAATTGTTCAATTAAACGATCATCGAGAATTTTAATATCAATACTTTTCATTCTTTTTAAATTTTGTGTTGTACAGTAAGTGAATATGCTTCATTAAACGCCGTGCTTGCTCTATTTTTGCTGCTTTGGGGAAAACGTGTTTACCATCGTCATCCAGTAAAATTAATTCACTCTCATCAGAACCAATCGCATCCTGAGCCAGATTGGCAACTAATAAAGGTAACTTCTTCCTATTTCTTTTCGCTGCTGCACTCTTCTCGAGATCTTCTGTTTCCGCTGCAAAACCAACGCAGAAAGGCGCATTAGGCAATGTAGATACCGCCATCAGAATATCCGGATTAGGCGTCAACTCTACTGATAGCTTGTTAGTGGATTTTTTTAGTTTTTGCTGACTGATGCTTGCTGCGCGGTAGTCAGCAACAGCAGCGACACTGATAAAAATATCAGCTTGTGACACTTCTGTCTGCACTGCACGCAACATTTCTTCAGCACTTACTACCGGAATAAACTTATCAACTGCAGGTGATGATAAACATGTCGGCCCGGAAATCAAAGTAACTTTTGCATCCATTTCCAATGCCGCTTTAGCAACAGCATATCCCATTTTTCCGGAGCTATTGTTGGTAATTCCTCGCACAGCATCAATCGCTTCATACGTAGGCCCGGCTGTTACCAGAATATTTTTACCCCTTAATAAAGTATCAGCTTGGATAACAATTTGCACTGCTTCCATCAGTTCATTCACTTCCAGCATGCGTCCCATACCTATTTCTCCGCAAGCTTGCTCGCCACTGGCCGGACCGATTATTTTCACACCATCTTGACGTAACAATGACAAATTACGTTGCGTTGCAGGATTTTGCCACATTTGCTGGTTCATTGCCGGTGCTATCATAAGCAGGCAATCACGTGCTATGCATAATGTCGATAGCAAATCATCTGCCAATCCATTGGCAAGCTTGGCAATAAAATTTGCGCTGGCTGGCGCCACTAAAATCATGTCGGCATCACGAGATAGTTGGATATGCGCCATATCGCACGCAGTATTGGCTTCCCACAAATCAGTGTAAACAGGATTACCCGTTAATGATTGAAAAGTTGCTGGACCTATAAAACGGCAAGCCGTTTTAGTCATGACTGTTTGCACATCAACTCCATCCTGAGTTAGTTGGCGAGCCAATTCCACCACTTTGTACGCAGCCACGCCGCCAGTTATTCCCAACAGCACGCGTTTCTTCGACACAACCGACACTCCTGTTCTCATTACAAATAATATCTCTAATAAATTTAATCTTGCTAAAACGATAAGCTATCAAATCACTGAAACAGCGACTGATTATCCCGCTCAATTTGACCGCCCTGATGCCGCTATCAGTTAATTATCGATGGTTAGCCACACGTCACCTCGTTAATCAACAATTAAAACAATTTAGTAACAAAATATGTTACTAAATCCATTTTACATCACTGTGAGCCACATCATAGTTTATGGCAATTACAAATTGGCCAATATCTGAACGTCCACGTGAAAAACTGTTGCAGAAAGGTGCTTCAACACTTTCTGATACAGAACTACTGGCTATATTTTTACGTACCGGAATAAGCGGAAAAAGTGCTGTAGATCTCGCAAGAGAATTACTTTCCCGTTTCGGTAATTTAACTAATGTTTTTGCAGCTAGTCAGACAAGCTTCTGTCAATTACCTGGAATGGGCATTGCAAAATACGCGCAACTACAAGCGGTATTAGAAATGGCTCGCCGCACCTTAGGTGAAGAACTGAAATGCGGTAATGTGATGAATTCGCCGAGCCTAGTCCGGGATTTTCTACGTCTGAGTTTATCAAACAAACCGCATGAAGTGTTTATCGGCATTTTCCTTGATGCAAAAAATCATACCATTGCCACAGAAGAACTATTTAGTGGAACACTGACACAAGCCAGCGTTTATCCCAGAGAAGTTATCAAGCGCGCTTTATATCATAATGCAGCTGCAATTATCTTTGCGCACAATCACCCTTCCGGTATTGCAGAACCCAGTCATGCTGATAAAGTATTAACCCAATCCCTGAAACAAGCATTGGCTCTCATTGATGTAAAAGTATTGGACCACTTCATTGTGGGTAACGGTATTGCCCTTTCATTTGCTGAGCATGATTTAATTTGAGCAAACACTCCGAATCAGGATATAATCCCTTCCTTTAAAGAATTCTGGAGTGCGCTATATGGCACGAGTATGTGAAGTAACTGGCAAGAAACCGATGTCTGGTCATAATGTTTCTCACGCAAACAATAAAACTAAAAGACGTTTTTTACCCAATCTGCAACACCGAAAATTCTGGGTTGAGAGTGAAAACCGCTGGATTAAGCTGCGATTAACTAATGCGGCATTACGTACTATTGATAAGAATGGTATAGATGCAGTATTGGTAAAAATGCGATTAGAAGGCAAAAACGTTTAAAAACTTTTCAAGATTAACTATGGAGTTATCGTTATGCGTGAAAAAGTAAAACTTGAGTCCTCAGCTGGAACAGGGCATTTTTATACAACCACCAAGAATAAACGGGCTAAACCTGAAAAAATGGAATTTATGAAATTTGATCCTGTTGCGCGTAAGCACGTTTTATATAAAGAGACAAAACTCAAATAAGATTTCGCACTTATTTAGCCAATAAAAAACCCGCATATGCGGGTTTTTTATTGGCATCCGTTCAAGATATTAGGCGTAGCACCGTAGTCGCTGAGAAAATGCTCTCAATACTTCGATCCCACTCTCCTCCGCACGGCGACACCAGTCTTCCAATTGTTTAACCAATTCTTCCGTTGTTGCAGTAGATCGTTGCCAGATTTGAGCTAACTCGTCACGCATGGTATAGACTTTATCAAGATTTTTAACATTGCTGAGCACTTGAGTTAATTTCTCACGCTCATGATCTTGCAAAGTTTTAGAATCAGCCAGAATCCAACGCTTCAAGGTAGAACTATCCACTCCATACTTTGCAGTTGCTTCTTTTAAATGAATCATTTCTTTTGCAAAAATTGTTTTTAATGATTTCGTATACTTTGCAAGCACCTCATAACGGTGAGATATTACAGCTTGTAATGTATCTGAATCACATTGAGTTTTCGCTTGGTCAAAACGCAATTTGGGTGCAATCTTTTTGACTTTTGCAAGTCCCAGCATTTCCAAAATTCGAATATACATCCAGCCAATATCGAACTCATACCATTTATTAGACAAGCGCGCAGATGTCGCATATGCATGATGATTGTTATGCAACTCCTCCCCACCAATCAAAATACCCCAAGGAACAATATTTCTGCTGGCATCTTCTGCTTGGAAATTGCGATACCCCCAGTAATGGCCAACGCCATTAACAATACCCGCAGCAAAAATAGGAGCCCACAACATTTGAATCGCCCAAATAGTAATCCCAATTGGCCCGAACAAAATTATGTTAACAATCAACATAAGGGCAACGCCTTTGGCGCTATGCTTGCTATACACATTACGTTCTAGCCAGTCATCGGGAGTGCCATAACCATATCTTCTCAGAGTATCCTCGTTTTTAGCTTCTGCTCGGTAAAGCTCCGAACCTTCTGCCAATACTTTCTTGATGCCAAAAATAACTGGACTATGCGGATCATCTTTGGATTCACATTTTGCATGATGTTTGCGATGAATTGCCGTCCATTCTTTCGTAACCATTCCAGTTGTTAACCATAGCCAGAAACGGAAAAAATGACTCGGTATTGCATGCAACTCCAGAGCTCTGTGCGCCGAATGACGATGCAAATAGATTGTAATAGCAGCAATTGTAATATGTGTAAAAATCAGGGTAATAACAATATACCCCCACCATGGCATATCAATCACACCTGAAATTAAATTCAGAAATTCATAAATCATATAATTTATCATCCCATTAAAGGCCTATACTTCATAACACAGGCCCATTTAATAAAAAACCCAACAACATCTATCCAATTGAATCAATCGGTTTATTCATATCAGAAACTACTATGCTAAATATCTAGCTATTTTATTCTTTAATTTAAAATATTACACTATCACATATCTGAAAGGAAATATTACTCTTTTCAGCTTACTATTTACAAAGTAAATCTCAGCAAACAAAATACTATGATTCTTAACTAGGAAATCATTTTTCATAAAAACTTCAGAGAAAGATCTAGCAATTTTTATTTATCCTAGCCTATATCAGAATCAGCAAGCATGCGCCATTCTCCTGGCACGATACCTTGCAATGTATACAAACCAATTGCATATCGGATTAATCGCAGCGTAGGAAAAAATACCGCCGCAGTCATCCGCCTTACTTGGCGATTCTTGCCTTCCTTGAGAACCAAAGACAACCAAGCAGTCGGAATATCCTTGCGAAATCGAATGGGTGGTTTTCTTTGCCAGAGAAAGCTGGGCTCATCCATCAAGCTTACCTGCGCAGGTTGTGCCTTAAAATCATTAAGAACCACGCCACGGCGCAACGCATTAAGTGCAACATCATCCGGCTTACCTTCCACTTGAACCCAATAGGTTTTCGGTAGTTTAAACTTTGGGCTGCAAATTCTATTTTGCAGCTTACCATTGTCGGTCAATAACACCAAACCTTCGCTATCGGCATCTAATCTTCCTGCCGGGTAAAAATCCGACAAAGGAATAAAATCGCGCAATGATTGATGTCCATCTACTCGTGTGAATTGGCAGATCACCCCAAAGGGTTTATTGAACAAAATTATCCTAGGCATGATAAGGCATCATATATGCATAATATTTGACTTCAACTTATTCATAACATTTCAGGATAGATCACAGTATGCAACACTGGTTCAAATCCGTTCTCATTTTTTTGAGACCGAATCCACCAGATAGAGCCTTTTTTCACACTCAGCCTAGCAGGAATAACTGGAATCAAATGACTGACCACATTTCCCAATGTTGGTTGATGGCCGACAATTACAACCGCGCCTTGATAATTAGGCCAATCAGCTACAGCAAGAATGTCGTGAGCATTTGCACCAGGGCCAATTGCGGCCTCCGTTATAAAATCGGATCGTAGCGCCATTGCTGTCTGCTGTGTACGTTGCGTTGGGCTCACTATCACCGTAGTATTCTCCGGCAATTTAGATTGAAGCCAGCCAGACATACGGTTCGCCTGATTTAATCCTTTTTCGGTCAACTTACGAGCCGCATCGGGAAAGCCATCCTCAGCTTCTGCGTGCCGCCATAAAATCAAATCCATGATGTTTTATCAAGTGAATCATTCATTGCTACTAGCCCTGCAATATATTAAATAACGCACTCGGACCATGCATAGGCCGATGAATCATGATTATTTTATGTCGTGACTTGTCACCCTGCTTCAATATCACTTGCCCAATAGGCACATCAAATTTCGTTGCAAGAAATCTAATCAATACCAAGTTAGCTTTGCCTTCCACAGGTGCTGCTGCAAGTTTTATTTTAAGCGCGTCACCATGTAAACCAACTGCTTCAGTAGTTTTTGCACGGGTCTGGATATGCAGTGTCAGAACGAGATTGTTTGTTTCATCATATCGATACCAACTCACTTGCAATGCACTTATCTCAACATTGCAGCAATTTCCGTATGTATTCCCGCAACTACCATCAACAATACTTGGATTAAAATCAGCACAAACAACGGTGACAAATCTACATTAGCAATAGGCGGGATATTCTTACGAAAAACAGCGAGAAATGGGCGAGTAAAACTATCCAGCAATGGCGCCAGTGGACTATTTGGGTTAACCCAAGACAAAACAGCTTGTACAATGATCATCAGTAATACAATATAAAGCGTTGTTTTAATAATTTCAACAATACCCAGCAACCCGATGACTCCCGATGAAGCTATGATATTCGACTCAAAGTTATAGCCTTGCATCACATAGACGATGCTCACAACGACACATTCCAGCAACCAAGCAAGCATCAGTGTAGATAAATCAATACCTGCCCAACCGGGAATAATACGACGCGCAGGTCTCACAATAAAATCAGTCACCGCAATCAAAAACTGAGATACCGGATTGTAGTAAGGGACTCGCAACAACTGAAAGTAAAAGCGCAACAATAACGCCAAAGAGAACAGCCCCAAAGTAGTATCAAGAAGAAAAACAAAGATCTGATCGGACATAGATATTTCCTAAAAAAAGATAATGGATAGTTGTTTTTTTAACCTTATCTTCTACCGAATTCATCACTCATCTCATGTGAGCGATCACTTGCAGCATGGATGGCGGTTATGATCTTACACTTAATATCACTTTTTTCCATAGCTTGAATTGCCCGTTCGGTAGTGCCACCTTTAGAACTTACCCGAGTGCGCAGTGTAACTATATCTTCATCACTCAAACTGGCCAGCTTACTAGCCCCGACAAAAGTCTGTAAACTGAGTTGTCTGGCTTGAGCCGGTGTCAACCCCAATTCTATCCCTGCTTGCTGCATGGATTCAATAAAATAAAAAACATACGCGGGTCCACTACCGGAAATTGCGGTTACTGCATGTAACATTTCTTCTTCTGCCACCCACAGTGTCGTGCCTACTGCAGCCAGAATCGATTCAGCATTACTTTTATCTTGGTCATTCACGCGTGAAGCTGCATAAAGACCCGTAACACCTGAACGCACAAGCGAAGGCGTGTTTGGCATAGCACGCACCACTCTTTCATAACCGCCCAACCAGCGCATAATATCTGATGCACGGATGCCCGCTGCAATCGATATTATTAATTGATCCTTCAATAAAGACGCAAGATCCTGAGTCAATTCATACAACTGTTGGGGTTTCACGGATAATAAAACAACATCACCCCTTGTAACACCGTCAGCAAGATCACTTGTTGCCAGAACACCAAAATCAAGTTTTAATTTCTCACAGTTTTCTGCATTAATTTCGACCACATGCAACTGTTCAGCTGCAAAGCCTTGCTGCAGCAATCCGCTGATTAATGCGGCAGCCATATTGCCGCCGCCAATGAATGTAATATTCATATTAACCTTGTAATGAGTTGATTGATCCATCAGAAAGCGGAAGAATCTGCACTTAAAATAATTCGCGCAGACTATTCATAATCCGACTCGAGTTGTAAATCTTCCTCAACGCTGACAGCTCGGACAATAAAAACTGGAACGCTGACCTTGCTTAATCTGCTTAATTACAGTTGTACATTGCTTGCACTGTTTACCACTGCGCCCATAAACCCAATATTGTTGTTGAAAATACCCTGGAGTTCCATCACTGCGTACAAAGTCGCGCAAGCTACTGCCCCCAGCTTCTATCGCCAACTGCAAAGTGTGCTTAACCGCTTGAACCAATCTTTCATAACGCCTTTGACCAATTCTGCCAGCCATTACTTTGGGATTAATCCCGGCCAGAAACAAAGCCTCATTCGCGTAAATGTTACCAACACCCACTACTGCCTGATTATTCATCAAAGTTTGTTTGATACACGCACGCAATCCTCGGGTTCTTGCAAAAAAACGTTGTGCATTAAAATCTGCTGTCAACGGTTCCGGACCCAAATTCATCAGTAGGGGATGCTGCGCAACATTTCCCCTATGCCATAGCACCGCACCAAAGCGGCGCGGGTCGTGCAACCTAAGAATGGTCTGATCATTAAGAATTAAATCAAAATGATCATGCTTCCGCGGCAATTCTGGCGATTGCACCAATTTTGGCAATAAAACACATAAACTGCCTGACATTCCCAAATGAAGAATCAATGTTCCTCTGCCGCAATCCAATAACAGATATTTGGCCCGTCGCACCACCGTTTGAATCGTCAGCCCCGGCAATAATTCGGGCAAATCCTGTGGTATTGGCCAACGCAGCATTGCATTACGAATAATAACGTTTGCAATCACTTTACCGATCAAATGCGGAGCAATGCCACGACACGTTGTTTCGACTTCTGGTAATTCCGGCATCGGTGTTCAGAAATTTATTGATTCAGCAATATTGTGCTTGGATCAATTAATTGCTGCCCCACTTCAATCGGAAATTGATAGCCAACTCCCTCTGCCCTGCGTAGCAGCGCTATCGAATATTCATTTTGTAGCATGTTGAATTTTACTATGTTTCCATTCTGCATACTGATTTGTATAACGCCTCTTTCAACAAAACCAGAATCAAGCTCGCCCTCCAATTTCACCGCTTCAGCTCGGGTAGTTTGCCACAATTGAATCCACCGCGTGAGCATTTCATCATCAAATCCATCATTAGAATAATGTTTGATGGTGCGCCAGCTGTCATTTTGAAATTCCACTACCCATTGATCCACTTCAAATCTGACAGGAATCTCATCGGGCGCCAGTAATTCTGAGTGAATTAGATCGCTGACAGCTAACAACATGGCAAGCGCATAGCGCGGTGAAATTAAATAAACAAAGTCATTGGTCACAACATATTGTTGATTAGTTGTCGATGAGAACCCGCCAAAACCGAAATACTCTTTGTCAACATACAACTGAAGATAAGGCCGATCCAGATTAAATCGCTCCAGATCTTCCAGTGCAAAACGCTGATGGCTACTTGCCTTCAAGATTTTCAGAACTTCTCCGATTTTTTTCTCATCCGCTCTTGCCTGTATCGGTTCTATCATCCGCCATTGATCATTCGATTGCTCTAAAACAATTTCTTGCAGCTTATTCAGGATGCGCACACTCTGCACGGACTCAACCGTGGTTGCAGAAATCGGATATTCCTGAATCGCATCAGATTGTGGCCTAAAATAGAGAAACGCCACCAAACCTGCGATGGTAGCAAGCATAATCAGATTTAAACGAGAGTGATGAGTCATTTTGCTATTCTTCTGCGACGCCACCAAATAACAAATCCACATATCAGAAAGAATGTGGGTAGGAATACAAGAAAACCCACGGCAATCAAAGTAAGCTCAGATTCACTTAAAATCAAACTACTATCTATTGTTGCACGTGGCTGTATCACAATTAATTCTTCATCACCCGTCAACCAATTAATTAAATTGACGCCAAAATCCAGGTTGCTACCATTCCCCAAATACATATTAGCTAGAAAGTGCCCACTACCAACAACGACAATGCGTTGTTCGCGATCCCGGATATTACGTGCCAATGCAACCGCTATGCTGACTGGGCCGGGCACATCTGTTGCTTGATCAAACGTAATATTTCCATTCAGATCGCCGGTTTCGATCCAACCCTGCTGAGCCACTTCAACCAATGCGACACTATTCCAGTCTTCATTTTCATTTATCGTAATCTGGCGCGCAAAGGGAAATACCGTAATATAGTCAAAGTTATTGGTTATCACATGTCGCCCATAAATTGCGCCTAATGCAAATGTAATCGGCGCCTTAAGCTGTTCGGCTTGAGGATCAATGACGACGCCCGGAGTAAGCGTTAAACGCAATTTTTCCGTCAATGGCAATAATCCACGCAGTGATTCCTGGTCGACCAACCATAATAAATTACCCCCTCGATCAATATAATTCAGCAGCCTGTCCACTTCTCCTGGCAACAAATCTGCCTGGGGTGAAGCAATCATCAATACACTTGCATTTGCGGGAACATCTTGGTCAATAGCAAAATTCAATGTCTGACTGTTAAAACCATTGGTGCGAAGATATTTGCCAAATTCGCCTAAATCGTAATTGGCATTCCCTTCGAGCCTTCGTTCTCCATGGCCACTCAACGCTACAATCAATTTATCTTCTGCTCGCGCCAGCCGTATCAAAGCATTAGAAAATGCCTGTTCGTTGATGGTAGTTAAATGCTCAGTCCTCTGGTTGTATTGGATTACCAATTCACCATTGACCTTCACGTCAGCTTGCTGAGTCAGTATGGGTTGTTCAACCGGATCAATAAATGTCAGAGAAAGATCCGGTTTTATTCGCTGATAAAGCGCAACAAAATCGGCAATAATTTTTCGAATATCACCTAATTGTGCGTGCTGCTCAGTTGCATAAGCTGTCACTAGGATCGGGGCATGCAATTTTTGCAGAATTTCAATACTGGATTCACTCAAACTATTTCGCCCATTCTGGCTAACATCCCATTGAAAACGATATTGCGCTGCAAAAAAACCAAGCACTGTGACCAATGACAAAAACAAAATAACAAATATGCCATTTTGTATGCGGTAATGCCGTCGGAATTTTTTATCTATTAGTGTCATGCCGTTTCACCAAAATTACTTACCCATGTAAGCGCTCTCCATCCAAGTGACGAATTGTCAGCACTAAGAAAATCACGATAAACAATATACAATAGGCGATACTCAAAGTATCAATCAAGCCCTGATTAAAATGTCTGAAATGCTTCAACAAAGAAATATAGTGAATCCAACCATCTGTTTCACTCGCAACCAGATCAATCATCCACAGTCCTAATAACACCCCTAAAGAACCAATCGCAGCGATCACCGGTTGTGCCGTTAGGCTTGAAACATAAAGGCCGAGCGCGGAGAAGCATGCAGTCACTAAAAATAATCCTAGCACGTTGCTGAGTAACAAGCCTAAATCCAATACACCGCCTATTCGCAATGAAATAGATAATGTGACAATCAACATAATCACGACTGCCAGAAAAATCATTAAGCCTAAAAATTTACCCAGTACAATATCGATGATCGAAACTGGCGAGGAAATTAGTAAAGTCAAAGTGCGGTTGCGGCGCTCTTCGGCCAATAAACGCATAGACAATATCGGTGTTAGCATCAACAAAACAATTGCTGCCAAAGCAAAGACAGGAGAGATAATGACTTCCGTAATTCCCGGGGAATTGATCACTTGCAGCAATTGTGATTGTATCTCAAGAAAAGCATCCAATCGCACTAGAAAAAAACCTGCGAACACGAACTGAATCAGTGCCAGCATTATCCAAGCTAAAGGAGAAATAAACAGCATGCTTAATTCCTTGCGGATAATGGTCACTACCATGATAAATCTTCCTGTTTATTCATGACTGTGTCAGTTGTGTAAATATATATCCCAGATCAGTGTCTTGTTGTCGCAACTCGATCATAGTTTGGTCAAAAACTACCGTCCCCTTGTGCATGATTTGCACTCTGTCACAAACATTTTCAACTTCAGGTAAGATATGTGTTGATAAAATAACACTACTCGTTGTTCCCAATTCTCTGATTAATTGTCTTATTTCTCTAATTTGATTGGGGTCAAGGCCAACCGTTGGCTCATCAAGGATAATCACATCTGGGTTATGAATAATTGCTTGCGCAATGCCCACGCGTTGCTGAAAACCCTTAGATAATGCTCCAATCAAATGCTTGCTCTGATGACCTAAGCCACAACGCTGCTTCACATCTTTTAACACAGTTTGCATGGATTGTTTGTCAACACGATGTAATCGGGCAACCAATAATAAGTATTCATCAACCGTCATATCAAAATAAAGCGGTGGAACCTCAGGCAGAAACCCCAAATGCACCTTAGCTTCTAGCGGCTTATCCAATAAATCAATGCCACAGATTTCTATGCTGCCACCGCTTGGCGCAAGATTTCCCGACAGCATACGCATGGTTGTGCTTTTACCTGCGCCATTCGGCCCGAGCAACCCTAATACCTCTCCTCGCTTTAATTGCAAGTTAACATTATGCACCGCAGCATGATGCCCAAAATTACGACAAAGATTCTGCACTGACAAAGTTACCGACCCCGACGCATCGATCATACAAGCAAGTTCCTATAATTTAATAGTCGTATAAAGAATTTTTAATCGGTGACGTAATCTCAAGCGATCGTGCAATCTAGATTGCACGATTTAATTAATAGTATATATTCGAACTACTCTGGAATTCGCCTACTTTGGCTCAATTACTACAATATCTAATGAAACAAAGCAGTATATCTCTTTTCATTAGAACGAAATTTCTATTATTAACATGAGAACCGCATGATTTTTATCGATTAAACATACTAATTCCCTTAGTTCAATTCAATTTACAACACGTTTCTGTTGCAATTAAACAACATATTAGTTTGCGATAATATGCAAACAAACTGATAATAGAACACTAATTAGCTCGAAGTAGTAGAATAGCAAAGACTTTCAATTGTAATGGCAAGGCATTTACTTGCATTGCCGATAGAACTCTCAGAAACATAGTTTTCATTAAAAGGACAACATCATGAAAAAAACATCAGCCAAAAATACTCTTATTGGAATGATTCTTATACCAGCAATGTTTTCTGGTGCTGTCTTAGCACAAGAAACAAACACAGATCAGTCAACCAAGCCGCAAGCTTACGGCATTGATGGCCGTGGTGAGGTTGCAAGAAACTCAACTGGGTTATGCTGGCGCACCAGCTATTGGACGCCTGCCATGGCAATTCATGAATGTGATCCGGATCTGGTCAAGAAACCTGAAGTAGTAGCAGAAGCGCCTGCGCCTGCACCTGTTAAAACAGCGCCTGAAAAAATCACATTCTCTGCTGATGCATTATTTGATTTTGATAGCTCAAAATTAAAACCCAATGGCATCCAATCTCTTAATGAGTTTGTTACGGGCATAGAGGGTGTAAAATATGATCTCATTATCGCTGTAGGTTATGCTGATCGCATTGGATCAGATGAATACAACAAAGCACTTTCTCTACGCCGTGCTGAGTCGGTAAAAGCACACCTGGTATCTAGAGGCATTGACCCAAGTCTGATCTTTGTTGATGGCAAAGGTGAAGCCAATCCAGTAACTGGCAACAACTGTGCTGGTGAAAGAAGATCCAAAGCGTTGATTGAGTGTTTAGCGCCTGATCGCCGGGTTGAAATTGAAGTGGCAGGTACTCGATAAGCCGCATTAGTTTGTTATTTTTGCTAAAAAAGCCCTGCACATCCCAGCAGGGCTTTTTCTTTTATGCGTATTGCTTAGCAAATGAGTAATCGGAAAGAAATTGATACATTAATTGAAGCGAAATGGATTATTCCTGTTGAACCTGCTGAAATCATACTAAATCAACATGCCATCGCAATTGATCAAGGATTCATCAAAGACATTCTTCCGATAACCGAGGTCAGTCAACGTTACAAACCGCGACAAACACTCACTCTGAGTGATCACGCATTGATTCCAGGATTGATCAATCTGCACACACATGCAGCCATGACGCTCATGCGAGGTCTTGCTGACGATTTACCTCTGATGGAATGGCTCAACAAACACATATGGCCGACAGAAAATCAACATGTCAACGCACAATTTGTACTGGATGGTACTCAGCTCGCTTGTGCCGAGATGATCAAAGGTGGCATTACCTGTTTCAATGACATGTATTTTTTTCCGGAATCCTGTGCGCAAGCCGCGATAAGTTCAGGAATGCGCGCTGCTATTGGTATGATTGTGATTGATTTTCCGACACCTTATGCCAGCGATGCTGACGATTATCTGGCCAAAGGATTGGAACTACGCGACAAGTATCAACACAATTCGCTGCTATCCTTCTGTTTTGCGCCTCACGCGCCCTATACCGTCAGCGACAAAACCTTTAACAGCATTCTGACTTACGCAGAACAACTCGACGCACCGGTTCATACCCATTTGCATGAAACCCAAGATGAAATCCGCATCAACCTGGAATCAAGTGGGGTAAGACCCTTAGAGCGCATGCAACAATTAGGACTACTCAGCCCCAATTTGATCGCCGTGCATATGGTGCATCTGACCGATCATGAAATTAAACTGGCACATCAATATAATTGTAGCATTGCACACTGTCCTTCATCCAATATGAAATTGGCCAGTGGAATTGCACCAATCTCATCATTAGTGAATCAAGGCGTTAATGTCGGCCTCGGAACCGACAGCGCAGCCAGCAATAATCGTTTGGATATGTTTGAAGAAATGCGCCTAGCGGCGCTGCTCGCCAAAGCAACCAGCGGCCGGGCAGATACCCTCCCCGCCCATCAAGTGCTGAAAATGGCTACCTTGAACGGTGCCAATGCATTAGGATTGGGTCAATTAACTGGTTCATTGACCATTGGGAAAGCAGCCGATATCACAGCCATCAATTTCTCCCACCTTAATCTTACCCCTTGCTATGACCCTGTCTCACATTTAGTCTATGCCGCAGGCCGTGAAAACGTGAGCCATGTGTGGGTAAATGGTAGAATGCTGCTGGAAGACAAACAATTGACGACGCTTAACCAAACTGAACTGCAGTATCGCACAACCATCTGGCAAGAACGTATTACGGCAACGTCAAAACAATCGAACTAAAGGAATGCACATGGAAAATGACGGTATTAACGCTGATCCGATGGAACTCGAGAAATTCAGCCAGCTTGCTCACCGCTGGTGGGACCCAAACAGTGAATTTAAACCATTACATGATATCAACCCATTACGCCTTAACTACATCAATGATCTAACTGAAGGACTGGCAGGAAAAACTGTGCTGGATGTCGGTTGCGGTGGCGGCATTCTATCCGAAAGCATGGCATCATTGGGCGCGCATGTCACCGGCATTGATCTGAGCGACAAAGCACTCAAGGTAGCCAAGCTACACCTGCTGGAAAGCGGTCATGACGTAGATTATCGCAAAATCACCGTGGAATCCCTGGCGCAAGAAAAACCGCATCACTATGATGTTGTCACCTGCATGGAAATGCTCGAGCATGTACCCGACCCAATGAGCGTTATTCACTCGTGCACTCAATTGGCAAAACCAAATGGCTGGGTATTTTTCTCAACCATCAATCGCAATCCGAAATCCTATCTGTTTGCCATTATTGGCGCAGAATATGTTTTAAATCTATTGCCGCGCGGCACGCATGAATATGCCAAATTCATCAAACCTTCCGAACTTGCGCGTATGGCGCGTAATGCTGGCCTAACCGACGAAAAATTGATCGGCATGACGTATAATCCGTTTACCAAAATATATGCATTGGAAAATGATATCGACGTCAACTACATCATGGCATATCGCAGCTAACTTACATTTTCTCGCTAAGCGCACTGAATGATTAAAGCTGTTCTCTTTGATTTTGATGGAACACTGGCCGACACCGCGCCCGACCTCGGCCATGCCCTAAACCGGCAACGAATCGCACGCGGTTTAACCGAACTGCCTATTACTCAGATTCGTTCTGTCGCATCCGCAGGCGCGCGTGGATTGCTGGGGCTCAGCTTCAATATCAAACCTGGTGACGATGGCTATGAATCCATGCGCGATGAATTTCTGGATTTTTACACCCAGCGACTGTGTCACGACACTTGCTTGTTTCCAGGCGTTGAAGCACTGTTGAATCAAATGGAGACAATGAATTTACCTTGGGGCATTGTCACCAACAAACCCGCTCGTTTTACACGTCCGTTGATTCAAATTCTCGGTTTAACGCAACGAGTTGCCTGTGTCATATGTGGCGATGAAACCGCCCACATCAAACCACACCCTGAACCGCTCTTGGCAGCCAGCAACAAAATGACCGTTTCCCCTACCCACTGCATTTATCTGGGTGACGACATACGCGATGTCCAAGCCAGTTTGGCAGCCGGTATGCAGCCCATCGTTGCGCGCTACGGCTATCTGGGCAATGATCAACCGCCTGAAACCTGGGGCGCACATCATCTGATTGATCATCCCGAAGAATTGCTAGCTCACCTGTAAAGAAATATTCATTAATTCTGTTAGAATACCCGGCTAGGGCTTGAACTTTTGGAATTCATCACCATCCTAAGCACTACCAAAGCGAATACCGGGGACGATCTGGTTTCGACGTGGGTTGCAAAGCAGCGCAGGGCATACCGAGGATCAGATTACCTCGTAAATCCATCTGAAAACAATAGTCGCAAACGACGAAAACTACGCTTTAGCCGCTTAATTCGGCTAGCCTCTGCACCGATGGGCCTCAACGCCGGGTCTGGCAACAGACAGCAGAGTTACTAACGAGGATCGCGTTCTATAGGGT
>NZ_JALHQJ010000061.1 GCF_022842015.1 Nitrosomonas sp. | reverse complement strand
AAAACGATATTTGACTGTTCTAAACGAGTTGTGAGAGAAATTTGACTGCCTGCAGGCGATGCTTGAATTGCATTTTCCAGAAGATTAATTAGTGCACCGCACAAGGCTTGGCGATCGGTTACCAGAAATTCGCCTGCGCTATTCTCATTCACCGTGAATTGCAAACCATGTTGTTTCATTTGCGGCTCGATAACCTGTTGTAACTCTGCTACTAAGCCACTGATTGCAACAGTTTCAAGTGGGCTTGTTTCACCTTTCACAAAACGCAGCATGTCTTTTGTTAAGTGCTCCAGATGATGCAAGCGTTCAATCGTTTTTGCAGCAAGTTTTCGTCGTTCGTTCGAAGCTAAGGCATCACTTCCCAGGTGATTGGCGTAGATTAATGCGGTTGAAAGCGGGGTACGCAATTGATGCGCAAGATTCGCTGCCATTTCTCCCATAGCGGTTAGCCGTTGATTGCGTCTGATTTGCTCCTGTACCGCATAAGCTTCAGTAATATCGTTGATTAACAGGATTCTTCTTCCGGCTGAGTCGGTCGCGCTGCTCTCGATCCGGATGCGCCGTTGCTCGGATGTTGTTTGCAATGTAACGTGCCATTCATTAACCAGCCCTGTAGAGGATAATCGTCTCTGAGACACCTGTTGCCACGTCATACCCAGCAAGGGATCCCCGAGTATATCGATTGCCGCCGGATTGACTTGCTCGATGCGTTCTTGTGCATCAAGTGAAATCACTCCGCCCGGCAAGGCGTTTAACAAAAGGCTTAATTGCTGCGATAAATTTTCTTTCGCAATTAGTTGCTTGTGCAATTCGCCATTTGCAAGTGCCAACTCCTGAGTCAATTCCGCGACTTGTTGCTGCAATTCCTGATAGGCACTGGATAACTGCTCTGATGCCTCATTAAATGCAGCAAATGCAAGCTGTAGTTGCTCTGGATCTAATGGTATCGATTGGATGTCAATAGATTTTCTTGTTTGCACTAGTGTAGATTAACCATTGGTAGAAGTTGTTGATAGCTTAGCATTGTTACCCGTTCTGATAATGACGCGAATAAGGCAGGCAAAGCTATTCTTTTTAAGCAATCAGATTTTGCGAATTTATCGATAATCATCACATTAATAAAAATCTATTCAGAACTTAAGTGATCCAGTTATAAACAGCTATTCTTACGGTATTACTTTATAGGGATTGAATCGAAATGCTGAAACGTATTGCTTGTTAAGCGACAATGATTTTTGCAAACATAAGTTACGTAATTTTCTGGTAAAAACACACTCCAATTGAGAAGTGATTTGGGAATAAGTAGGAGAAGAGTAAGTGGCAACAGTACCTAGTGAATCCAATGCAACTAACCCCGCTACAACAAGCAGGCTAGAACACCTTAGTTCGCTGTCTAATCAAAAAAAACTTGGATTGATTATTGCTGTAGCTGCAGTTATTGCCTTATTTTCGGGTGCTTTGATGTGGAGCCAAACACCGGAATATCGTGCCCTTTATAATAATTTGTCGGATCATGACGGCGCTTCCATTATCAGCGCATTGCAACAAATGAATGTGCCCTACAAGTTTTCAGAAGGCGGGGGTACGATTCTGATTCCTGAAAAACAAGTTCCCGAAGTCCGCTTGAGACTGGCGGGTCAGGGATTACCCAAAGGAGGATTGGTTGGATTTGAATTAATGGAGAACCAGAAATTTGGTTCCAGTCAATTTCTTGAGCAAGTTAATTATCAACGTGCACTAGAAGGCGAATTGGCACGCTCGGTTCAATCATTATCAGCAGTACAAAGCGCACGCGTACATTTAGCGATAGCCAAACCATCTGTCTTTTCAAGAGAAAAACAACAACCCAGTGTTTCTGTATTACTCAATTTATATCCTGGCCGTGTACTGGGTGTTGAACAAGTCAGTGCAATCGTACATTTGATGGCCAGCAGTGTACCGAGTTTGCCAGTAAAGAATGTGACTGTTATAGATCAAAATGGAAACTTGCTCAGCACTCAAAATGATAAAAAAGAAGATTCCAGATTTGATGCCAAGCAATTGGCGTATCTACAGGAACTTGAAGAAAACTATATCCGTCGCATTGAAACCATATTAACACCTATTACCGGAGCCGCTAATGTACGCGCACAAGTCACGGCTGACGTTGATTTTTCTCGCATCAAGCGTGCAGAAGAAACTTATCGACCTAATAACACGGAAACGGATCGCGCCTCGATTCGAAGTCAGCAAACGCATGAATCTGTGTCTATAGGCTCAAAATTCGATGGAGGAATCCCTGGGGCTCTGACAAACAGACCGCCAGAACCAGCAATCGCGCCAATCGAAGTTGGGGGCAAGAAACCCGCTGGAAATAAAGCTGGGGATGATGAAGAGGAAAGTGATAATACTCCGCCGCTACCTACCGATACAAAAAAGGAATCGACAATTAATTACGAGGTTGATAAAACTATTCAGCATACGCAACAATCAACCGGAAATATCAAACGATTATCCGCTGCGGTTGTCGTTAATTACCGCAAGAAGGTGGATGAAAACGGAGAAATCACGTATGAACCGTTAAGTGCCGAAGAAATTAAAGAAATTAATAATCTCGTCAGAGAGGCTATGGGCTATAACGAAAAAAGAGGAGACTCGCTAACTGTTACTAATGGCTTATTCACAGGAGAAACTGAAACAGTTTTGGAAATTCCTTTCTGGAAAGATCCAGACGTTATCATGCTGACAAAAGATTTTGCGAAACAATTATTAATCATAAGTGTCGTTCTGTTTTTCTTGTTAAAAATTCTTCGACCATTTCTCAAGAGTCTGGCGCCACCGCCACCAGTCCCGGCTTTGACCGATAAAACAACTCAGGTCGCCGCTGATGGAACTGTATTGGAGCAATTGCCGGGACAAATGGATGGAACGGCGATGCAGGCTATTCAGAAATCGATGTACGATGCAAATCTCAAACGTGCTAAACAATTGGCCCTAGACGAGCCATCCATTGTCGCTAATGTTGTTAAGGATTGGATGGTTAAAAATGGATGACGAAGGACTCAAGAAGAGTGCAATTTTGCTGATGACCTTAGGCGAACAAGAAGCCGCATCGGTGATTAAATTATTAGCACCGAAAGAAGTCCAAAAACTGGGCGAGACCATGTCTACGCTGCAGAATATTACTCGGTCAGAAATTGAAAACATAGTATCTGAATTCTGTGATGAAGCTGAGGGAAAAACTACCTTAGGACAGAATTCGTCAGATTACATCCGCAAAGTCTTAACCAGCGCATTGGGTGATGAAAAAGCTGCCAGTCTTATAGATCGAATTCTACAAGGTGGCGATACCAGTGGTATCGAAGGACTGAAATGGATGGATGCAGTCTCAGCAGCTGAATTAATTAAAAATGAGCACCCACAAATTATCGCCACTATCCTCGTTCATCTGGAACGCGATCAAGCCTGTGAAATTCTAGGTCTGTTTACTGAGCGCTTACGTAACGATACGTTACTACGCATTGCTACACTTGACAGCATTCAACCTGATGCATTGCGTGAGCTGAATGATGTATTAACAAAATTGCTATCGGGCAGTGCCAATATCCGCAAAGCGGCTATGGGCGGAGTTCGAACGGCTGCCGAAATTCTCAATTTTGCCCCATCGGCTCACGAAGCCAGCGTTATTGAAAATATTAAGCAGTACGATGAAGAATTAGCACAAAAAATCATGGATGAAATGTTTGTATTTGATAACCTGATTGATATAGATGATCATGGTATTCAACTACTGCTCCGGGAAGTGCAATCAGAATCGTTAATAATCGCTCTGAAAGGCGCACAAGAAGAGTTACGTAAGAAGATTTTCAAGAACATGTCGCAACGTGCCGCTGAAGCCCTTCGTGAAGACCTTGAAAGTAAAGGTCCGGTGCGTATTTCTGAAGTCGAAGCCGAACAAAAAGAGATTCTTAAGGTTGTACGTCAATTGGCGGATGATGGACAAATTGTTCTGGGCGGAAAGGGTGATGATGGTTTTATCTAGCCAACAGTTTTTCCGTTAAATTATTTAAATCAATAACAATGGCTTCTGGCTATTTAGTTCGAAACTCAAGGCTTGCCGATGATAACAAATAATTTTGTTCCAAAAGAGGATCTCAAGGCTTATCAACCCTGGGAAATGGATTCTTTAGAGGATTCTGATTTATTGATAAAAACTCAGGAAGCTGAGAATCATTACCCAGAAGATGAACAGAAAAGAGTAGCACTGCCAAACGAGGAAGAAATTGCAGCAGCTTATCAGCGTGCTAAAGAAACCGGTTATGCAGTAGGACTACAGCAAGGCCATGCGGCCGGATATGCTGAAGGCAGGGAAGTTGCAGAAATAGAAGTGAAGGTAGAAGTAGCTCGTATTCAATCACTACTCGCAAAACTGACCCAGGATCTTCAGAACATGGATCAACAGGTTGCAGACAGTTTGCTGGATTTGTCGATTGCACTTGCAAGGAAGTTGGTCACGGAAGCGTTAAAGCTAAACCCTAAATTAATCATACCTATTGTACAAGAGGCTCTTCGCAACTTACCTCATTCAATGCAAAATCCGCGCCTCTATTTAAACCCAGAAGATGCAAAACTGGTTGCCGCACATCTTAACGAACAGGCAGAACAAGATAACTGGTGTATCCGTGAAGATGAGCAATTATCTCGAGGTGGTTGCCGTATTGAAGCGGATGGTAGCGAAATCAACGGAAGTATGGAAATTCGCTGGCACAGAGCTCTATCGGCCATTGGTCACGATGATAAGTGGCTTGAGATGAAAGACTAGCATGTCACGTCATGAACAATGGAGTAGTTTCTTAAAGAATTGCTCTCAAATCATTAATCCCACCAGCCCTTTCTTATCAAGCGGAACAGTAACCAAGGTTACGGGATTGGTCATGGAAGCAGTAGGACTCAGATTAGCTGTTGGGAGTAGTTGTACTGTTTTCTTATCAAACGGGCAAAATGTTTCGGCTGAAGTTGTAGGGTTCTCTGGAGAGCGTTTATTCCTAATGCCATCGAGTGATGTCTATGGACTATCACCGGGTGCAAAAGTATTTCCTTCAGAAGTTGCCAGCGAGCCCCCCCGTATCGGTAATCTTCAACATCCACGAAGACGCGCTGCGGATCGTGCGAAGCATGTAATTGTTGGGCCAGAGTTACTGGGGCGCGTATTAAATGGTATGGGTGAGCCGCTCGACCGGCTTGGGCCAACCCATGCAGAACATAGCGTGCCCCTCTACAGTCGTCCTTTTAACCCACTAGAACGATTTCCTGTCAATGAACCACTTGATGTTGGGGTACGTGCCATTAACACACTGCTTACGGTAGGAAGAGGGCAGCGCATGGGGCTGTTCGCAGGAAGCGGGGTAGGGAAAAGCGTATTACTAGGAATGATGGCACGCTATACCACTGCCGATGTGATTGTCGTCGGTCTAATCGGAGAGCGGGGGCGCGAAGTTAAGGAATTTATTGAAAATATTTTAGGGGAGGAAGGGCTCGCACGCTCCGTGGTTGTTGCCGCACCTGCGGACACATCACCATTGTTACGTCTACAAGGTGCTGCCTATGCAACAGCTATTGCCGAATATTTTCGAGATAGCGGCAAGCATGTATTGCTCATCATGGATTCATTGACTCGTTATGCCATGGCACAGAGAGAAATAGCTTTGGCTATCGGCGAGCCTCCAGCCACTAAAGGCTATCCGCCATCAGTATTTGCCAAATTACCCCAATTAGTCGAACGCGCTGGTAACGGTAGTCAGAATAGTGGCTCAATTACAGCTTTTTATACTGTGTTAGCAGAGGGGGACGACCAGAATGATCCAATCGTGGATAGCGCCCGCGCTATTCTTGATGGTCATATTGTTTTATCACGAAGATTAGCGGAAGCAGGACATTACCCAGCAATCGATATCGAGGCTTCGATCAGTCGCGTGATGACCAGCGTGGTGCCACAGAAACAAATTGAAATGGCACGGCAATTTAAAAGTCTGTATGCACGCTATCAACGCAGTCATGATTTGATCAGTGTTGGCGCTTATGTCGCGGGTACGGATCCAGAACTTGATCGAGCCATTCGGCTTTACCCCGCATTCGAAAAATTTTTACTACAAACCATGTCGCAATATGAGAATTCTGCCGATAGCCTTATGAAACTAAAAAATTTATTTGAGAATGAAAATAGTAAATACAGCGCCTAGGGAAAAACATCATTATGTCGACAAATTCATCGCTGAGAATTCTTCTGGATTTAGCGCAACAACAAACGGATGCTTTAGCAAGAAAACTCGGTAAGCTGAATATCCAACAGCAAGAAGCAGAAAAAAAATTAAATTTGCTTCTGCAATATCGTCATAGCTATCAATTGCACATGCAGGATTCAACAGGAACCGGAATCGACCATATTGAGTGGCTTAATTATATTGCTTTCATGAACAAACTTGATGCCGCTATAACAGAGCAGCGCCAGGCAGTAATATTTGCCCAAAAAATAAAAATTGCTGGAGGGGATGAATTTCTATCCAGTCAACAAAAATTAAAATCCTACGATACATTGTCGCAACGTAAGAAAAAAGCAGAAGATTTAATGCAAGTAAAAAACGAACAGAAAATACAAGATGAATTCGCATCAAATTCCTTCTATCGCAACTCGCATGCCCCCAAAGACAGCTAGCCACATATCTGCACATGTCACACTGGTATGAATATTGCTTTTTGATTGGTAGCTTTATAAATCGTATGAGACCCAAAATTTATGTTAAACATATCAGTCGCACCTCAAATTAATTCTTCAGCTGAGAATAATATTGCAGCTACGATCAATTCAAATTCATCAGGAGCAAATGAATCTGACAGCGAAGAGTTTGGAACAGTTTTGCAGCGTGAAGTATCTGAGGCAGAAAACAAGCATGAGAAAAACAGCACATCCACTGCGAAAGAGCGCTCTGACAGCACAGCATCTCCAGAAGATAGCGATAATGATGATGATGCAAATGCAGCCTCAACCGTACCTGAAACAGTAATTGCGGGTGGAACAGCCAACTTTATTCAAGCTCTGCTAAATAATTCGACCCATCAAATCAACGTTAATCTCTCGCAAGTTCCAATGGAGTCAATACTCGATCCCAATACAAAGTCAGGGCTATCGAATATGCCGCAAATATCAACCACGATATTTCCGAATTCATTAATTCCACAAGATGGTGAGCCGACTCCGAGTTCAATGGCTGCAACGGTGAATCCCATGCTTCAGCAAAAACTGATACAGCCTAACTTAATCACGAATGATTATTTTTCGCTACCCAGTAATATCTGGCAATCATTGAATTCGGCAGACTCTGCCGTTGACGGCAATTTATTGTCATTTTCTTCAGAAATGAGCGTAATTACCCAAAGCCCCCCAGTGGAATCGATTTTTTCGGCGCGTAACGAATCATTCACATCACAATCATTCAGTTCAACTGGTACTGGTACAGTAAATACCGTACCGCAGGATATTCATGTCGACCTTCCAATAAATCAGCCAAAATGGGGAGGTGAATTTGCACAAAAAGTAGTTTGGTTGACTTCTCAGCAAAATCAGGTGGCTGAGATCCACCTGAATCCAGCGCATTTGGGGCCTGTCGAAGTGATGTTAACGATCACGCAGGATCAGGCAACTGCACAATTTGTGTCTCCACATTTAGCGGTGCGCGAAGCTATTCAGGAAGCTTTGCCAAGGTTAAGAGAGATGATGGCTGAAAACGGTATCCAATTAGGCAATGTAATGGTTGGCGCCGATTCCTTTCAACAAGAAAACAAACAACAGCAGAGTTATCAATCAGCAAAAAATACAACCAACATACTTGGCGCTGAAGCGGAGGCTGGCAATCAAATTGAAACCATTACTACGCCTAGCAGGCATCTTGGCATGGTCAACACTTACGCGTAATATTTCAATAATGCTCCGTTTGATTTCTAGGTATTTACCCTCATGTATTTGAGTTATCGGATTGTCGGGAAATAGCCAGAACAGCAATTATCCGACAATCCCGTCATCAATCACGCAAACAAAAATTGGATTGTGTAACAAATAAAATTTGTTTTCATATTCATGCAACTGCCGTCTCTTTCTAAAAACCGAAGTCTTTAAATACCTGCTTGGTCGCTGATGAGTTTCAGTATCTGAAAATAGCGACACTATTTCATTGTTATTTGACATATCAGTTTGTTGCTCCGTCGAAGATAATAAATTTCGTCTAATAGCGGAGCTGAACTAAATGTCAAAATCTAATGAAACACCGCCTGCTGCAGAAGGCAAAAAGAGCAAGAAGGGTTTGATAATTATCATTTTGATTGCAATCGTCGCGCTCGGCGCTGGTGTGGGTGGTACATGGTACTTCATGCAAATGTCAGCCGACGAGGACGGCGAAACTGAAAAACCCAAGCCAAAAGCAAAACCAACCACCTTTATAGACCTTGAGATTTTTACTGTCAATCTTCAACCGGAAGAGAACAATCAATATTTGCAGGTGGGATTAACCGTCAAAGTCAGAGAAACCGAAGCTGTGCAAGAAATAGCCAAACAAATGCCGTTGATTCGCAATCGTATTCTTATGTTGCTTTCCAGCAAGAAGGCGGCTGATATTTCGAGCATTGCTGGCAAGCAACAGCTAAGCCAGCAGATTTCTGATGAAATCAGGCATTCACTTGATTCCGAAGATCTGCAAGAAGACGTACGAGAAGTATTATTCACATCGTTTGTAATTCAGTAAGTCGAACATGGCTGAAGATTTTCTCTCTCAAGATGAAGTTGACGCACTTCTTAAAAGTACCACGGGTGAAACCGATGAGATAGTAGAAGAGGTAGAGACAGGTGGTGTCCGTAATTATAATCTTGCGACACAAGAACGGATTGTTCGAGGACGGATGCCCACCTATGAGATTATCAATGAACGGTTTGCAAGATTATTACGTATCGGCTTATTCAATTTTATGCGCCGTACAGTGGATATAGCGGTTGGTCCGGTTAAAGTAATCAAGTTTAGTGAGTTCGTGCGTAACCTGGTCGTACCAACTAACCTCAATATGGTTCAAATGAAACCATTGCGAGGTACAGCATTGCTTGTTTTCGATCCCGATTTAATTTTTCTGATTGTGGATAACTTGTTTGGCGGTGATGGCAGATATCACACGCGCATTGAAGGAAGAGATTTTACCCAGACAGAACAGCGCATTATTCAGCGTTTATTAGGTGTGGTTTTTGAGGAGTACGAGAAGTCGTGGAAATCCGTTTATCCTATTCATTTTGAATATGTTAGATCTGAGATGAATCCTCAGTTTGCTACGATCGCCACACCGAACGAAGTGGTGGTTTGCGTGACTTTTGATATTGATTTGGGAAATAAAGGAGGAGGATTGCATGTTTGCATTCCATACTCCATGGTCGAACCCATTCGAGATACCTTATACAGCGCATTGCAAGGCGATCATTTAGAGATCGATAAACGCTGGATCAAATTAATGTCGCAGCAAGTTCAAGGCGCTGAAGTGGAATTAGTTGCAAACATTGGATGTACAAAAGTTACATTTGAACAGATTCTGAGCATGCAAGCTGGGGACATTATTCCACTCGAAATCCCAAAATCTATTTCAGTATGTGTTGATGGTGTACCTGTAATGGACTGCCGCTACGGCACTATGAATGGGCATTATGCACTGAGAGTTAATTCAATGATTTCTAGATCAGAATTCGAATAATTTATTGGAGAACAAGATGTCAGAATCAACAGAAAGCGCACAAGCAGAACCCGATGACTGGGCAGCAGCCATGGCTGAACAAGCGACAGCTTCACAAATCGATGCACGTAATGACAATGAAGATGCTACCGATGATTGGGCAGCGGCCATGACTGAACAGACAACTGCCGAGCAAAGTCACACAAATTCTCTCGCAGAGACTGACAAAGGGCAAAAAAGATCTGCATTTGGTCCACAGAATGCTAGCGCATCAGTATTTCAGGAATTCTCAAAAGATGGAGAATCGCATGGAGCCCGACATGACATAGATTTGATTCTGGATATTCCAGTACAAATGACGGTGGAACTCGGTCGAACCAAGATTGCTATCAAAAATCTATTGCAACTTGCACAAGGCTCTGTAGTAGAGCTTGACGGCATGGCCGGTGAGCCTATGGATGTACTGGTTAATGGTTGTCTAATTGCACAAGGTGAAGTTGTGGTCGTGAATGATAAGTTCGGCATCCGCTTGACCGACATCATTACACCTAGTGAACGAATTCGCAAACTTAATCGCTAGAGCTCATAAAATGCTAAGCCGTTATTTGCTGTTTCTCATTGTAATCGCTCCATTCCCGGCCATTGCCGAAACTGGAAAGCCAAGTTACATCTCCCCTCCCCCCGTGATCTCAACCGAGAGTACGTTACAAATGATGGGCGGGCTACTGCTGGTATTGGCGCTCATAGGCGGTATTACTTGGCTGCTTAGGCGATATTCATTGATACCGACTGCCACCGCAGGCGTTGTCAAAGTTGTCGCAACTACCGGAGTGGGTCAAAGAGAGCGGGTGGTAATAGTCGAAATTGATAACACTTGGCTGGTTCTTGGCGTGGCCCCCGGTCGCGTGAACAAATTACACGCAATGACTAAGCCTACGAATGAAGCGTCCGTTCCGATATCGCATGGGTCATCTCCTTCCCCGGTCTTTGCCGAGCAACTTAACCAGAGTATAAAAAAAGAAAATGCATAACAAGCTTCCTGAATTGATTATTCATTTACCTTCACACCTCAGTAAGATTATCTATGAATTGTCATCATATCTCTCGCGATATCTGAGCAGAATAAGAATGCCTCGATTATTCCAGATAGCACTTTTCTTTGCCGGTTTCATTGCTTTACCAGCATTTGCACAACAATCTGGTTTTCCAGCATTTACCAGCACATCTAACGCAGATGGAAGTGCCACCTATACATTGAGCTTACAAACGTTATTGTTGTTAACGTCACTGACATTTTTACCTGCCTTGGTACTAATGATGTCAAGTTTTACCCGTATCATCATTGTGTTGTCGTTTCTTAGAATGGCGCTGGGTACGCAATCTTCCCCACCTAACCAAGTGTTGCTTGGATTAGCTTTGTTTTTAACTTTCTTCATTATGTCACCGGTTATTGATCGTGTTTATTCCGAAGCTTACCTACCTTTTTCTGAAGATAAGATAAGCATTATGGAAGCGGCTGAAAAAGCCAGTGTGCCACTGAAATCGTTTATGCTGCATCAGACTCGGGAAACGGATTTAGCGCTTTTTATTCAAATCTCCGAAAGTGAAGAGCTTGAAAGTCGCGATGAAGTACCACTGAAAATACTGGTTCCAGCATATATTACCAGCGAACTGAAAACGGCATTCCAGATTGGTTTTGTTATTTTCATTCCATTTCTGATTATCGATTTAGTTGTTTCCAGTGTATTGATGGCTATGGGTATGATGATGCTGTCTCCAATGATTATTTCACTACCCTTTAAATTAATGCTTTTTGTTTTGGTCGATGGCTGGCATTTAATTATTGGCTCATTGACTCAAAGCTTTTATACCTAAAAGGAAACCTACTATGACCCCAGAAGGTGCGATGACCATCGGTCGGCAGGCGCTTGAAATCACATTCATGATTTCCGCCCCGTTACTGCTCGCGGCTTTAGCAACGGGCTTGCTCGTCAGCATTTTTCAAGCGGCAACTCAGATTAACGAGATGACCTTGTCATTCATACCCAAGTTATTAGTCATGTTCTTGGTTATGGTACTGGCAGGACCGTGGATGATTGCTGTTATGACAGATTATATGCAACGACTGTTCACAAGTATTCCGTGGTTGGCAGTCGGTTAAGATTTAATAGTCAATTTAACTTTCTTTAGCCAAGCAAGCAATGGGCTAATAGCATGATCAATATAACCACCGCAGAATTAAATACCTTACTAGCAGCATTTATTTGGCCGCTGAGCAGAATTCTGGCGTTGATCGCAAGCGCCCCCATATTAGGAAACCCCAGTGTCCCGGTCAAGGTAAAGCTGGGCTTAGCAATTATGATTACGACTCTAGTCCTGCCATTAGTCGAGAAATCATTGCCGCAAATTGATCCTGCATCCGGGATTGGCTTAGTAATCCTACTGCAGCAGGTGTTGATTGGTGTGGCCATTGGATTTGTCATGCGCGTTGTTTTTGTTGCTGTCGAAATGGCCGGCGAATTAATTGGCTTGCAAATGGGACTGGGCTTTGCATTATTCTTTGATCCCCAAAATTCTGGTCAGATAGACATTATCGGACGCTTTCTGGGAGTGATCGCCAGCTTGGCATTTCTTGCCATGGATGGCCACTTAATGATGATTGCTTTAATTTCACAGAGCTTCAACACCCTACCCATAGGCCCGACAGCGATAACAGATGCAACATTCACTACACTTGCAAACTGGGGAGGAGAAATTTTCAAATCCGGATTGCAATTATCACTACCTGTTCTGACAGCATTACTGATTACCAACCTTGCTCTGGGCATCCTAACCCGGGTCGCACCACAATTAAATATCTTCGCAGTCGGTTTTCCACTAACCCTAGCCATTGGTTTCTTTGTTTTAGGGCTTAGCATGCCTTTCTATACTCCCATTCTGGAGTATTTAGTACACGATGGTTTGAATCTGATGATGGGTATCCTTAACATTGATGAAATCAATATGCCCTAGAAGAAATAAAATCTTTCTCGAGATAAGTTTTACTATAAATTGATTTATTTTTTTTGATAAACAGGCAATATTTCCCTTCTTTTTCAAGACAAATCTATCGTCCAAAAGCTGCTAAAGTAGTTATCTATTTTCTGGAAATTGTTTATTCATATCACTGCCGGTTTGGTTAAAATTTATGACATTCAAGTCACGCTTATTCAATTCACTGCGCAAACTTTCTTCATCGACGGAATCACATCCAGACGATGCGGTTATCTTGTCTACTGATGATTCAGAGTATTGCGAGATGTCGAGTGATGATCAGCAGTTTGCGTCAGCAGATGAAGTCAAACAATTGCTTGATACTGCATTCCGTAATCGACTTAGTGTTGAAGATCAAGCGATCAAAGAAGCACATAGGCGAATTAAAGCAGAAAATATTGCCAAAGTGACTGCTGAAGCGAGAGCCCGAGCAGAGGCCAACGCCAGAATTGCAGCTGAAACCCGAATCCAAGCCGAAGCAATGGCAACTGACCAAGCTCGAGCCAGAGCAAAAGCTGAAGCATTAGCATTTCGAGAAGCCAATACTCTCCGCGAACTTGAAATAAAAGCCAAACTGCTTGCGGAAGAGAAAATAAAGGCTGAAAAGGCCTTAAATGCATTATTGGAAGCCAAAATCAAAGCCGAAGCTTCGATTGTTGAGAAAATGCAAAAACGTGTTGAACAAGAAGCGACAGCGCTGGATAAAGCGCATGCAGCTGCACAAAAAGAAAAAGAAGCTACAGAAGCAGCGAAATATCGGGCTCAACTAGCAAATGATGCGCATTCTGCCGCACTAGCTGCGATCGAAGCAGAAACCAGCGCAGCAATCATGGCACAAGCCAAAATTCGGGAAGCGCAAGAAATCATGGCGTTGTCTAAAGCACATGAAGTAGCTGAAAAACAAGCTCTCGATGAATTTCAGATGCGTTCACGAATTGAGTCACAAACCTTGGCACAGGTTTCTCGGCGCTTGGAGGAAGAAAAACGAGCAAAAGAAAATGAGGAAGAACGGCTAAAAGCTGAAACGATCGCTACCAATGCGGCAGTGGAAAAAGCAGAAACTGAAGCCATCGCAGCCGAGCAAGCTAAGAAGAGAACCGAGTTAGATATTCAGGCAACAATTGCTGCACGTAAAAGATTCGATGCAGAAAAAGCTGCGGCAGAAATAGCCGAATCCATTATTGCCAATGAAAATGCAGCGACTGAAGCTATCAAGGCACGACTGGCTCTAGAATCTGAGTTGCTAGAGGAAGCAAATCAGCGGATGCGGATTGAATCAGAAACATTAGCTGCTGCAGAAATGACTTTGCGAGCAGAAAAAGAAGCCACAGCCATTGCAAAAGAGAAGCAAAAAATCGAAACTGCCGCGACCAAAGAATATCAGAAACGTGCCAAAGCAGATGAGGAAGCGATCAAAGAGGCTAAAGCGCGCGCTGAAGCTGAAAAATCCGCACGGGATGCTGCAAAAAGCAAGACAGAAGCTGAGATACGATTAACAACAGCCGCAGAAGCAAAGACACAAATGGATATCCTTGCAGCTCAAGAAACTAATAGCAAAGCTGATTTGGAACAACGCCTGCAAGATGATGCAGTAATCCGTGCCAAGGCGATAATGGATGCAAAGCAAGCAGTGGCTGAGCGTCTTGAGATTGAGCAGAAAATTACAGGATTGGCAATCACTAGAGCGCAAGCCAAAATTATGGCCGCCAATAAAGCCAGAGCGCAACTTGAAGCTGAAAAGAATGCCACTAGAATTGCATTGGAGAAAGCCAGAAAAGAATCAGCAGCTCTGCTTGCCATGCAAGAACGTATAGCCTTGGAATCAACTGCATTGGAGGCTGCTGCTGCCAGAGAAGCGGTTGAGACTATGGCTAAAGAAGCGCTGCTTGTCCGCTCTCAAGCAGACAAAGAAGCGACTGCTGCAGCTACTATAAGAATACGAGCAGAGATCGCCGCCGCAGAACATTCTCGCAATAAAATGACTTCGGGCACAAAAAATCAACTACCGAGCAGTTCAAAATCAACCACCGCAATCGCAGGTTCGCCTCCTAGTAGATCTAAAGCTTAGTTTGCAATTTCCTGTAACTTTATTGTGAGGGCAGGAGCCCACCCTCGCTGCTCAATCAGCAGTATCAGATTCGGTGAATAAGCTTCCATTGTCCACGGAATCTGCATTTAAGTTTAGCTTATCTCGGATTTCCCCATTAAAAGAAATCCGAGATAAAAGAAAAACTTGTCCGTTTAACAACAAGCTGAAAATGGCCTGTGAGAAACAAGTCATTTCACGGATAAACTTAGGTACACCAGCTGTTACTTGATCTAACAATTACTCAATTTGACGCAACGACTATCAGATCGAGTGTGAGCTGCTGCATTTATCCAGATATTCTATATTCTGTACACTCACCGCAGAATTATTCGTTCAAATCACATTCTCGAGCAATACGTGCAAGATCCAGCAAATTACTTGCACCTGTTTTTTGCATAATCTTGGATTTATGGATCTCAACAGTGCGATGACTGATGCCCAGACAACAAGCAATCTGCTTGTTACTATGCCCTTGGACCGCCAAGGTCATCACCTCGCGTTCGCGGTCAGTAAGCTTCATTAAGCACGATACCATTTCTTTATTACGTGCAAAGTCACTAATATTTTTCTTGGCTTCCGCAAAAGCTGCGTGCACACAGACCAGCAGTTTTTCCCGTATTACTGGTTTCGTCAGAAAATCCACTGCTCCCCCTCTGATTGCCCTTACACTCATCGGAATATCACCATGTCCGGTAAGAAAAATGACGGGCAACTCAATCTTGCGCCAAGTAAGTTCCTCTTGTAGCCGCAGACCATCTATTCCGGGCATTTTCACGTCAATGATAATGCAGCCAAAGAAATCGGGGTGATAAGCACTCAGAAAAGCATTTGCGTGCTCGAAAGATCGCACGCGCATGCCTGCCTGTTCCAGCATCAGCATAAGGGAATTTCGCACGGCTGCATCATCATCTACAATAAAAACAATGGGTTCATGCATGATCATGACGCAAAAGGCAAAGTAAACTGGAATTTAGCGCCTGGCCTTGTATCCGGATCTAGCCAGAGATAGCCGCCATTGGTTTCAATCAATGTACGACTAATGGCCAGCCCCATGCCGATACCTGTTGGCTTGGTCGTAAAAAAAGGCTCAAATATGCGTTTTGCCACTGCGGGTTCAAGACCCGGGCCGTTATCCTGAACAATCACTAAAGCCACATTGACTTCATTCATAGTTTGCACCTTAGTAGAAACCGTTAAGGCAGGTAAATCCACGGCACGCATAGCTTCGTCAGCATTCCTGAGTAGGTTCACCAAAACTTTTTGTACTTGTGTGCGATTACATCGAATAGCCGGAAGGTTTTGCTGCAAATGCAACGTGACATGAAACCCACCGTGACCGTCATTGCGTACAATGCTTAGCGCGTCATGTATTACCTCGTTTAGATTTAACCGCTCGGTTACCACCTCACCCTTCTGGAGAAAAGCTAGCAGTTCATGCAAGCTGCGGCCAGCACGTTGCGCTTGTTCCACACATCCTTCAAGCGCTCTTATTAAATGACCAGAATCAAGATCATCATTATGTATCGCATGAAGGGCCACCTCGCTATAAGCAGAAATTGCCGTCAGCGGTTGATTAAGCTCATGAGCAATCGCTGAGGCCGTGCGTGCCGCGACTTGTTGTTTAAGAATACTCTCAGCTTCGTCGCGCTGCGTCTGAAGTTTTTTTTGGATATTTTTTTGCTCTGTGACATCGCGGGTGATGCCTACGAGTCGATTTGCCTGACCGGCTTCAAAATAAACTTGTCCCATTGCAGCTATCCAGAGCTCAGCACCATTAGCGGTATTTACAACGCGATATTCTGCTCTGTATTCGCCGTTACCGGCAGGATTCATTGCACAATCTATAGCTTCTTGTCTCGCTGCACGATCTTCCGGATGTATCCTCGCGACAAACTCCTCGTAACTTATGGTACTTTCAGAAGGCTCGCCCCAGAATTTACGCATTTGCTTATCCCAGTATACGATATTGCGTTTAATATCGTAGTCAAATATACCCAAGCCCGCAGCCTGTTTGGCTAAATGCAGGCGTTCTTCACTAACGCGAAGCGCCTCTTCGACATCAAGATTCGAGTTTGCAACATTAAATGAAACCATTAATAAATCCGTTGCTGAACTTTTATCGGATTTAATTGAACATTCAACATTATTTCCTTCTCCTGCTGCTGTGTCCAACTAGTAAATTGCCATCGCTTTCGGATCGGCTCACAAGTGCCCTAGAACAAAGTGCTTAATAATACCGATACTGCTTCAGGTATCGAGCCACTTGCAACAATTCGATCTCTAAACCGTTAGCCCCTTTTGCAAAACAACCAAACAGCAGCGCATTCGCTGCCGCATCAAACAAAGATTCTAAATTTTTCAATCCCTTAACGCATCAATCGAACCAATCCTATCTCTTAAAGACCTCACTTATACTTACTCAAAAGCCTGAGATGGATACTGATTCTACTATATAAATTTACGCATATAAGGGTTTACCCTTACGCGTCAGCACGAATATTGCCTCCCGCACTTCTCCAGTAATATTTGGAGTCAGGTTTTTCTGATAGCGATTATAAAGGAGGCAAGCAGATGTTCAGTAAAAATAGACTATTGGTCTACTTGATAAAGTTTTCATTATTTGGATATTTTTCTTGGATTAGTGGTGTTTTTGCCGCAGAAACAAAAAGTACGGAAATAGAGAAAGCCAAAAACTTTTCGGTTCTTGCCAGAAACCACAAGACACCCAAAAAGACTAATGGAGCGCCATTCAGTGCGCAGGAAACCGTGGGGGAAACTCGATTTGACTATGATAATCTAACTAGAATCATGGAAAATCATAAAAATCCACTTTCTGCTATAACGCCGGATTGGCTCGATTTAGCAGTTGAGCACCGAACACGCTATGCTGCCTACGATAATGGTTTCACGAGGAATATTCCGGGCTTTAATGATATGGTTCATCAGCGGACTAGATTTCTAATGGAAATCAAGAATATTATTGACCCCCTTAAGTTTACACTCGAACTGACGGATATACGCGCTCCCTTAGCAAATTTTGGGCAGGGCCAATCAAATGTCTTTGCTAATCATTTTGATTTTACTCAACTTCATCTCGATTATTTATTCAAGAATTTTTTAGGAACAGGTTATAACGCAACATTCGAAGTGGGTCGATTTTTACTGGAAACAGGAGAAGCGCGCCTGTTAGGAGGCCATCGGTGGGGAACCTTAACGCCCACTTTTGATGGGATACGGCTTGTAGTAGGAAACGAGCAAGAGAAATGGGGATTGCAAGTATTTGGCACCCGTCCGGTCAATAGGGAACCAACGCATATGGATTGGAACACGCCTGAAACTTATTTTTCAGGTTTGCAGATTACTAACCGTGACCTACCCTGGGCTAACTTTGATTATTATTTCCTGCAATTAAATGAAGGGAACAAGCTCAGGAAACGCAATCTTTCCACTACAGGCTTTAGATTGTTTGCCAAGCCAGTGGCAGGACAGGTGGATTATGAAATTGAATCCATGTATCAGTTTGGGGATACTCAGAATACCAAGGTTTTTGCGCATCGCCATCATGGCGAAATAGGTTATAGCTTTAAGACTGCAATGCCCTTAAGGTTAGTTTATCTATTTGACTTCTCATCAGGAAGCCAAGATCCCAATAAGAATTTTGATATTTTGTATGCAAAACGTCGTGTGGAATATGGCCCCACTGGTATGTTTGGACCATGGTTTCCTTCCAACCTGTTTTCACCCGTCGGTTTTCGTGCAACCTTCATACCGCGTCCTGATGTCAGGCTTATGATGTCTCATCGCGCGTATTGGTTAGCCAATAAGCATGGCGCATATGTTGGTAGCGGCCTGCAAGATCCAACTGGCCAGGCTGGAACTTTCCTGGGCAATATGCTTGATATTAGTGTGGGTTGGGCTCCTCAATGGAGTTATCTAAAACGCATGAGCTTTGATATAGGGTATAGCCATATATTCAAAGGCGACTACTTCGATAAAGTCCCACAAAGCCCGGGTATGGCGGATACGAATTATGGATATACCATGGTTACTTTTAAATTTTAATGCTTCGCATCAGAAATATTATTATTAATAACAATTTATTAAATTAAACTTTTCGTGTTCTTCAAGTGCTATGCATATAATTCGTGAAAAAAATTTATTCATTTTTTCAATGGTGTAGCCCCTTTTTGATTTATTGCTACACGACTAAAGTTTTAATCGCTTTTAAAAAGGAATCGTCGCATCCAGCGAGAACAGAAACTGATCTTTCCTTCCGTCAAATGGACGGAATGCCATGTCGATACCATCTGCACGATCGTAGCGGATGTTTTGAGGTATGCTTATTTTCATGGAGTCCGAAGTTTCATAAAATGAGAACATGAAATGGAGGATGGAGATGGAATTACCCCGCGCACAATATAGCCAGGAATTTAGGGAGCAATCAGTTA
>NZ_JALHQJ010000060.1 GCF_022842015.1 Nitrosomonas sp. | reverse complement strand
CTGATACAGGCTTCATCGCTTTTTTATGAATGAAAAAACATTTGAAACAGGTAATGACGTTTTCACTGGATTATCTCGCATGCAGCTTGAACGCATGGCCGATGCCGGTGCACAGATTATCGAATGCTACCGGGCATTGCAAAAAGGCGGGCTTAATATCGTTGGAGAAGTGCTAAAAGGACAAGGCGAGTTTTACGAACTGGAACATTATCCTAAAGACGATGTATTCGATGGAGAAACAAACAGTCAGTATTACTATCACGCACATCGTGCTGAAGCCAAAGAAAATGGGCATTTCCATACATTCTTGCGTCAGCCGGGAATGCCTGCCGGATTATCACCCGTCCCCTACACTGGTGCGGAGCCCTGGCCGAAAGGAAGTAATGCGCTTTCCCATCTCGTTGGCATTTCAATGGATGCCTACGGCTTTCCAATCGGGTTATTCGCAATCAATCGTTGGGTGACGGCAGAGGCCTGGTACAAAGCCGAGGATGTCATCGTCATGCTAGATTATTTCAAGATTGATCATGCATATCCTTCGTGGCCAGTTAATTTGTGGATTTCCGCCATGCTGGTTTTATTCCGACCACAGATAGAAGCGCTAATACGACAACGTGATCAGGTGATTGCTGGTTGGGAGTGCAGATATACAGGTGTTGATGTCTTTGAGGATCGGGAGCTTGAGCTCACAGGGTACACAGCTATTAATGTTGAACAACAGATCAGGCGCGTTGTGGCAGCAATCGAGAAGCGCAACGTAGCGGCATGATGTCTTAGTTTTACTGAAAGCCTGAAGAAACATCATTCACATCAGTTCGCTTAATCTTAATCGATGCAAGTAAACAAAAAAGACGACAAACAAATTTGATATTAGAAGGTACCACAAACCATGAAATCACTTTTTATTACTTTGAGGAGCGTAGTCATCACCTTATCCACTTTGGCCCAAGCTGCCGTTGAAAAGGAAGCTTTTACAGAGGCCCATTTCTATGAACTCCGGAAATCCGAAAAGGTCATTCTGGTGTATGTTTATGCAACCGGGTGTTCTACATGTGCCAAACAGTAGGATATTCTGGCAGCCTACGGAAAAAATAATCCTGAACAGAATCTGAATATTCTGACGGCTGACTTTGATAATGACGAGAAATGGGTGCATTATTTCAGGGCACCTAACTTGTAGCATTTGTTAATTCTCCTCATTCAGTGACATTTCTAGTTGCCATTTTTTTAAAATAACACAAGAACTGGTCCTTTCTTGGTTCCTTATTACGATCAGCGATCAGCCTGCTTACCCTTCAAAGTATTGGCGATACGGTGTCTTGCCTCGTCAGTTAGCTGAAAATCAAGATTAGTTCTAGATCGACGCGAGGCTTTGCGTAAAAACTGAAGCTGCCGCGTAAAATTAGTGCAGCTGCGGCATAAAATCAGGTGCATTTTTAACGCGATGTTTTTCCACATGGGTAATTTTTCATCCATTGCCCGTGAAGCCAACTGGCTGGCTTGTTTGCAATTTAACATTTAATACCCACCATTAATCTACCCAGTTAATCTTCAAACATCTATTCAGGGACAATCGAGCACGATGCATAATTACCCACACATTAGTCGGACTTAGTGCAAAATCCTTACAGACATCCTCATTGCTCATTCCATGAATTTCTTTAGCAAGAAATACTTCAGCTTGCTTTGGTTTCAGTCCAGATAAACATTCCTGAAAGATCTTCCAGAATTCTTTCTGTTGAAAGGCTGATTCTGGGTTAGGAAAAGCCTCCGGTTTTTCAATCCATCGGCCATTAGCTCTAAAAAAGTTATCCAGATTGTCTCCCTCATCCTGATCAATCAGATCACCAACGGCTACTTCGCGTCCATGACGTCGAAAATGATCAATCAGCTTGTGTTTGAGTATGCCAATCAGCCAGGTCCGAATGGTAGATTGATGGGAAAAAGTATTTTTAGCGGATATTGCCGCCAGCAGTGTTTCTTGAACCAGATCTTCAGCGACATGCGTATCCTTTACTCTTAAAAGTCCATAACTGAATAGATAATCACCATGCTCTTCCAGCCATGTTTGAATGTTTAAGTCATTATTGCCTGCAATCATATGATACTTATCAAGAAAGGTTGCAGCAGTTTGTCTCAGTCTGCCGGGGTGGACATACCACGGTTCCATAGGAACAGAAGACGCAGCAATCACCCGGTTTCGGTTGTAATAGAGTGTTGCAGCTTGTACATTCATAAAAATATAAACAGGCATCAGTGGGCATGGTTTCCCGTTTGATGAAACCGCAATGCGGGCAAGTCAAATCCGATTCAAGCATGATTTTTTTCATAAATAGCTCATAAATATGGGATACTCAGCAATCACTACCATAAATATTTACCGTTTAAATCAATCGGCAATACCATGCAGCACACGTAATTCTTGAATCATCTGGCGCTCATCCCCTTTCCAGATGCCATGATTTCCAATATAGATATCAGCCAGTGCACTGCGTCCCATAACCCGACGAATAAAATTAAGGATAGTATCTGTGACGCAGTCTGGATTATCTGTGGCCGGAAAATGTCCCGCTCTTGGAATGTAAGTAATTTGTACATCATCTGTGCCTAGTACATGAGCAAACCGTTGTGTCTGCGCTGCTGGCATCATGTTGTCGTACTCACCCCACATAATCAGTGTCGGAACAGTAATGTTCTGGTACTGCACACCTTGGGGATTATATTTCGGATGATATGGCAGTAGCAGGGCTGGGCTAAGAATTGCGGCGCGATCTGCTAGCACGCGTATGTTGTGTAATTTTAGGTGCATGGTAGTTGATTTGGCGACATCGGCGACTCCATCATCTGTACTATTGCGTTCATAATCTACATCAATATAAGGAAAAGTCAGATAGCGAAGATTATATTGATTGTATTTGGAAGGATCGTACACCATCGACTTTAAAATCTGTACTAATGTCTGATCAAAGGCTGCGAACAGCATCGCAAATTGTGCATCCCCTTCTTCTGTATTCGGAATTTCTGAGGCTCTGCCTATTGCCTGAATTTCATTCACCGGATAACCGTCGAAGGCTATCGGATCCATCTGCACAAATGCATTTAAACGGTTGTTATGCTTGGCAGCATAGTGCGAAGCAATACCACTTCCCCAATCATCAGCAATAAAAATAAATTGTCGACCTGGATATTCTTTCTGCATCAGCTTTTCAATATAATCAACATCATTAACCCAGTTCCACATGGCATTGGAAGCTGGATTATTTTTACGACCATAGAGTCGTGGTTTGGAACTTTCACCCATTCCCAGCATGTCGATGGAAATCGTTTCGCAGAAGCTTGATACTTGTGCCTGCACTGCTTCCCATTGTGAACGATTAGTTGGAACACCATGCAAAAACAGAACTAGTGGCCCTTTATTGCCCATTTTAGTCCATGCAATTTCGAAATCATCTGACCAGGTAGTCTCAGAACTATGCGCGCCACCTATTTGCAGCAAACCCTCAACCGGCGCCTTGTAACGGAAAACACCATATTCAGGAATGCTCTGGGGACGATAGATTGATAGATCTGGGGTATTACCTGCCGCCCGTAAGGGTGGATGGCTGAGTGCACTATAGAAACTATAATTCTCTGAGCTTCCGGAAACTGAATTCATTTTGTTATCCTGTATTTATTAATTTGATTAGTACTGTAAGCATCTATTAATATACATCATTGATAATCATTGGTGATCATCAATAATCTTTTTTATAATTTGACCCATGCTAAAATAAAAGTCAAGCGTTTTATAAAGACAGGCTAGTGACTTGAAACAACTGCAAAGGATGAAATTGAGAGCTATCAAAAAAGATCATAAACCTGAAAATTCTATTGAAATAAATAATAATTAATTAGGGAGAGGATGTGCATGAACATCACTGAAAGCGCTGCTGAGCCACTTCTGAACATCAAACAAGCAGCCAAGATTCTAAATGCCAGTGAAATATCTTTGAGACGCTGGAGTGATGCGGGTAAGCTGCCTTGCATGCGTATAGGAGTCAAACGCGAGAGGCGATATCGCTTAACTGATCTATTGGCTTATCTTGAGCAGGATCAAGCGCCTGTAAAAATTGCTGCATTTGAGCACGCAACAAGCCGAATCGCTCATATTGATCTTGAAGGTATCGCAATTAATTATGGCAGCCACTTATGTGCGTTTTATGACACTGATTTGGGACGACTTAAATTAGCACTACCATTTTTACTCGGTGGTCTTCAATCCGGAAATCGCTGTTTTCTGGTTGCTACCAAGGAAGTTCAGTCTATTATCACCAATGAACTACGTGATGTCAGGTCCTGCATTGATCAAGATATTCAGGATGGTCGTATCGTTTTAACGGAGGGTATGGCAAACAGCGCAGAGCTATATGCTTTCTTCGAGAATGCTTTTCTGAATGCAAACAAACAAGGCATTCAGGGTTTACGAGTACTTGGCGATATGGCTTGGACGTTACAAAAAGGTATGGGTATTGCAGACTTAAACGATTTTGAAAGTCAATACAATCAGGGGCTCGGACACCGATTCCCTGTTGTTAGTCTATGTCAATATGATGCTAGATTGTTTTCTGGCACCGCAATATTGGGTGCTCTCAAGTGCCATGATGATACTTTTCATTATCCATTGAGGCGTTTCTTGGGCGCATGAATTTATAGAGCGATCCTTGTATCGATGTTACAAAGTGTAGTGAAAAAATAACGCTTAACCTATTGCTGCTAACTGAAAACTGACCAGGAGAAACAGTGGCATAGCGTACTACACCGCTGTGGATAAATCGACCAGACTGAATTAGGTTTTTCCTCCTTCCTTTTGTGTTATAGAAATAGCGGTAATGGATTAAGAATCTGCTGTTTTTTCAAATGAAGAATATTTCTCCTTTTCCCGTTCCTGGATTCCAGCTTTTGCAGTTGCACTGCTTTGCTTGAAGCGAAATGATTTGCTGCCAGTTTCAATGATATGGCGAGGATGGTCAGTTGATCCAATATGCAGTGTTTTTTGATACCAATGGATGCACTGCCCCAACTTAAGTCATTGTAGTATGACATGACGAGCTGCAACAGTAGTCTTTCTGTACAACTTGAGATGTTGTAATAGAATCGATGGCCACTATTTTTACCCTATCGAAGTGTCAAAGTTGTTGTAAGGAAACCATTAGCGAGATCGATGAATTTATCAGGCCATTTTCTGGATGTATGCATGACAGCCAATATGCGAATATCGCTGTCGGTTATTTGATAAGCAAGTATGTATGGAAGATCCGCTGTGATAATAGGCCGAAAAATATCAACGGCACGCTTCGTTGTTAGGCACAAAAGCAAGGTATCCAGCTTAATTACATCCAACCAGGAAAGCCACAGCAAAATGCATACGTTGAACGCAACAGGACCATTCGGCGGGGAAATGAATGAATTTGCAACCATTGAGGAAGTTCAACTTACCGCAAAACAATGGTTGTGGATTTACAATAATGAACCTCCGAATAGGGCACGCGGAAGTATCACACCAGCGATGAGGCTGGCAGAAGCTTTTAAACTAAAACTCTCTACTGTATGCTCCCATTAAAAATGGGGGGATTGCCGAAGGTTTAACTTTTGATTCTTCCATTGCTATCAATAGAATATCATCTGCGCAGTCCTCTCGCAAAAATCTGACTGATACCAATAAAGATAATCGTGAATTACCGCTGCTTTAGTGTATTGTCCACATGGTGAAAAGGCTGTCCAAAAAAGATATGGAGCGCTAGCTAGATCGGTAACAAACCCTTTCGGAGCAACAATTTGCATTTTTGATTTAAGGTTCTCATAGACAAGATCTTCAGTCGAAACCCGATACTTTCCATCTAGTGTAGGAAAAAGCGATCATCGGAGATTTGAACCCACCCTTGCCAAAAATCCCATGCTCATGGGTAATCGTGTTACGATTTTTACTTGTTACCAACTTAACAGTCGAGTTGCAGCAACCGGAAGTCGGCGGTTTTATCTATATTGTCTTAATCTTTTCAAGCCTCAACACTAAAAAACCTGAAAAATGAACGTAAACATTCACCCCATCATCCTCTCCGGCGGTAGCGGTACCCGGCTGTGGCCGCTATCCCGGGCCAATTACCCTAAACAACTACTCCCGCTTGTAGGTAAAGAAACCATGCTGCAGGTCACCCTTGGCCGGGCTGCAACATTATTGCATGCGCAAGCGCCCATAGTGGTGTCTAACTCGGAACATCGTTTTCTGATCCAGGAGCAATGTGAAGCGATTAATATCAAACCGGAAGCGATTTACCTTGAAGCGATCGGACGCAACACCGCGCCGGCTATCGCGCTCGCCGCGTTTCATTTAACCCAGATTGATGAAGATGCCTTGATGCTCATTCTCCCGGCCGATCATGTCATCGATGACCAGGATGCTTTTGCACAAGCTGTAGAAACAGCAAAAGTAGCCGCTCAGGAGGATTATCTGGTGACTTTTGGCATTACGCCTTCTGCACCTGAAACCGGCTACGGTTACATTAAAATGGGTGACGCAATTTCATTCTCAGCACCTGTTGCCCTGCCCACCCACCGCATTCAATCCTTTTTTGAAAAGCCTAACTTGGAAACTGCAACTGCCTATCTGCAAGAAGGTGGCTATATGTGGAATAGCGGTATGTTTGTTTTTACAGCTAAAAATTATCTGCAAGAGCTGCAACGGCATCAGCCGCACATCTTCACTGCTGTCCATCAAGCCTGGCAAGAAAGAACCACGGATCTTGGTTTTATCTTACCTGATAAGGATGCATTTACGGCTTCACCTTCGGATTCAATTGACTATGCCATTATGCAGGTAACTGACCGTGCCATTGTTGTACCCGCTCAGTTCGGCTGGAACGATGTCGGTTCCTGGGATTCACTGTGGAAAATTGCGCCTAAGGATGACGATGGCAATTTTACCAGTGGTGATACGCTCGTACTGGATACTCAAAAAAGCTATATTCGCGCAGAAAATCGTCTGGTTACTGTAATCGGACTCGATGACATCATTGTGATCGAAACAGCCGACGCTGTGCTGGTAATGCACAAAAGCAAAACGCAACAATTAAAGACAGCGATACAACAGCTTGAATTCAATCAACGCAAGGAACATCTCGAGCATTTGCGAATCCATCGCCCGTGGGGCTGGTATGAAGGCATTGATAAGGGCGAACGGTTTCAGGTCAAGCGAATCATGGTCAAGCCCGGTGAAAAGCTATCATTGCAAATGCACCACCATCGAGCGGAGCACTGGGTTGTCGTCAGTGGCACTGCCAAAGTCATAATGGAGGATACAGAAACTTTGTTTACCGAAAACCAGTCGACTTACATACCACTAGGCAAAATGCACCGCCTCGAGAATCCCGGGAAAATTCCGCTCCATTTAATTGAAGTGCAATCAGGCAGCTACCTTGGAGAAGATGACATCTTAAGATTCGAAGATTCTTACGGCCGAATCATTTCATAAGCAAACAAATAGGACGCAACAATCTGATCTGTAATGTACATAGCTTGAATCAACAAAATAAGCTTTTCAGCCATAGCTCCAAATTTCGCGTGGCGATCACATCATCACGATTATAGCCAAGAATTTCCGTTTTCAATTTTTGCTTTTCAAGCAAATTAGTTTCTGAGCGAAAACGATTGAATTGCACCACCGACCACTGCGATCCGGATTCTTGATTTTCCCATTGAAAGTTAACTAAGTCTGGATGTTTACAAATATCCTTTAGACCATAGCCTTGCAACGGCAAGACCAAGCTATCTAGCACTGGATTTTGCATATCAAACAAAGGACTGTCCTGACTAAGCAGCCACATCACTGTAGTGTGGCTTCCCATGGCATAGCGCTCGGCGTATTTCCGGATAGTAGCCTTCTCGTGATTCGAGTAATGTGCAAGCACTATGGAAGGATACAATGAACGGTACGTCTCAATTTTCTGCAAGAAGCCTAGCCAACCTTCATAATCACTTGTTTCATCGTCAGTCCAGACATGATCAAAATCATCCTTGGCATATGGCGGCAGCAAAAAACCCCATAAATACACATGACGTTCACGGGCTGGGGTTAACGGATTGTCCTCAATATCAAAATGAATCCAGGTTCCTTCCGGCAAAACAGCTTTATCCAATAGATATACTTTCCCACTCAGAAAGGATTTGGCTTGCAAAATAGCACGGTGTTTTCTTTTACTACCCTTGAGATGAGGTACATCTGGCACGGTTTCGACGGTACTTGCGGCGAGCTGTGAAATGGTCGAAATACCTGCTTCGGTTAAACAGTCGGCAGCTTTGCCATGAACTCCGTATAGCAACGAGATATCTTCACGTGCTTCAAATTCCGGGCGACAATGCGCATCATAAGGACAAATGCGGCATTTACTGTGACTATAACGCACCGATGGTTGCTGCTGCAGATCAAGCAAAGTTCTCATGCTGGTGATGAATTCGTCGACCAGTGACTCAACCTCATCACCCAGCAATGCAGTACGGCCATCCCCAAGAAAGACCATGGCTGGCAATCCATTTCCCAATAATCGACGATAAATTCCTAATTGAATCTGAATTGCCTTTTTGTTTTCACTGAGCGAAAGTTTTGCATCAGCCGGCTGGTATTGGCCACTTTCATGTCGAATCAGGAAATCAGGATAGCCCACCAATCCTTGGCGTTCATCCACAAGTCGTCCCTGATAGATAATCGGAGTACCCTGCTGCATCAAAGCTTGTGTATGCTCAAAGGATGTTGCTGAACTTACTGGAAACTGATTCTCCAGCTTAGCCAGCATGGCTGCCTCGTGCTCCAAACCAAGATCACTGAGTAGCCGATTAAACGCATCGGGCTCATACGTAGTGGGTTGGTGTTTATCCAGCCACGCACGCCGGGGGCATGCAATCCATGCAGTGGCATCACTTGGTTTGATTAACGTCTGGATAGATTTTTTGGCGGTCATGGCTCTATTCAAAAGCCCCAGAATGAAACAGTCCATTTTAGCGGATTTAGCTCATGCGCATTGCGCTACCTCCAATGCCACTTTTAGTGTTTCGTATCCCGCCAGGCGGATGCGCTAACCGTAAGTATTTTCCTTGAATTGCTGTTGAATCGATATAACTTCCTGCTGATGATCAATCAAAGCATTCACACAATCAGCATCCAGCTTCTCACCGGCCAATTGTCTCAGCTTATCGAATGCTTTTTCATTGCTCCAAGCATCCTTGTAGGGGCGGCAGGAAGTCAGTGCGTCAAATACATCAGCCACCGCGACAATACGTGCTTCAAGAGGAATTTCACTATCCATCTTCCCAGATGGATAACCGCTCCCATTAACAGCTTCATGATGAAATTCAGCAATATTTCTTAAAATATCAATGTGATCAATACTATCAAAACCAAAATTATCAACGATATCATCGATCAATTCTCTACCTGCCCGCGCATGGGTATCCATGATGGATCTTTCTTCCGCATTCAGCGGACCTGGTTTTAGCAAGACACTGTCTGGGATTGAGATTTTCCCAATATCGTGCAGGGGAGAAAACATAAAAATATGTTCAATATACGCATCATCCAGTTGATACTGATCGGCAAGCGATTCCGCAATCAGACGGCTATAACGTGACATGCGATCCAGATGACTACCCGTTTCAGGATCACGCAGGTGAACCATGCCGCTGGTCGTTTTCAGCGCGGCGCCCATGACTTTTACTGTGGACAATTCATTAATGATCATCAGCGCTATCAAATGACCGTAGATATCAAGAATACTTAATATATTTTCAGCGAACACATCCTTTTCGTGCGAATTAAAAAACAAAAAACCGACAAACACACCAGCATGAAAAATCGGCATAGTATAACTTGCGGCATATCCATGGCGGCCGATTCGTTGTGTATGCTCATACAAACCATTTTCAAAAGTAACCAGATTGTCGACCACTCGCGGCAAACCTCTGGCAAGAATCTCCTTTAATGACGGCGCATCGTCCAAAGAAGATTGAAAATGCGCCAGGGGATTGTCATCCTCATCGCTATCCAGGTAAGTTCTCAGAGTCTGAGTTTCCGAATCATAAAGTGTAATAGCGATGCGCGAGACAAATAAAAATTTCTTTTGTATAGAACGATGAATACTGACAACTTTATCCTTCATCGGCAAGGGTTTATTTAAGTCAGCCAGCAGGTCGCGATGATAAACCATAGCACTCAGTCTCTTGTAGTAAATAAATTAAATAGCGGCCGAATCGTATTCGGAGTTTATCTCTTTTATCGAGCACCTACCGAATTCTTTAGCAATCAAATTGGAGTAACCCATCATCTACTGGTATACTTCCAGCACTTTTAATAAGTTTTATGGCGGGCCTCCCCGCATTGCAAGGTGGTGAATCTGGTCAGGTCCGGAAGGAAGCAGCCACAGCTATTTATTGCGAGTGCCGGGGGTCTGGCTCGCCACCCAATGCAAACTGAAATTGTCATTTATGCATCGTTGGCTGGTTTAATCGGATGTAATTCACTTTCCAAATCTAAAAAGTGTCTCAAACACAAGTCCTTGCGCGCAAATGGCGTCCAAGAAATTTCACCGAGCTGACTGGACAGGAACATGTAGTCAGAGCCCTGACTAATGCGCTTGAACAAAACAGACTGCATCATGCCTACTTGCTGACCGGAACACGTGGTGTTGGCAAAACAACTATCGCCCGTATCCTGGCCAAATCGCTTAACTGTGAAAAAGGTGTAACTGCGACACCCTGCGGCACTTGTCCGACATGCTTACAAATTGATTCTGGAAACTTCATCGATCTGATTGAATTGGATGCAGCTTCAAATACCCAAGTCGATAACATGCGCGAACTGCTGGAAAATGCGCTGTACGCACCAACCAGTGGTCGTTATAAGATTTATATCATCGACGAAGTTCATATGCTCTCCAAATCGGCGTTCAATGCCATGTTAAAAACACTGGAAGAACCGCCGATGCATGTCAAATTTGTGCTCGCGACAACTGATCAGCAGAAAATTCCGATCACAGTATTATCGCGTTGTTTGCAATTTAATTTGAAACAAATTCCGCAAACGCAAATTACCGATCACTTGAAAAAAATATTGGCACAAGAAGAAATCCCGTGCGACCTAATATCACTGCAGCTCGTCGCGCGCGCGGCACAAGGCAGTATGCGCGACGCATTGAGTCTACTGGACCAGGCCATTGCTTTTGGAGCAGGTAAAATTGAAGAAGCAAGCGTGCGAGATATGCTGGGCATCATTGATCAAGGTTATCTGTTTGACCTATTGGATGCTTTGGTACAAAAGGATGGCCTGAAATTATTATCATTGGCTGATGAAATGGAGATGCAGAGCCTTTCATTCGATTCCGCATTACAGGATCTGGCAGCCCTCCTTCATCGTATTGCGCTGGCACAAATCGTCCCTCAAGCAATTGGCGAGGATATTCCTGAACATGCCCGCATAAACGCACTGGCGAAGATACTTACGCCTGATGATATTCAACTGTTTTATCAGATCGCACTGCACGGACGCGGCGATCTGAGTCTGGCACCCGATGAATATGCCGGCTTTACCATGACATTAATGCGCATGCTCACCTTCATGCCGGAGAATCTTGCAGTAAATCAACCACCACACGTTCCGCCCACAAACATCAAGCAACCCGCAAAAACCGAACATAAGCCGCCCTCAGTCTCTAAACATACAATTCAGCGCGAAATAGCAGACGCTTCCGATCTTACTTGGCCACAATTGGTTCAGCAATTAAAGCTAACAGGCATGGCTAAAATGCTAGCACAACATAGTGAATCCAAGATTCTTTCAGCAGATAAGATTGAACTCTATGTACCGGAAGCGCATAAGCACCTGCTGGAAAAGAAATATCAGGATAAAATCCAGTCTGCACTGAATACTTTTCTTAATAAACCTGTGGTTCTTAATTTTTTCGTTGGTAGCATTACAGGGTTGACACCAGTAGCAATACAACAACGTGTTGAAGAAGAAAAACAGGCACAAGCGATTGCGGCAATCGAAAAGGATCCAATTGTGCAAGAATTGATCAAGCAATTTGATGCAAAATTAATCGTTCCTTCAATTAAACCCATTCAAGATAAAGGAGATAAGCAATGATGAAAGGTAACCTGGGCAACATGATGAAACAAGCCCAAATGGTGCAGGAGAACATGAAAAAAATGCAGGATAAACTCGCCACCATCGAAGTGGAAGGACAATCAGGTGCCGGCATGGTTAAAGTCATTATGACTTGTCGTCATGATGTCAAAAGAGTTAGCATCGATGACAGTCTTGTCGGTGACGACAAAGAAATGCTCGAAGATCTTGTTGCGGCAGCCTTTAATGATGCTGTGCGGCGTGTAGAGGCAACAACTCAGGAAAAAATGGCTGAACTTAGTAGCGGACTAGGTTTACCACCTGGTATTAAATTGCCTTTCTAAAGCGACTTCTTTCATTCTGAAAATATAAGGTAATTTACTTACCTTATTTGAGTAATTTATTTACTCATTCTTTAAGTAGAATCAATTTATTACAGGCAGCACTCGAGTGCTGTCAGTGTAAATTTTGAGGAAAACTATGGGTGATAAGCAACTGGAAGCGGTACAAATAGTTGTAACGCTATTCAATGCAGCGCCAGGTGCCCACTATTTAAACGAATTTGTTTCATATCTTGACAATACTGGCAGCTCGACAAAAGAACTTGCCAGTATTCTTGCACAAACCGATGTATTTAAACAATCGCTCTATTCAGACACATTATCCAATACCGATTTTGCCTATCAATTTGTAAAAAATGCCGTTGGCTTACTGGTAAGCAACGAAGACAAAACGTGGGCCGCCTCAGAAATAGAGAAAATACTGGATGCGGGCGAAAGCCGTGGAAATGTTTTACACTCGGCCGCAACAGCGCTTGCATCAGTTGATTTTACCAACGCTAGCTGGGGTTTAGCTGCCCAGCAATTCCATCATAAAATTGAAGTTGCTGCTTTTTATTCTATCGATCAAAGTGGATCAGCCACAAGCTTATCCGTTTTGCAGCGAGTAATAGAAGAGACCACCAGTAACATCGCCACCGTGACCGCAACTAAAGCATTGTTAGCCTCTGGCGCTACGGGCAAAGTCATTGATGGTTATGTCAAAGAGGCACTTGTATTTGCCGATCTCAATGGCGATCGATTGCTTAATTCCGGCGAGAAAAGCTCAATTACGGACGCATTTGGCAACTTTCTCATACCCAGCATAGATGGATTTGGCAATCTAATTACATCCGGTGGAGTTGATATTGCCACAGGCAAGCCTTTTGAGGGGATTATGACTGCACCGGCTGGTGCAACTGTCATCACGCCATTAACCACACTCGTTGATAAAATTATGCAGGACGGTGTTAGTTCAGCGCAAATTGCAGTTGCAAAAGTGCTGGCAACACTCGGTTTAAATACAAGCATCGGCTTGCTTCATTTTGACCCCATCAAAGAAACAATTCGTCAAGATTCCAATATAACCGCAACGAATTCTGCACTCGCTATTCATGGTGTCTCTGTACAAATCGAAATACTAGTCGGTCAAACCGCTGCACTATTAACTGGCGCAGGCATTGCACCCGATGAAACAACAGCAATAGATTGGGCTTATGATGCTTTGGCTGCAATTCTTGCAAACAGTACAGGCAGAATTGCTCTAAATTCTAAAAATATTGTTGCAGAACTCATTAAAGGAGCTGCTTCTTTATCGAGCGCAGACAATGCGACATTAATCAAAGCCTCTAGTTTATTAACCGATGCCACACAAATCATCGCGAATTTAAACCAGGGTGTTACCGATATCTTCCACAACAATTCCAGTAAATTAAAAGCATTAGCACGTATTGCTGCGGTACAAATTGTTGCTGAGACCATTGAAACAGAAATAAAATCAGGCGCTGCAAAAGGGAATATCGGTAGTACGGTCGCCAGCACAACAGGATCACTTTTTAGCGATGCAATTACTAAGGCTGGGCCCAAAGTGGGTGATGTGAACGGGAATGGCAAATCTGATGCACATTTACTACTATCATCTTCCGGAGGTGGATCCTCTGCTCCGTCTACAAATATATTCTATTTAGCGACAAATGCTACAGCTTTCTCAGGCACCGCTGCGGATGAGATTCTATCAATTTCCACAGCGCCAACTTGGACACCATTGGTAATGACAGCAGTTGTACTGGATGGCGACGCAGGTACTAACACGTTGAGTGTACAAGATGGCTCCAGTATTGCACTTGCAACAGTGCTCAATTTTACAAATTTAATTTTTGATGCAACAGGTGTTGTTGGAGCCAACAATGTCACAATGTCTGCCGTACAACACCAGAATTTTACCGGAACCATCACCGCGCCAGGCACTGGTATAAATGGCGAACAAGTCACCATCGTCGGAGACGGTAACATCACGGCATTGGCGGACATTGAAACCTACGTACTGGAAGATGATTCCACCAATGCACGTACAGTAATCGTTATCAGCACGACCACGAATGTGACCGCTAACTCAGCTTCTGACGCGGTGACCGTCGATCTCGGCGCACTGGCTTATACCGGCACAGTCACCGGCGAGGGCACGGCCGATGACACGCTCGGTTTGGGCAACGGTGCGGATATCAGTGGCGGCATTATCAGTAACGTGGAAGCACTGACGTTAGCTTCCGGTGCAGCAGCCAAGTTGTCAGCTACGCAAAATCAGAATTTTACTGGAACCATCACCGCCCCAGGCAGCGGCGTGAATGGCGAGCAAATCACGATCGCCGGTGACGGCGCAGTTACTACCCTATCCAGTATCGAGAATTACAGCATTGAGGACGATTCCACCAATGCACGCACAGTAACCGTTACCAGTGCGTCCACGAATGTAACTGCTAACTCAGCTTCTGACGCGGTAACTGTTGATCTCGGTGCGCTGACTTATACCGGTACCATCACTGGCGAAGGCACGGTCGGTGACACGCTCAGTTTGGGCAACGGTGCGGATATCAATGGTGGCACTATCAGCGACGTGGAAGCGTTGACACTGGTATCGGGTGCAGCGGTCAGGTTATCTGCTACGCAAAACCAGAATTTTACCGGAACCATCACCGCGCCAGGCACCGGCGTAAATGGCGAGCAAGTCACGATCGCCGGTGACGGTAACATCACGACATTGGTAGGTATTGAAACCTACGTGCTGGAAGATGATTCCACCAATGCACGAACCCTGACACTTGGCTCGGAAGCACTGACTTTAATTGCCAATAATGCAAGTGATATCATTACGATAAATGCCGCTGCTTTAGAACAAAATACAGCATTAACGCTTGGCATAAGTTCCTCAGCATTGGCAATCAATAACTTAATCGGCAACCTTGTTGCATCCAATCTCACCGGCGCATTGACAATTATCACTGCTGATGCAACGGACAATGGCATCAGCATTGTTACTGGATCGTCAGCAACATCTGTGGATGTGGCTGCAGGAGCTGCATCAGATACAGTAAGCATCAATGCAGCGGCATTAGCCAATAATACAATCTTGACCGTTACTTCCGGCACGGCAGCAGCAGGATCAATCAGCATTACGGATTTGACCGGAAATCTGACGGTTTCAGATCCAATCAGTGGCATAATTAATCTTGCTGTGACTGATAACACAGTAGATGACGGGATTGCTATTGTAGCGGGCACCTCCGATCTGGCAATTAGCAATGTTGCGGATGGCGATACTGTAACGATAACCGGATTTTCGGGATCGACATTGACCGGGGCGATCGCTGGCGCAACGGGAAAATTTAATATTACTGCAGGCACAGCGACAAGCAGCATTATGACAGGCGCCGGCGATGATACATTTACCTTTGCAGCAGCCACTGGTCTTACCAGTGCGGATAGCGTGGATGGCGGAGCAGGCACAGACAGGGTTGCCTTGACCGGCAATACCGCCTTCGCGGCAGCTACTTATTTTGATAATGTTCACAATATTGAAACCATTACTTTAGGCAACACCAACACAGCGGTTACAATAACTACGCAAGATACCCTGGTTGCAGCGGGCGCTATTTTGACATTATCGACGACTACCACCGGTGGATTGACATTTAACGGCACCGCAGAAACCGATGGCGCCTTCAATATCACCGGTGGTTCGGGAATTGACAACATTACCGGCGGCTCTGGGAACGACACGCTGACTGGAAACAACGGCAACGATAGCATTCCGCTGGATTGGGCGATGACACGCTCTCAGGAGGCTCAGGTAACGATACATTTACGTTTGCTGCAGTCACCGGTTTAACCAGCGCAGATAGCGTGGATGGGGGAACAGGTACGGACACAGTTGCCTTAACCGGCAACACATCATTCACGGCAACCACTGATTTTGATAGTGTTCAGAATATTGAAGTCATTACATTAGGCAATACGGATACAGCTGTCACGATTACTACGCAGGATACTCTGGTCGCCTCGGGAGCCACCTTGACGCTTACGAATGCCGCCAATTCGGGTGTGCTGACATTTGATGGTGCCGCAGAAACCAATGGCACCTTCAATATCACCGGTGGCTCTGGAAATGACAATATAACCGCTGGCTCGGCAAGTAACACACTTGCGGGTGGTGCGGGTGACGATACGTTCACTTTTGTCGCCGGAACAGGGTTGACGACTGACACCGTCAATGGCGGCACCGGAACCGATACGGTCGCACTAACGGGAACCACGGCAGTCACTGCAACCCAGTTCAATAATGTCAGTAATATCGAAGTCATTACATTATCCGATATGGTCAGCACAGCAATTGCCATCACTACGGTTAATGCCCTGGTTGCGGCAGGTGCCACCTTGACGCTTACGAATGCCGCTAATTCTGGCGTACTGACCTTTAACGGTGCCGCAGAAGCGGATGGTAACTTCAATATTACGGGTGGAAGCGGCAATGACATTATTACCGGCGGTTCAGGGAGCGACACACTTACTGGAGGCAATGGCAACGACAGCATGACTGCTGGACTGGGCAATGACACGCTATCGGGTGATGCAGGCAATGACACCCATACGTTTACAGCAGTCACGGGGTTAACCAGTGCGGATAGCGTGGATGGCGGAGCAGGCACAGACACGGTTGCCTTGACCGGCAATACCGCTTTCACTGCAGCTAATGATTTTGATAATGTTCAGAACATTGAAACCATTACCTTAGGCAACACCAACACAGCCGTTACAATAACTACGCAGGATACCCTGGTGGCAGCGGGCGCCACTTTGACATTATCGACGGCTAACACTGGCGGATTGACATTTAACGGTGCCGCAGAAACTGATGGCGCCTTCAATATCACCGGTGGTTCGGGAATTGACAACATTACCGGCGGCTCCGGAAACGACACGCTGACTGGAAACAACGGTAACAATAGCATAACCGCTGGGTTGGGCAATGACACAGTATCTGGTGGCACGGGTAACGATACATTTACGTTTGATGCAGTCACCGGTTTAACCAATGCAGATAGCGTAAATGGGAGCACTGGAACGGACACGGTTGCTTTAACCGGCAATACAGCATTCACGGCAACCACTGATTTTGATAATGTTCAGAATATTGAAATCATTACATTAGGCAATACGGATACAGCTGTCACGATTACTACGCAGGATACTCTAGTCGCCTCGGGAGCCACCTTGACGCTTACGAATGCCGCCAATTCGGGTGTGCTGACATTTGATGGTGCCGCAGAAACCAATGGCACCTTCAATATCACCGGTGGCTCTGGAAATGACAATATAACCGCTGGCTCGGCAAGTAACACACTTGCGGGTGGTGCGGGTGACGATACGTTCACTTTTGTCGCCGGAACAGGGTTGACGACTGACACCGTCAATGGCGGCACCGGAACCGATACGGTCGCACTAACGGGAACCACGGCAGTCACTGCAACCCAGTTCAATAATGTCAGTAATATCGAAGTCATTACATTATCCGATATGGTCAGCACAGCAATTGCCATCACTACGGTTAATGCCCTGGTTGCGGCAGGTGCCACCTTGACGCTTACGAATGCCGCTAATTCTGGCGTACTGACCTTTAACGGTGCCGCAGAAGCGGATGGTAACTTCAATATTACGGGTGGAAGCGGCAATGACATTATTACCGGCGGTTCAGGGAGCGACACACTTACTGGAGGCAATGGCAACGACAGCATGACTGCTGGACTGGGCAATGACACGCTATCGGGTGATGCAGGCAATGACACCCATACGTTTACAGCAGTCACGGGGTTAACCAGTGCGGATAGCGTGGATGGCGGAGCAGGCACAGACACGGTTGCCTTGACCGGCAATACCGCTTTCACTGCAGCTAATGATTTTGATAATGTTCAGAACATTGAAACCATTACCTTAGGCAACACCAACACAGCCGTTACAATAACTACGCAGGATACCCTGGTGGCAGCGGGCGCCACTTTGACATTATCGACGGCTAACACTGGCGGATTGACATTTAACGGCGCAGCAGAAACCGATGGCGCCTTCAATATTACTAGTAGCGGAGCCTCCAATGATACGATTACCGGCGGTGCGGGCAATGATAGCATTGTTGCCGGCACAGGCACAGACACCATTTCCGGCGAGGGGGGCAATGATACCTTCACCTTTGCAGCAGGCACTGGTTTAACTATTTTAGATAACGTAGATGGAGGTACCGGAACAGACACAGTCGCGCTGACTGGAAATACGGCTGTCGCTGCCACCAACTTTGATAACGTAAGCAATATCGAAACCATTACGGTTGCAAACACTACCGGAGCTGTTGCTATTACAACCAAAGATTCCCTGGTAACCGCTGGGGCTGTCTTGACGCTTCAGGCAACCTCACTCACAACCGGAGTGCTGACATTCAATGGGGCTGCAGAAACAAATGGCGCCTTCATTATTACCGGCAGTGGCGCGAATGACGTCATTACTGGTGGCTCGGGTAATGACACGCTGTCGGGAGGAAACGGCACCAATAGTATAACCGCTGGGCTGGGCAATGACACGCTGTCTGGTGGCACAGGTAATGATACCTTCACATTTGCAGCCACCAGCGGCTTAACCAGTGCGGATATCGTAGATGGAAGCACCGGAACGGACACAGTTGCCTTGACCGGCAATACAGCCTTCACGACAACCAATGATTTTGATAATGTTCAAAATATTGAAGCTATTACGCTAGGCAATACCAATACTGCGGTCACGATTGTTACGCAGGATACCTTGGTTGCTGCGGCGGCCACCCTGACACTTACAAATGCCGCCAATTCGGGTGCGTTGACATTCAATGGTGGCGCAGAAACAAACGGTGCCTTCAATATTACCGGCGGTTCGGGTAATGACAACATTACGGGTGGAACAGGTAATGACATACTCGCCGGCGGAACCGGCAGCGATACACTAGTCGGCGGCACTGGTAATGAAACATTCACCTTTACTGCGGTCACGGGGTTAACCAGTGCGGATAGCGTGGATGGGGGAACAGGCACGGATACGGTTGCCTTGACGGGTAACACAGCTTTCACGGCAACCAATGATTTTAATAATGTCCAGAATATTGAAGCCATTACAGTCGGCAATACCAATACCGTGGTCACGATTACTACGCAGGATACCCTAGTTGCAGCGGGAGCCACCCTGACACTCACGACTGCCGCTAATTCGGGTGCATTGACATTTAATGGTACTGCAGAAACCGATGGCACCTTCAGTATTACCGGTGGTTCAGGCAATGACATTATTACCGGTGGCTCTGGAAACGACACGCTGTCTGGAGGAAACGGCACCAATAGTATAACCGCTGGGCTGGGCAATGACACGCTGTCTGGTGGCACAGGTAGCGATACGTTTACCTTTGCTGCAGTCACCGGTTTAACCAGCGCGGATATCGTGAATGGAAGCACCGGAACGGACACAGTTGCCTTGACCGGCAATACAGTCTTCACGGCAACCAATGATTTTGATAATGTTCAAAATATTGAAGCTATTACGCTAGGCAATACCAATACTGCGGTCACGATTGTTACGCAGGATACCTTGGTTGCTGCGGCGGCCACCCTGACACTT
>NZ_JALHQJ010000059.1 GCF_022842015.1 Nitrosomonas sp. | reverse complement strand
AATTGTTTCATGAGCAAATCATACAACCAATTATTCAATAATCTATCCAATTATTAGCCAATAATGCAGTAGATATCCACTGTATAACAGGTATATAAGAATTAAACAAATATTAAATCGAGAACTGTCATCTCAAATTATACAACTACAAACTTAAATAATAATGCATAATCTAGTATATAGAGACATAACATAGGGCAGGATATATGATGTTAGCCAACAGATAAATCTGTCATCCAGCATCACAACGATCTTATTCGCACGATGTGCTCAACGATAATCCTGCTCTGCGAGGCAAGGGCAGAAAAGAGCGGCAGCAAGGGCAAAAGCAGAGACAAAAACCAATGGCAGAAACAGAAACCAAAACCAAACCGAAAACAAAAAGAAAATACAAACTCCACCTAAGGGTGCCGGTTGAGGTGGAGGAGGGTGAAGTCATCAAAGACCAAGCCGAGAAATGTGGCCTCAGCGCTGCGGAGTATTTAAGAAAGTTAGGTTTGGGCTATGAGCCCACCAGCATTGTCGATAACCAAAAAGTGAGTGAGCTGGCAAAGATCAACGGTGATTTGGGTAGGCTAGGGGGGTTATTAAAGTTGTGGTTAAGCGATGATCGACGATCGGCGCACTTTGACAAGAAAACGATCAATGGTTTGTTAAAAGATATCGAAAAAACGCGCACACAGATGACGGAAATCATGATGAAAGTCATCCACTCCAAAAAGTAAGCACTTACCACTTATGAGATATCGATTAAATAAAATAATATGATCGCAAAACACATTCCAATTAATTCCCTGCGCAAAAGCAATTTTGCCGGACTGGTGAATTACATTGTTGATCCACAAAATAAGACTGAGCGCATCGGTATGGTGCGAGCGGTTAATTGCTACTCAGATCGTCCGGACTGCGTGATTGCGGAAGTATTGAATACCCAGCAGATGAATATGCGCGCGACTTCTGACAAAACTTATCATCTGGTTGTGAGTTTCCGGGATGATGACTTATCTGAAGCAATCTTACAAAAAATAGAGGATCAACTCTGTGAAGGTCTTGGGTTTGGTGAACACCAAAGGCTCAGTGTGGTGCATCATGACACCGATCATCTGCATATTCATATTGCGATCAATAAAATTCATCCGGAAAGACTTACGATCCATAACCCGCATTATGACTATTCAATGATTGCGGAACTGTGTGAAAAACTCGAACAGGATTATGGATTAACCCCTGACAATCACGAAACCATCAAACGCGGTGCGCAGGGCCGGTCATCCAATATTGAATTCAAGGCTGGCGTGGAAAGTCTGATCGGCTGGATGCAGCAGGAATGCCTGCAACAGATGCAATCTGCGACAAATTGGAGTGAATTACACCAGGTGTTAACCGATCATGGTCTGGAATTGCGTGAGCGGGGCAATGGATTTGTCTTTGTCTCGGGCAATGGGATTGGGGTTAAAGCCAGTTCAGTTGACCGAAGCTTATCAAAAGCTAGTCTGGTTAAGAAGCTCGGGGATTATGTCGGACTTGATGGCACACCAAGCATAAATAGAACAAACAAATCCTCGTCAAAGCAATATGAACCCAAACCCCTGCGTAACAAGCATGATACCGCCCAACTTTATGCGCAATACAAAAAAGAACAAAATGAAGCGGCAATCTCTGGTGCGCAGCAATGGAAGCTGTTGCGGGATAAAAAGCATGAAGCAATAGAATCCGCGCAAACCAAATCCAGGCTTAAACGGCTGCTGATTAAAAACGTTACGGCCGGCAGATTATCAAAAAAGATTATGTACGCGTCGGTTAATCAGGACTTAAAGCTGCGCATTGAAGCGATTAAAAAAGACTATGCCGCTGCCTATCAAGATTCTAAGGCTAAAAACAGAAGAATGGACTGGCTAAGCTGGCTGGTGAAGGAATCCCGGTTGGGAAATCAGGAGGCATTGGAGATATTACGCGCCAGAAAAGAGGGTAGGGTGCCGGAAAACCAGGTGACTGGGGTACAAAAGCATGCAGACTCAGCGAAGGCAGATGTCATTGAGACAATTACCCGAACGGGCACGATTATTTGCACGATCGGATCGACAGCGATTCGGGATGGTGGTAACGGGCTCGTGATTATGGCCGGTGCGGCCCGAGACAAAATAGCGGGCGTATTACAAGCGGCCATAAAGCAGTACGGTAACAAGCTGACTATTAATGGGTCGGAATCTTTTCGTAAAAAAGTGGTTCAGGTTGCGATGGATGCCAATCTGGATGTGACGTTTGATGAACAGGATCATTCGGGCAATCATTCGGTAAAACCGCATGTTCCTTTAAAGACTATCCGATCAACGCATCAAGGGAAAGGGAAAGGGCGGTCACGATGAACATTTCAAACCATAATTCTGGAGGCCCTATGGAAAAAGGGGCACCACAGGGGAACAACCGGCTGGTTCAGATGATGGCGGTTTTCTTCATGCTCGGTGGAATGCAGGCTGCAACGCAATTTTTTGCCTACCGATTCCAGTATCAACCGCAGCTGGGTGCGCACTTTAATCATATTTATGCGCCCTGGTCGATTATTGAATGGGCGGATCAATGGTATTTCAAGTATCCGGACATCTTTGATCAGTCGATGAGTATGGGTGTGCTGGTTTCGGGTGTCGGGCTGCTTCTGACACTGGTTGTGAGAGTGGTTATAGATAATTCGGCGCGGCCGAACAGTAGCTTACATGGTTCAGCGCGTTGGGCGAGCTTGACCGATATCCAGGCAGCCCGATTGTTGCCCAGGAAGAACTCGTTTTTTAAAAAGCTATTTACCAAGAAATCCCCGCAGAATGATTTTGTCTATGTGGGAGCATGGCAGGATGATCGAGGCGTTACGCATTATCTGAAGCACAATGGGGCGGAACATGTTTTATGTTATGCGCCGACTCGCTCGGGCAAAGGTGTCGGTCTGGTGATTCCGACACTGCTTTCATGGGGACAAAGTGCCGTTATTACCGATCTGAAGGGTGAGCTTTGGTCAGTTACAGCGGGTTGGAGAATGCAGCATGCGGGAAATAAAGTGATTCGTTTTGATCCTGCATCGCCCAAAGGGAGCGCCTATTGGAATCCATTGGATGAAATTCGCATGCAGGATGGGTTTGAAGTGGGTGATGTACAGAATCTTGCGACCTTAATGGTTGATCCGGATGGCCGGGGATTAAATGATCACTGGCAGAAAACCAGTCAGGCGTTACTGGTGGGTGTGATTCTGCATGTTTTGTATCGATCAAGAAATGAAGGTACTGCCGCTACCTTACCTTATGTTGACGCCATACTTTCCGATCCTGAGCGCGATATCGGTGAGTTATGGATGGAAATGGCCACCTATCCCCATGTCAACGGACAGAACCATCCGGTCGTAGGCTCCACGGCACGCGATATGCTGGATCGGCCGGGTGAAGAAGCAGGGTCGGTATTATCGAGCGCCAAATCATATTTAACCCTGTACCGCGATCCGCTGGTAGCCAAAAATATCAGCCGTTCGGACTTTAGCATCCGTGATTTGATGCACCATGAGCATCCTGTGAGTTTATACATTGTGACGCAGCCCAATGACAAGACGCGGTTGCGGCCGCTGGTGCGGATCATGGCGAACATGATTGTACGCAAACTGGCCGATCGGCTGGAATTTGAGAAGGGGCAGCCGGTTGCGCATTATAAGCACCGGCTGTTGTTGATGCTGGATGAGTTTCCTAGTCTTGGAAAGTTGGAAATATTCCAGGAATCCCTGGCGTATATTGCTGGTTACGGTATTAAAGCTTATCTAGTCTGTCAGGACATCAATCAGCTTAAAAGTCGTGAAACCGGATACGGCCACGATGAAGCGATCAGTTCCAATTGCCATATTCAAAATGCTTTTCCGCCCAATCGGATTGAGACAGCGGAGCATTTATCCAAACTGGCCGGGCAAACCACCGTCATCAAAGAGCAGATCACGACCAGCGGGAGACGGGTAGGGATGATGCATGGCAATGTAACTCGAACCATGCAGGAAATTCAGCGTCCATTACTCACACCGGATGAATGTTTACGCATGCTGGGTCCGGAAAAGGATGAAAACGGCAAGATTACCAAGCCAGGTGACATGATCATTTATGTGGCCGGTTATCCGGCCATATACGGCAAGCAGCCGTTGTATTTCCATGACCCTGTGTTTGCGGCACGGGCGGCGATTGCTGCGCCTCTTTATAGTGACAAAATCGTCAAATCCTCATGAAAAAAGGACTCCATATCCTGGCGGGCATTGTTTTGTTTGTTAGTGCGGTTATATTTCTATCGGCTGCCGTTTTGCGGTTCAGTGGTATTTATTACAATAATACGCCGAGCTTTCCAGTGGGATTTTACAAGATCATCGATGAACCGGTAGGGCGCGGCGCGTATGTTTCCTTTTGTCCGCCGCAGAATGAGGTTTTTGATGTGGCTATGATGCGAAACACCATCAGCGCAGGAAACTGTCCGGGTGGGTATGGGATGTTATTGAAGCGTGTTTTTGCGCAAGCGGGGGACAGGGTTTCTATTGATAGGGCAGGGATTGTTGTTAATGGTAAATTAATGCCCAACAGTGCGCAGATCAGCGCGGATGGTGATGGTCATGAAATGCCGCAATATCGTTTAAAAGAGAAGGTGTTGAATGATTTTGAATATCTACTGATGTCCGATGTCAATCCGAATTCATTTGATGCGCGGTATTTTGGGTTGATTGCGCATGCGCAGATTCGGCATGTGGTTGAGCCGGTTTTTACTTGGGGTGATTAACTTGTTGAGGAAACAATGAGGTGTAAATAAATATTTTTGGCGTAAAAAATACCGGCTGTTCGTTCATTCATACGGCTTCTTCTTCGAACGCTTTTGATGGGTCTTGTCGGCCTAATATTCGCACAATGATAATCTCGGTCTGATCAATACGGTATAAATTGAATGAGCACCGCACACGCTACGTCTATATCCGCTATAGATGTGGTCAACGGCGGCATATCGTAAAGGGTGCGCCGCTAATTGCGAAAATCTCTTTTTGAGTTGTTCGCGGTATCTATCGGACTGTGCAATTCCGAAATGTTCATCACCATATTGGGCAATTTCTATCAAATCTTCCTCAGCGGCTCCTGTAAGGCGATACTCAGGCATGTGTATTCTTGTGCCGGGCTCTTGCCTCTTCCCAGATTTCTTCGACGCTGCGGTTAGAAAACCCGCTCTGCTCGCCCTTGATGAGCGCAGCTCGAATAGCTGCAATTTCTTCTGGAGTTTCTTGTTCGCGGATTTGCCGTTCGCGGATCAATTCACGGATAACTTCGCTTTCATTGCCGAAATGCCCCGTTTTGATCTGTGCCTTGATCCAGCTATCTTGCTGGTTGGTAACTGAAATGCTTTTTTTAACCATTGGCATTTTTACTCTCCAGTAAACATGTAAATAATCATACTTAGTAGTATATTTTACTACATATTTTTGGCCTTGCCACATTAAGCGAGATCATCGATACATCCGATATAGACACAGAACAATAGTTACTAAAGTTTTATGGATTTGAGCCGATACCAAAGTCGCGAAACTTTATTAATTTGTGGGGATTTAAGTGGCCTCTTCAAAATCACCTCTCAAATCAAAACCGCTTAGAAATCCAGGTGAGTCCGCCAATGAAGCACTCCAGGATCTATGGATGGGAAAGATTCTTTCATATTTCCTAATGGCGGGGCTTTTTGTGGCACTTGCTGCGCTTGAATCGTTGCGCTGGTATATCGAAGCTCCTATAAACCCTGTGCTCTTTATTATATGTGCCGCGATTGCTGTAACCGTTGCAGTCTGGAAGATTCGAGATGAAATCAAGAAATCAAAATGCTTGGCCTTGGGCAGGGATGGCGAGAAGGCAGTAGGGCAGTTTCTTGAAGGATTAAGAGAATCTGGCGCGAAAGTATTTCACGACATACCGGGCGTGGGCTTTAATATTGATCATGTTGTAATTCATTCAACCGGTATTTATGTCATTGAAACCAAGACTTACTCTAAGCCAGTGCGAGGCGACGCCAGACTGATTTATGACGGTGAAACTGTAACTGCAAATGGTTTTAAGCCGGAGCGCAATGCGATTATCCAGGTTCGTGCTGCGAGTCAGTGGTTAGTGGATCTTGTGCAGGAATCCACCGGAATGAAGTTTCCCGTCCGTGCAGCAGTCGTCTATCCCGGTTGGTTTATAGAATCTACAGCAAAAGCAAAGCTCAGTGATGTCTGGGCCCTAAACCCAAAAGCATTGCCATCTTTCATCTTGAATAGCAAGGTCACGCTTAAAGCCGAAGAAGTTCAACTCTGCGCCTACCATCTGGGTCGGTACGTGCGGTCAAGTAACAAGTGAGTCTTAACTTTTCTAAACCATATTGCGGGCAATTTTCAGTAATAAGCTAAGATTTGGCTTTTGTCTCTTTTTTCGCTTTTCTGATCATTTCGAGAAGCTCTGAATTTGCTGCTGCTTGTAGTCTTTCCTCCGAATTAAGCTTTGCTCTTAATGCGGGATCAAAGCGCCCATTAACCCAATTAGCAGGGTTTTCTTCTGGAAAATCCTCGAAATAATCAGACCAATCTCCCATTCTAACTAATCCTTTATTTTTTGATAAATAATATGACCGCTAACTAGTTATTAAACGTACTAAAATGACAATCCTTTAGGTTCCTAAACGAATCATTAGACCAGATTTTAGAGCATTACACTGAAAAGGAAGACGCATGAGCACGAAAATCAATCAGGACGAAATCAACAGCGTACTTTGGAAGGCTTGCGATACCTTCCGGGGCGCGGTCGATGCATCAGAATATAAAAACTATATTCTGGTCATGCTGTTCGTGAAATATATCTCTGATGTCTGGCAGGAACACTACCAGTCCTTAAAAGAAAAGCACGGTAATGATGAAGAGATGATCTTGCGTCGTATGCAACGTGAGCGATTTGTTTTACCGGAAGGATGCAGTTTTTTAGATCTTTATAACCAGCGTAACGAGTCCAATATTGGCGAAATCATCAATATTGCTTTGGAACATATTGAAGAAACCAATAAACAAAAGCTTTCCGGTGTATTCAGAAATATTGATTTTAACTCTGAGGCTAATCTAGGTCAGACCAAAGATCGTAATGGCCGCTTAAAGCATTTATTAGAAGATTTTAATGATACTCGTCTTGATTTAAGCCCTTCCCGCGTTGGTAATTTAGATGTGATTGGGAATGCTTATGAATATCTGATTGCAAAATTTGCTGCTGGTGCGGGTAAAAAAGCTGGGGAATTCTACACGCCTGCCGAGGTTTCAGAACTCATTGCCGAATTGGTCAATCCCCAAGCGGGTGAGCGTATTTCTGACCCTGCCTGTGGTTCTGGATCTTTGCTGATTAAATGCGGCAATCAGCTTTTAAAAAAAGGAACAAAAGACTTTGCCTTGTACGGTCAGGAAATTACTGGTTCCACTTGGGCATTGGCAAAAATGAATATGTTTTTGCATGGCATGGACAATGCCAGGATTGAATGGGGCGATACCATCCGCAGTCCCAAACTCATTGAAGACGACAGCACCATGAAATTTGAAGTAGTGGTTGCCAATCCTCCGTTTTCTCTTGACAAATGGGGATATGGCACAGCAGGGAATGACCCCTATAAACGCTTCCATCGTGGCCTACCGCCTAGAACCAAAGGTGATTATGCGTTTATTTCGCATATGATCGAAACCACTACTAAAGACTCTGGGCGAGTTGGTGTAGTGGTGCCGCATGGCGTGCTATTCCGTGGCTCCAGTGAAGGCAAAATTCGCCAGCAACTTATTGAGGAAAACTTGCTCGATGCGGTAATAGGTCTGCCTTCCAATCTGTTTTATGGCACCGGCATTCCGGCGGCGGTACTGGTATTCAAACGTAATAAATCGGATAACAATGTGATGTTCATTGATGCCAGCCGGGAATATGGAGATGGCAAAAACCAGAACAAGCTACGGCAATCGGACATTGATAAGATCGTGGCGACCTATCAGGCACGAGAAGGCGTTGATAAATATGCTTATCTGGCAAGTTTCGACGAAATCAAGGAGAACGATTTTAACCTCAATATTCCGCGTTATGTCGATACCTTCGAGGAAGAGGAAGAGATTGATATTGACGGTGTTCAGGCGGAAATACTCCAACTTGAAACTGAGTTGGTAGAAGTGAAGCAGGAAATGGCTGGGTATCTGAAGGAGCTTGGCTATGCACGTGCCTGATGGATGGGAGCAAAAAAAACTCGGAAGTGTGGCGGAGCTGCAGCGTGGCTTTGATTTGCCTTCATCAAAAAGAATTAAAGGCTGTGTGCCAGTAATATCTTCGGGTGGTGTGTCTGGCTTTCATGACGAAGCAAAAGTTAAAGCTCCGGGGATAGTGACTGGTCGATATGGATCCATTGGCGATGTATTTTTTATTGAAGTGGATTTCTGGCCTTTGAATACTGCGCTGTGGGTGAAAGATTTTCATGGTAACGATCCGAAATATCTATATTACCTCCTAAACAAAATTGATTATAAGAAGTTCAGTGATAAAACGGGCGTGCCCGGGATTAATCGAAATGATTTGCATGCCATTAAAATGCCTGTTCCACCACCCCCTGAACAACATAGAATCGCCCAGATACTCACCACCTGGGACAAAGCCATTGAAAAACTGAAATGCCTAATAACCGCCAAACAAAAGCGCAAAAAAGCTTTGATGCAGCAGCTTCTGACTGGAAAGAAGCGGTTTGCTGGGTTTGATGGAGAATTTATGGAATACAGATTAGAACAGCTTTGCCTTTTTAAAAGAGGAAAAGGCCTATCAAAAGAGAAGCTAAGCTCTGAGGGACAATATAAATGCATTCTTTATGGCGAGCTTTATACTAAATATGGTGAGGTTATTACTAATGTACTGAGCAGAACAAACGATACCGATTCAATAAAATCTGTGTCCGGAGATATTCTTATTCCTTCTTCAACAACAACATCTGGAATTGATCTGGCGAATGCGACTGCATTACTAGAAGATGATGTCTTGCTAGGTGGAGACATAAACATCCTTCGGCCAGACATTAGTAAAGTTTGTTCTGAATTTCTTTCTTACTTGCTTACACACATTAAAAAACATCAATTAGCTTCTAGGGCTCAAGGAATTACGATTATTCATCTCTATGGCTCCGATTTGAAACCACTCCTGGTGAAACTTCCTGACATTAAAGAGCAACAAAAAATCGCCGCCATCCTCTTTGTCGCCGACAAAGAAATCGAAAGCCACCAAACCCAATTTTCTGCTTTAAAACAGCAAAAAAAAGGCTTGATGCAGCAACTCTTAACTGGCAAGCGGAGAGTTCAATTAGAAAAGGAGGCTGAAAATGTCAGTGTCTGAGATGTTTCAACAATTTTTGGACAATCTCAAGATCGATAACTCTGCGCAAATTAGTTTGCGCTATGAGGAAATCACTGCATGTTTGAATAAAAAATTTAGAGATACAGAATCGAAAGCAGCAAATAACTTGCAAGTTGGCTCGTATGGTCGTTGGACTGCGATTAAGGGCATTTCTGATTTAGATATGCTTTATATCATGCCCAAAGGAAAATGGGATGATTATAAGGATGGCAAACAATCACAACTGTTAACTGATACAAAAGATGCCATTAAGGCCAGATACCCTAATACGACTGTCTATATCGATCGTCTTGTTGTTAGGGTGCTCTATACAAACTTCCATGTGGAAGTTCAGCCAGTTTTCGAACAGGATGATGAAAGTTTCAAATACCCTGATACCTATTGCGGTGGAAGCTGGAAAATAACCAAACCCCGTGAAGAAATAAATGCAATGTCAGAGTTTGTTACACAAAAAAACAAAAATCTTCGACGACTTTGCAAAATGGCCAGAGCTTGGAAAAACAAGCATGGCATTGGAATGAGCGGCCTATTGATTGATACATTGGCGTACAATTTTTTAAAATCGACAAATAATTACGACAACAAAAGCTACCTTTATTACAACCATCTGAGTCTTGATTTTTTTAAATACCTAGCTAACCAAGAGAACCAAGATTATTACGCTGCGTTAGGAAGTGGTCAGAGAGTTAAAGTTGAACAAAAGTTCCAGCGAAAAGCCCAAAAGGCGCATGACTTATGTTTAAAAGCCATTGAAGCAAAAACTTTCGACAATGTTAATGATAGATGGAAAAAGGTCTACGGACGGCCATTTCCGGCCAAACTAACAGAAGCAAGAGATTACTCCATCAAAGCAACTCAAAATTGGAAAAATACTGAACAATTCATCGAAGACAAATATCCAGTAGATATTAAATATGACCTAAAAATAGGCTGTGAGGTTTCTCGGAATGGTTTTCGTCAACACTTTCTGACAGAGATGCTAGCTAAAAGGATACCGCTACTTGCAAAGAGAGAGCTGTTATTCACTATAAATAAAGTAAGCGTTCCTGAACCTTATTCAATTGAGTGGAAAGTTCTCAATAGAGGTGAAGAGGCAAAGAAACGGAATTGTGTTCGCGGGCAAATTTTCAGTGATGGCGGTCGCCACAGCAGAAGGGAGTCGACGAATTTCGTAGGAAATCATATTGTCGAGTGTTATGCAATCAAAGATGGTGTGGTCGTCGCCAAAGATAGGATTGATGTGCCAATCAGATAGGATTAAACAATGGAAAGAAATGATCTTCTAAAAAATATTGCTGAGACGGCATATAACGTTGGTTTTGGAGCGAAAAAAAACTTTGCCACCTATGACATCGTTGATAAATTTCCTGGTTTTATCGGATTCTTTTCAATGGCGGTTGGGGTATTTGGCTTAATTATCGATGATTTATCCAGCAAATCTCTCTCGGCAACTTTTATTGTTCTTGGTATTTTAGGTCTTTATATAACTTTCTACGACTCAAAGAAATCAGAATATGCAGCTGCAGGTACTCAACTTATTCAAATTTTTAACGAACTCAAACATCTTTATTTTTGCGCAAAATCAGCTCAACCCGGAGAGCTAGAAAACTTTGAAAACAAGTTAATTAAGCTGGAGGAAAGATACTTTGAGCTATCTATTACTAAACAAATTATGTTCAGTGATTGGTACGCTCACTATAAATTTTTCTGGCAACATCAAATAGACTGGATTAATGAACAGCTAAACTTTAGTCTTCTCCGAGACAAAATACCGTTATCGCTTTCATTTAGTGTTTTTATTATGATCACAATATTTGTTGGAAGCTGTTTTAACGGAGAGATTGCTGAGTTTACGCATAAATTCTTTGAGAAACGTTAATCATGGCAGCGTATGATTACCTGGAAGATTTATCCTCTTTACTGCCTGCCCTCACTTTGCTGGATAAACTGGGTTACCGCTATCTCACACCTTCAGAAAATCTAGCCTTACGAGGTGGCAGAACCTCCAAATTGATCTTTGAAAGCGTTTTGAAGGAACAGCTTCAGAAGTTCAACACCATCACCTTCAAAGGCAAACAATACCCTTTCAATGACGGCAATATCCAGAAAGCCGTGCAGGCCTTGGCAGGTACTCCTTTTGATAGTCTGATGAATACCAGTGAGCAGGTTTATGATCTGCTCACCTTGGGTAAAAGCCTGGAACAGACCATTGACGGCTATACCAAAAGTTTTTCCCTGCATTACATCGACTGGAAGCACCCAGAAAATAATATCTATCACGTATGTGACGAATTTGTGCTGGAGCGCCGCAACAGCAAGCTGACCCGAAGACCGGATATTGTCCTGTTTGTGAACGGCATTCCCCTGGCGGTAATTGAATGTAAACGGCCAGATCTTAAAAATGCGGTTGAAGAAGGCATCAGCCAGCATTTGCGCAATCAGCGCAGCGATGAAATTCCGGAATTGTTCACCTATTCACAAATCCTGTTATCAGTCAGCCAGAATAAAGCCCAGTATGGCACAACCGGCACACCCTCCAAGTTTTGGGCAATCTGGAAGGAAGAAAACAAGGATGAACATGAAAAGCAGTTACATGAATTGGTTAATATGCCCGCCAGTACTGAATTCAAAGCCCGCCTCTTTACTGAGCGCGATGAACGGCAGCGCCGGTATATGGAAACAGTCTGGCAATCTGGTGAGCGCCATCCCTCTCCGCAGGACAAAGCACTTCATAGCCTACTTAAGCCCGAGCGATTGTTAGAGCTGATCTATCAATACATTGTCTTTGATAATAAAGAAAAGAAGATCTGTCGATACCAACAATATTTTGCTGTTGCAGCAACGATTGAGCGGATCGCACACAGAAAAGGCGATAGCCAAAGACCAGGCGGAGTTATCTGGCATACAACTGGTTCTGGCAAGTCTTTAACCATGGTTATGTTAGCCAAAGCACTTGCATTAGCTCCTGAGATTCTCAATCCCAAGATTGTTCTGGTTACAGACCGGGTTGATCTGGATGATCAGATTTATAAAACCTTCCATGCCTGTGGCAAAGATGTAGTACAGGCCAAAAGTGGCGAACATTTAATTGACCTGATCGCCCATAACAAAGCCAACATCATCACCACGATTATTGATAAGTTTGAATCGGCCAGCCGTAAACGCAAAATCAGCGATGAAAGCAGCAATATCTTTGTCTTGGTCGATGAATCCCATCGCTCTCAATATGGCGTATCACATGCCAAAATGCAAAATGTCTTTCCGAATGCCTGCTATATCGGTTTTACCGGCACGCCCTTACTCAAGAAGGAAAAAGCCACTGCTACGAAATTCGGCGGCTTTATTCATAAATACACCATGAATCAGGCAGTAGCCGATGGCGCTGTCACGCCTTTACTTTATGAAGGCCGGATGAGCGAGCTGCATGGCGATCAAGCCCAAATTGATAAATGGTTTGAGCGTATTACCAAAGACCTGACCAATGAACAGAAAGCGGATTTGAAGAATAAATTTCGCCGTGAAGAAGAACTAAGTAAAGCCGAACAGCGTTTAGGTGAGATTGCCTATGATATTGGTCAGCATTTCAAGAATAATTTCAGAAACACTGGAAAGAAAGGCCAGTTTGCTGTTTCCAGCAAAGCAATGGCTTTGCGCTATAAAAAATATTTTGATGAGTTTGGCGATGTAACGGCGGAAGTGGTGATTTCGCCACCAGATACACGGGAAGGTAATAAAACGGTCGATGAAGATACCCTGGAAGAAGTGCAAGTCTTTTGGAAATCGATGATGGCCAGATATGGCAGTGATGAAAAATACCAGCAAAGCATCATCAATGCCTTTAAATACTCCCCTGATGATCCAGAAATACTCATTGTGGTGGATAAGCTGCTCACTGGATTTGATGCCCCCAGAAACAGCGTGCTTTATCTGGATAAGCGCTTGAAGGAGCATAGCATCCTACAAGCCATTGCCCGTGTAAACCGCTTGTTTGAAGGCAAGGATTATGGCCTGATTATTGATTACCGGGGAATTTTTGGCGAACTGAATGACGCCATTGATACTTATGCGGCACTTGAAAACGAAGGATTTGATCCAGAAGATATCGAAGGCACGCTGACCGATATTTCCGAAGAAATTAAGTTGTTGCCGCAACGTCACACCAATGTTTGGGAAGTATTCAAAGAGGTTGAAAATCAGAAAGATTTGGAAGCCATGCAACGCCATTTGGAACCGGAAGATCGGCGCCAGCGTTTTTATGAAGCATTAGCTTTGTTTGCTAAAACCCTACAATTGGCGCTGGCCAATGCCAGGTTTCAGGATGAAACACCGGAAAACAAAATTGCCCATTATAAGGATGATCTGAAACATTTCTTAAATCTCCGCCAGGCCGTAAAACAACGCTATGGCGAAGCGGTTGATTATTCATCCTATGAAAAACAAATTCGCAATATGGTGAATAAATATATTGGGGCTGATGCAGTCAAACAACTGATCGAGCCTGTCAATGTATTTGCCATCGACGAATTTGAAAAAGAAATTGAATCCATTGACGGTGATGCTGCTAAGGCTGATGCCATTGCCTCACGGGTTAAGAAAACCATCACTGAAAAGATGGAAGAAGATCCTGCCTTGTATAAACGCTTGTCTGAGCTAATTGATGAAGCCATAGCCGAACATCGGGCAAAACGGCTTTCTGATATGGAATATCTGGAGAGAGTTCGCAGGACTTTGAATGAGTTACGTGGAAATGAAAGTTCTGATCTTCCAGATATTTTAAATCATCGTGATGAGGCCAAGGCCTACTATGGTGTTATTCAAGCGCCGATGTCTGGTTTTAGTGTGCCAGGTTATTCGCCTGATAATCTTGCAGCAGAAACCGCCGTGCGGTTAGAAGACATTATCCGCGACCATAAAATCCGTGACTGGACTAAGAACCAAGACGTCAAAAATCTGATGATGAACGAGATTGAAGATTATCTCTACAGTCTTAAAGGCCGTTATGAATTGGCAATGGGTATGGACATGATTGAGCAAATTACCTGTCAAGTGATGGCAATCGCTGAGCGTCGTGGGTGATTGGCATGATGAACAGTTATTTGATGATGAAAGAGAATAATGAAAAAGAAAACCAAGACAAGCAACGTTCTGTTTTCTTTGGTCAAACAGAAATTATCTATGTCGTTAATTTCTGTGAACGAACGACATTAGCCATTCATGTTTATCCGGATGGTAAAGTGATGGTCGATGCACCCATCTCAGCCAATGAGCAAGCTATTGCGGGCAAAGTAAAGAAAAGAGCGCCCTGGATATTTAAGCAAAAATTGAAGTTTGAATCATATCCTCCAGCTCTTTCTCAACGGCAATACGTTTCTGGAGAAACACACCGTTATTTAGGGCGACAATACCGGCTGAAGGTGGTTGAAGGAAAGAATGAGAGCGTCAAACTTTTGCATGGCCATTTATTCATAGAATCAAACAATCCAGAAAACCGATCGCGTGTAAAAGCGCTTTTGCAGCAATGGTATCGCTTGAGAGCCAGAGTGGTATTTTCAGAACGTTATGATTTCTGCACTCAGGAAGTCGCTAAAGTTGGTATTGAGCATGGTCAAAGCATCCAGCTTCGTTTTATGCCTAAACGGTGGGGAAGCTGTACAGGTAAAGGCAATATTATTCTGAACCCCGAACTGATAGCGGCTCCGAAAGATTGTATTGATTATGTGATCACACATGAGCTTTGCCATTTGAAAGAATCTAATCACAGCCAGGCATTTTATAAACTGCTAACCACTGTGATGAAGGATTGGGAGTTGAGACGGAAACGGCTCAATGAAATGGTTGAGGTCAGATTTGTTTGAAAGGGAATTTACTCATTAACAGAGTGGCGCATGCCACGCCGTACATTCTTACTACTATCCACCTGGGTTTGAGGGATTTTGTGAGTATATTTGACAGTGACATATAAGGCGTTCTTGAATATCGTACATTTATCTATTGTGGAATTATTCAAGCTATGTCAAATCGTGGTGGGAAAAGAGAAAACGCAGGTAGGCCGCGCGACCAAGGTAAATATGGTGAACCAACGGTTGCCCTGCGCGTGCCGGAAAGTCAGAGGGCTATCATTAAAGAATTTCTGGGTGCGTATCAGCAAAAAAGAGCAGGAGCGGATCATGAAGCGCCGAATGTGGATGAGTTTTTAATTCCTGCCATCAGCGATCAGCCAACCCGGCTGCCGCTTTTTTCTACCAAAGTCGCTGCAGGTTTTCCAAGTCCGGCGGATGATTATATCGAGAAACGCCTCGATGTCAGTGAATTCTTAATTGATCATGCTGCATCGACCTTCTTCGTTACGATCAAGAGAGATTCGCTGATTGATGTAGGTTTGTTCCCGGGTGACAAAGTGGTGGTAGATAGATCAAAGATACCCAGTATCTGTGATATTGTGCTTGCTAAGTTGCTGTAGCATCGTTGCTTTCGAGAAAGATTAAGCATACACTTTACAAAGTGGTATATGATCGACATAAATATCTTTCAACCGAAGCATTGTTCATTATGGGGGGGCTGTGGCACGACGTGTTTTTTTTAGTTTTCACTACCAACGAGATATTTGGAGAATTAACCAAATACGCAATATTCCAAATGTAATTGGATGTGCTGCAGCAGGATTCCAAGATGCCTCATTGTGGGAAGAGGTAAAAAAAATGGGGGATGCAGCAATAAAGAAACTCATTGATGATGGCCTCAATAATACCGGCGTATCCGTAGTATTTATTGGTGAGAAATCTGCGGGGCGTAAGTACATAAATTACGAGATTGAGCAATCAATCCAGCGTGGTAATGGAATTATTGGTGTCCGGATTCACCACCTTAAAGATAAAAATGGGAATGTTGATTCTGAGGGAGCCGTACCCGCAAAACTTGCAGCGCACGGAGTCAAGATCTACAAATATGTCAACCATGAAAAATTGGCCGAGTGGATTGAAACTGCAGCAAAGGCAGCTGGCAAATAACAAATTGTTACGCGCACACTTTTCTGCTGAGAGCGCGCGAAATGTCAACAAAGAGAGCACCGCCATCACAATAATTCATTTGGTAAATTGATCATTAAAAATGATAGTTATCCTTTATCAAAACAATTGCGAGCAAATAGCGAAGGAATCTGAATCTAAACTGCGCACAGCCTTCGTTGACCATGTAAAAATTGTACTGATCCCCGCCATTTTAGCGACTTCTTGGCCCGTGGAAGTTTCGTGGGACGATCTATTGGTTGTGCTATATGAAGGCAATGATTTTCCTGCGGCCGGCAATTTGTTTATCGGGGAATATATACATCAAAGACAGGGCGCGGCGATGCTCCTTCCAGTCGCGGTTGATCCGAGCTTTTCCAAGCCCCCTGAAGGCGCCGCCGCGATCAAGTCTCTGCCATATGGCCTTGATGCGCGTGGTACAAACGATAAACTAGTAAATCGCGTTGGAGGGATGCTGGGTCTTCGTTTGCAAGGCCGCGATAGCAAAATATTCATTTCCTATCGTGCGACTGATGGATTGGCAATCGCAAAACAACTCTACAACCACTTGAAAGAGTTAGGACATCAGCCTTGGCTTGATGAGGCTAAGGAACTGGACGCCGAAACTAAAATTCTTCCTGGCACTCCTGTTCAGGATGAAATTGACAAGGCGTTAAGCCATGCTAATTTAGTCTTGCTGTTGGATACACCATCTGCAAACTCTTCAACCTGGATTAAGCATGAAGTGGATACCGCAGATGCTATGCTGCTTCCTATTCTGCCTATTTGCTTTCGCGAAGCTGGAGATTCTAAAATCGGCCCTCGATTTCAGTCGCTTCTTGCCCTGCAACGTTGGGTTTCGATTCAAATGCCTACAGCGGTTGCAAGCCCGCCTCTTGAAGATAGCCAACTCGACAATATTGTGCATGAGGTTGAAACGTACCTTTGTGAGATTTTTAGGCGTAAATGTCGCGTCCCGTTTATCGTCAGAGATCAGTTTGTCTCCAATGGTTTTGGTTGGGAAGAGCTCGACAAGCGTCGACTGATGTTCAAGTCAACCAAAACCGGCAAACGCCTGCTAACCAAAGTACTTAGTCATTGCTCAATTTTTGATCAGGTTTATGCTCCTTCAATAACGCTATTCCGCAAATTTCTCAATCAGGCTGGGCATTCAAACTATTCGTTATTTATCTATGACGGTGACCTGCTATCAAATGTACAACTTAATGAGCTTGTAACCCAAGACGACTCAGTAATCATTCTGCATCATCAGGAGCTTAAGGCACTTATGGGTTCGAATTTTACCGTCTTAGGAACGACATGAATGTGACGCGATTGGACATTTCGTTGAGGCAATATGAAATTGGCCTCTCAGGTGCAATCCCTGATCGTAATGACTGGTCAGAAATGGCAATGGATCGTGGGATACTGGAGTTCGTTGCGCTGTTCAGCGGAATTGTCTTCAAATATGGAGGGCGGATCATACATGGCTGCCACCCTACATTCACTCCTATAATTCTTAGGCAGGCACGTCTGCAGGCCGGTGATCGTACAAGAAAGCCAGTAACATTAATAATGTCTGACTTGTGGGCGCGGGATATGGACCTTGCTGACATTGAATCTATGACTGACGTTGCCGAGTTTGTGACCACTGAGAAGATTGGAAATGGGGGAGTGGAAGATGTATATACACGAAATAAAAGCCTAACAGCAATGCGGCGAGTTCTAATTGATGCTCAAAATGTAATGGTTGCAGTTGGTGGCAAGTTGCATAGTGCTGATGGCAAGATACCTGGGGTAGGCGAAGAGATGGCACTTGCCGAGGAAAAAGGGATCCCACGATTCTTGGTTGGAGGACTGGGCGGATTTGCCCAAGAACTTGTAAAGGACTTAACGCCATCCTCTCTCAATAACTTTCTGCCTCATGAGGAAAGTGTAGAGCTCTTTGGTACTCGTGACATCACTGCGTGCGTGAGTATACTATTCGAACACTTGGCGCGATCCGAACCGCTCACACAATACATACAACTGCTCAAACAGAATCCTGAGAGAACATAAAGAAGTGGGGTGTATTTTTTTCAAATCAGGCTGCCATTTTCGACATTGTCATACGCCTTTCCGCGCTTTTCTTGATCGTCAACTTCAGATCACGCACTGACAGAAGACTCGAACATACCAAAAATGCTTCTTTGTAAAGAATTGATTATAAGTGCCATTATATTTATCATTTAACATAATAAAGATTATCGGCAATAGTTAAATTTATTTCAATCTATTGATTATTAATGATATCCGAATATTCGGCCGTTTGGTTTGTAGTGTGCACAAACGATATTTGACACACTACCTGTAACAAAAAGCTTATTTCAAAGCTTCGATGCCTGCACCAAAGTTGATGTGAAATGGTGTGCCATCCAAAACCAAAGCAGGAACAGATTTAACCCCAGCGGATTCAGCTTCAGTCAAACGTGATTTATCAGTACCAAGATGAACGGATTCAACTTCATATTTTTCTGGATCAAGCGCGTTGGCAACATTTTGTTCTGCCTGAACGCAAACAGGACATCCTGCATGGTAGAAAATTGCTTTGCTTTTCATTAACGTATATCTCCAATAAGTTACTGCTTCAAATTGTTGTCACAGCAGGCTCGAAATTATAGGGTAAAAAGTTTGGAAAGTGCTAAATATTACCCAGGAAATCAGAATCCTGTGCATTTTTGTCCGTAAATATACAGTATCTTGTTTTTAACCTATTTTTGAGCAATTTAGCTCAATAAAACGAGTGAATAAACCTATATTCTGATCAAAATAGCTTATTTCCCTATCTGTTTAAGAAAAATGACCTATATGATAATAAATCATATTAGTTACTCTAAATCCAATATTTTATATTCTAAGCGTATATTTACGGACAATAATGCACAGCACTCTAAAATGACCACTCTCGCCATCCTCCTAGCAGCGGGAAATACAAGCCCAAACGAATGGGTCTTTCTTCCATTTTGCTCATGATAACTGCGTAACGTTCCAACTGTTGACGATAGCGCTCCTGCTCACGATCGAGAAACTCATCGACACCGCCACCGGTATGGGCGCCTGTCTTGAAATCGATGATCCAGCGTGTGCCATGCTCATCCACGAATGTCCGATCGATAACCATGTGGTCTATACCGCCGTCTCGTTTGCCACTCAAAGCCAGCTCACAGTCTGCCTTTTCGTGCAGGCCACTCAAAATCCATCGACCTCGCTCGTCTTCTAATGCAGCCTGCAGAGCCGCATCTATCTCTTCAAGCGCAACCTTGATGCGTCCCACCGGCACTCCCAAGCGTGCCAGCATTTTACGACCAATCTGCTCGAAACGGCGCAAGTCGCCCGATTCAACATGGTCAATACCAACCGTCTGATATGTGCTGTCAAAAATGGAGTCCATCGGTTTAAGCAACAAGCAGATTTGCATAGTATTGCTGCGTAAATTGTGCTGGTGACAAATAGCCCAGCCTTTTCTGTTTTCTCTGCCGGTTATAGAAGATTTCTATATATTCGGTAATCTCCTGAATGGCTTGTTGTCGTGTTTTGAATCTTCTATGATGCACCAGCTCGGTTTTAAGTATCCCCCAGAAGCTTTCCATCGGTGCATTATCATAGCAATCACCCTTACGACTCATGGAAGCAATCATGCCAAATTGTTGCAATACATTCTGGTAATCATGTGCACAGTATTGGCTGCCGCGATCTGAGTGAGCAATGAGTCCTTTGTCCGGATGTTTTTTCGCTGTTGCACGAAATAATGCCTGTATAACCAGGCTCCTGGTCATTCTCTCATTCATGGCATAGTGTAATGATTCAATTAAACCGGACACTTTAAAAGGCAGATTTATAATGTCTTAACGAGGTGACGATGAATACAAATAAAATAAAACGATGTAAACCGAAATACACATTAGAATTTAAGCAGGATGCTGCCAGATTAGTTTTAGAAAAAGGCTATACCCATCAACAAGCGGCGGATAATCTAGGGATATCACTTAGT
>NZ_JALHQJ010000058.1 GCF_022842015.1 Nitrosomonas sp. | reverse complement strand
AAACTGTCAATATTTACTGTAGTACTATTAGCTTTCTTAACCGCTTGCGGAAGCGCTGATATGGGTGATCCAAATGCAAGTGCCGATGACTGTGAATTTGGAATAGATGGTAATGGCAACTGTATGAAAGAAGGGCAAGATCCTCGTCCTTTCGGTGGCACCAGCAAACCTGGGCATTAATCCCTCAAGATTTAACACCAAAACAATCTTATTGCGATGAGACAAAAAACCGCCCGAAGAGGCGGTTTTTTGTCTCCGTAAATATGTGTAAACTTCATGATGCGAAGGCTCCTAAGCACAATATAAAGTATGAATTCTTATATGTACGAGCATTCAGTTGTATATAGGATAAAGACAAAATATGATCGACGGTTTGGTCAATAGTGCTCTCATCAAGCTGCTCGTGCTTGATCAATCAGACTTTATCTGCCGGAAAGTTTATTGCTGTAGTGCAAATTTCCAATTGTGGATGGAATAGAACTCTCGTTTCACCACCTTATGACGCTCTATTTTTTGCTTACTGCAAAATAACTCGTCATTAAATTCCGGTAGTTCGGAAGATAATTGGAGAACAAAGCGCCCAGACCTTCGACATCGTTGCGCCAGTCGCGGTGCAGCTCGCACGCCACGCCAAACCAGCTCATCATCTGCACGCCAGCCGCCTGCATTCGCATCCAAGCCGCATCTCGAGTTACTTCATTGAATGTGCCGGAAGCATCAGTAACTACGAAAACCTCATAGCCTTCTTCGATTGCGGATAACGCTGGAAAGGCTACGCATACTTCAGTGACTACGCCGGCAATAATGAGTTGTTTGCGGCCGGTCTTTTTGATCGCATTGACAAAGTCTTCGTTGTCCCAGGCATTGATGTTGCCAGGACGAGCAACATAGGGTGCATCGGGAAAGATTTCCTTGATTTCCGGTACCAGCGGACCGTTCGGTCCATCTTCGAAACTGGTTGTCAGAATTGTCGGAAGCTTAAAATATTTGCCACAGGCTGTTAAGGCCAGAACATTATTCTTGAATTCATTCGGTGAGAAATCCTGCACCAGCGAGATCAGGCCCGCCTGATGGTCCACCAGCAACAGCACTGCATCCTCTTTGGAAAGTCGGTTATATTTAAAAAGCTTATTCATCTCTATACTCCTTATGGTTGTTGATTGAGCCAGAGAAACTAATAATTCTCTTATGCGAAGCTATTGCTCAATATAGCGCGTAGAACCGGTCGCTCATGATCATGCCATCTACCCAGTGCTGAACAGCCACTTGATCGAAATTTTTGTGCCCAAACTCTTTATGTTTGTACTCAAAGTGCCACTCGGTCATCGTCACGTTCTCACCCACGGCAGTCGATTTAATTTCTGACTTGAGCCATGCTTCAACATTCTCGAATACTGATGATTCCCGATCTTTGGCTTGTTGCAGACCTCTTGCCACCACGTCGTTTTTTTCAATTACAATGCAATCAGGGTGATAGTATTTGTCCATGGATTCCAGTATCTCGCCTTTCAGAATCATATTATTTAAATCGTTGAGTTTCTCTTCCAAAGTCATTATTACTCCTTTTTGAATATGCGCTGAGCCAACACTATAAATAAGCGCCGAGATTTACTTCTTCGCTTTCTCTACCGCCTGTGCCTTGTCATAACTCTCAATCAGTAGCCGGTAATGTGGCATGGTATAATCAGCATAAAGATCGGCGAATTCCAGCGCGTCCGGTCGATTCCAGGTTTTCTGCAATTCTGAAATAACCGCGACCGTATCAATCGGAATCACACCCGCTTGCATAATACGAGCAATAGTCAGATCGGTGGCCATTTTACTCCAGTTGCCGGAGGCATCCACAACCGCATACACCTTGTAACCTGCAGCTACCGCACTGATGGAGGGGAAGGCCATGCACACGCTGGTCAGCGTACCGGCCAAAATTAACGTTTTACGGCCAATCGCTTCAACCGCATTAACAAAGTCAGGACTATCCCATACATTGATCTCGCCATGACGTCCGACATATTGGGCATGCGGAGCAGCTCGGTGAATTTCTGGGATTAGTGGGCCATTTGGGCCATCGGGAACTGAAGCAGAGGTAATAACGGGCATTTTCAGCAGCGTAGCTACTTTAGCAAGTGCGATGGCGTTACGACGAAGATCCGGTACCGGAATATCCTTGACCAGCTGAAACAGACTGCTTTGGTGATCGATTAACAGCATGGTTGTTTCATCGGGATTAATTTGACTCATAATATTTCTCCTGCAGTCTGATTTCAACAAAAATTTGATACGCAATATCAAGCTGAAGAGAATGCATTCAGGATGACAAATGCCCCATTTTGCCACTTTGGTAATCGGCCTTGGCTTGGCGAATTTCTTCTTCTGTATTCATGACAAATGGACCGTTGCCAACGATCGGCTCGTCAATTGGTTCACCACTTAGCAGCAGTACGGTTGCATCCTGTGAGCTGCTGATGCAAATGTGATCACCCGTCGGATCAAATATGGCAACTTCTGCTGCACCAATTGTTTCTGAATGATTAATCTGCACAGAACCTTTAAGCACTACCAAGAGCGTGTTATATCCTCCAGGTACAGCAAGATTAACCGCATGTGTGCTAGCCAAGCGAAGATCCCAAATATGAATGGGCGTGAATGTCTGTGCCGGTCCCGTTGACCCGTCGAATTCACCTGCAATGACGCGGATGCTTCCTTGATCATCGGGAAGTTTCGCGGCAGGAATCTGGCTATCTAAAATATTCTGGTAGCGTGGTGATGACATTTTATCCTTGGCTGGCAAGTTGACCCATAACTGGACCATTTCAAACAATCCACCTCGCTGTGCAAAGTCCCTGCCATGAAATTCTTCATGAACGATACCCGAAGCGGCAGTCATCCATTGCACATCCCCGGGGCCTATCTTGCCGCCTCCACCTGAGCTGTCGCGATGTTCCACTTCGCCACTATAGACAATGGTCACTGTTTCAAAACCACGATGCGGATGTTCACCGACACCCAGACGTTTGGTTGTCGGTGGAAATTCCATCGGACCCGCATAATCAAACAGTAGAAAGGGGCTAATGGCGGCCCCTAGCTTTGAATAACTAAACAGGGAACGAACTGGGAAACCGTCGCCGACCCAATGGCGATCACTATTGCGCAGAATATTCTGAAGTTTTTTAGCCGACGAACTATGTTTGGTTGTGAGCATTAGTTATTTCCTCCTGTTTTAATATAGCCTTCATAGGCTACATGTTTACGTAATCGATGAGAACCCGAATTCTTCGAAATGTGTGTTCGAGAATACAGAACAATGCAACATGGATTTAGTGGTATTCTAAATTATTTATAGGCGGTGAAAGCGCATGTGCTTAGTAAAATACCCGGTTGATCAGTATATTATAATATTTTAGGTTGTTTATAAGAGGGAGTTGCTGTGATAAAAATTATCGGAATTACGGGCAGTCTGCGCAGCGGCTCGTTTAATACTGCGCTGTTACGTGCAGCTAAAGAAATTGCACCTAACAGCGTTGTGCTTGAGATTGCAACGCTCAAAGGTATTCCGCTTTATGACGGTGATGTTGAAACTGAGGAGGGTATTCCCCAAGCGGTAATCACGCTGCAAGAGCAAATTGCTACAACTGATGGATTATTGCTGGCTACGCCAGAGTACAATAATTCCATGCCGGGTGTATTCAAGAATGCGTTGGATTGGCTGTCACGACCTCCCAGTGAAAGTGCGCGGATTTTCAGAAATCGCCCGGTTGCGGTGATTGGCGCAACACCCGGTGGATTTGGCACAGTGCTCGCTCAAAATGCCTGGCTACCCGTGCTACGAACATTAGGCACATGCCCATGGTTCGGTGGAAGATTATTAGTATCTCGTGCGCATCAAATTTTCAACGAAAATGGAGTGATGGTGGATGAAACGGCGCGACAACAACTGACGGATTTTCTTGCGGGATTTATTGAATTTATCCACGTTAGCAATAAGCTGCAGCGATAAAACATTCAAACTTCTGAAGAAGGCGACGATAGGTTTTCATTTTTTTGTCTTTGCAATGGCAAATTTGGGCGCTACATAATGGGTAACTACAGGTTCGCTTCCGGTTACGAGTAATGTATGGAGCTCTGTCTGTAAAACACGATCTGCATGAGTTACGCGTTCGTGCTGACGAAGATGCTCAAGCCAGGAATCGACACTAAAGGATTCGATAAAATAATTCGGTTTCTCGGTATGCTCAAACACACCCCAGGCAAAAGCGCCATCGCGACGACGGCGTTTGCTGAGTTCGCGTATCATGGTTAAAAACTCACTTGTTTTGTCGTTTCGAACAATATACTGAATGGTCACCAGGACTGGCCCGCGATCATGTGACACACCCTCATGCACCATGGGTGTCGGCCAATGCATCGAAGGTGTAAGATCAACATTTTCGATGCCACTGATGTGCCAGCGCCAAGTGAGCAGTGTGGCTATCACTGCGCCAGACGCTGCAATCATCAGTGACTCTGAGATGCTAGTCATTTCGGCAACTTTGCCCCACAACAGGCTGCCGAATGCCATAGAACCCATAAAAACCGCCATAAAGACGGCCAGTCCGCGCGACCGTACCCAATTAGGAAGTGCCATTTGTGCTGCTACCTGGAGTGATGACAACACAGTGATCCATGCAACACCACTTACACCCGTCGCCAAACACAAGAAAATCAATTGATCGAATGTTGCCAGCGCAAACATGGTGCTTGCATACACGACTGCCGCTAACGCAACTAACTTATCGCGTGAAATTTTTTCACGCAGCTTGGGTAACGAGAGAGCGCCGATGACAGCTCCGGCACCAATCGAAGCTACCAAGATGCCAAATGTCTGCGGCCCACCATTTTCCAGGCTCTTAACTAGCAGCGGCAATAGGGCCCAGGAGGCACTGGCAAATAGAAAAAAACCGAATCCCCGAATGATAGCGGCTTGGAGGTCTGGTGCATGACGTGCAAAGCGGAAACCGGAGCGTAGTGCGCTGAAGAATCGTTCGCTCGGTAATTCACTGATTGGTGCCTCGCGTCGCCAGCGCACCAAGGCAAAAATTACAAGAAAATACGTGAGTGCATTCAAAACAAACACTACACCGGTTCCGGCAAAAGATACAATTACTCCGGCCAATGCCGGACCAATTGTACGCGCCATATTGATACCAAGGCTGTTCAATGCAATAGCAGACTGTAGCTCGTTGCGCGGTACAAGCTCCGGTGTTAACGCTGCCCACGCTGGCAGCATCATTGCTGACCCGATCCCCATCGCAAACGTCAGTGCAATCAAGCTCCATGCCGAGGTAACACCCGTCAGTGTTATAAATCCCAGTAGCCCAGCCACCAGTGCCAACCATAACTGCACCACAATAAGATAGCTACGCCGATCAACGATATCAGCCAAGGCACCTGCTGGCATGGCCAATAGAAAAATGGGTAAAGTGGTAGCAGTTTGGATCAGTGCGACCATAACGGGTGTAGGCGACAACGTGGTCATTAACCAGCTAGCGCCGATATCATGCATCCAGGTTCCGATGTTCGATATCAGAGTTGCCATCCAAAGCATGCGAAAAACAGGAATCCTAAACGGAGACCACGCTGATGTCGTATTGACTGGGTTGTTCAATCGCTAACCTATGTTCTAAAATTCGAGGCCTGTGGTAAACGCAATCATTTCTCGATCATAATTCTCTAATGAAATCTGCAAATAATAAAGTGGCTATAAGTCACTAAAATTATCATCATTATGTTGGAATGTAATTACGATTGACTCCTGATAAAATTGTTTTCTAATTATTATAATTCTGATTGCTGCTTAACTAGAAAGCATTTATATCATGGGCCGCATGTGGTAGGGCGCGAGAAAGAAGATATATCGTACTACGGTTGGCTATGAGGAAATCAATACCAAATTAACTACAGAGTAGATATTTGGCAGATTTACCAGTACAAGTAATGAAGAGCAATAAAGCCTGCATATATAATATTGACACTGTCGAAAATATCACTGTATTTGTAGCAGTGTTATAAACAGAACCGCAGTGCCTATCTGATCTTCAGGCTCATTTCCTAAAGCCTTATTGGCATTTTGCGGTTCATGTTCGTTATGAGCGGCAGCGTCTCATATAAGAGTGATTATTGCGTTGAAAGCAAAGACCGACCATTTAGTCCCTGAGGGGTTCTCGCATTATTGCTATAGAACCCCTTGAGTTGCTCAAGTTGGGCAGCCGAAATCGTGATTATTTTGGGCAGAAGGTACCACTGTACGCCTTCGCTGCACGGCGGGGTAGTTAATGAACCTGCTAAAGTATAGTACTCTAAATTTGTAGCATCCAGATCCGCCGGAAGCAATTGTGCGGGATTGATCTGTATGCCGGAGTCTGAGTTCTGACCGCCTTCATCATGTGGCATGTTGTCCAGGATGGTTCCAAGTATAGGATTTTCTTCACCCATATCAATAGCAACGGCTAGAACTATAATTCTTCCATCTTCATTGATATGAACGTAATGCAGTTCAGCCGGAAAATTTTTGCCTGCTACGACATGTTCGCTGGGTTCATGGAAATGAAATTGAATCAATGGGAAAGCCTCTTCTCCAATCATCAATGCACCCGCATAATTTTCAGAAGTATTGACTTGCACACCATGGCCGCTATTGAAGAAAGTCGGTGTGGTGTCAGTGTCATATAGTGCTGCCACTTTATTGAGATTCTTAGAGTCGTTGATAGTGGCCGTTGCAAGATCAATCGGGGATTGGTGCTTGCCTATACCGCATTCTCCAAAGGGATAGTTTAGTGGTACGGGTTGGGTTGTATCCTGAATTGCCCACCATGTTGACTGCTCGTCGTGACTCCAGTGTGGCGAAGCGGAAACAGCCAGGGTTGCGTAACATATAAAAATTGTAGAAGCCAAGTTTCTCAATATCTTCGTATTCATTTATTAACTCCGATTGCAAGTGGTAGTTGAATTAACAAGGGTTTTTTCTACAGAAATCAATCATTGATGGCTTATTATCCTGATTGGGATCTTGAGATGATTGAGAGCCTGTACTCTCAGTTGACGCATTGGGTTGAACCGACTGTTTCTGCTGGCTACCGTCAGTCGACAATCTTTTCTGCTGACTGGGATCAATCAGCAATTTCGATTTACTATCATCTGACTCAGCAAAGCATGAAGCAACACTTAAACTTAATGACACAGCCAAAAAAAATTTTATAACCATGATTTTCCTCATCAATAAAGAAGTAGTTTTTTTCACAATTCGCAAAATGTGACTTTTAAAATATCATAAAGAAGTTAAGAAATTGTTAATAAAATGTCATATATATGTTAATAAAATGTCATCAAAAACAATTAATAACAGCTTTATTCTTGCTTCTTAAATTAGATATATCATTTGGTTGGGTTATTTGCGTATCTATGAAATCGAATCTGTTATATGCATAAAAACATTCTCGGAATATTAGGCTTCTGATCCAGATTTACCCAGAAAGCGGTTATGTAAGTTAGATAACATGGAAATAATCTGAAACGATGATTAGAATCAGGCCGTAAACACGGTAGTAAAAATCGTGAGTGTATGAATTACACAACAATATAATGATAAAACTTCGACGTTAAAGTAGGGATTTGAGTGATTATCATGTAAATTTGAAGCTGTAAGCTGTTTAGGAAGATGCAGGATTTTGCACGTCTGAATCAAAACATGGGTAACTGTCATGTTATAACTTGATCGGACTTAACTCATTAAGGGGAAAATCACCATGCTCGCGTTTCTCTTCTACGTCATTTTGTTCGTGGTTGTCATCGTTGGTTTGATTCTGGCTGTTCCTTTGATACGCCGCCATTTAGTCACCAATCAAATACTAAAAGTTTTCCGCAAAATGCTACCGCAAATCTCGCAAACGGAACAGGAAGCACTGGATGCTGGCACGGTATGGTGGGAAGGCGATTTATTCAGCGGGAAACCTGACTGGAAAAAATTATTGGCTTATCCTAAGCCGCAGTTAACCGCAGAGGAGCAAGCATTTCTCGATGGCCCAGTTGAACAGTTGTGTGTGATGCTGGATGAATGGAAGATTACGCATGAATTAAAGGACTTGCCGCCGGAGGTGTGGCAATTCATCAAGGAAAAAGGTTTTTTTGGCTTAATTATTCCCAAGCAGTACGGTGGTTACGGTTTTTCAGCATTGGCCCACTCTGAAGTGGTGATGAAAATCGGCTCGCGTAGTGGTACAGCAGCGGTGACGGTTATGGTTCCGAATTCACTAGGGCCGGCTGAGTTACTGCTACATTACGGTACTGAGAAGCAAAAAGAACATTATTTGCCGCGTCTAGCAAAAGGTCTGGATGTGCCCTGTTTTGCGCTGACTTCACCAGAAGCGGGGTCTGATGCTGGTGCGATGCCGGATTTTGGCATTGTGTGCCGCGGCGAGTATGACGGCAAAACAGATGTCTTAGGGATGCGGGTAACCTGGGAAAAACGCTATATTACATTGGGCCCAGTTGCAACTATTCTGGGCCTGGCTTTCAAATTATATGATCCGGATCGGTTGTTGGGTAAAGAGGAGGATCTCGGCATTACGTTGGCGCTTATTCCCACGGACACACCGGGCGTGAATATCGGGCGTCGCCACTATCCGTTGAATGGCGCATTCCAGAATGGCCCGAACTCAGGTAAAGAAGTATTCATTCCAATGGACTGGATCATCGGCGAACAAGAAGGTGTCGGCCAAGGATGGCGTATGCTGATGAATTGCCTGTCCGTAGGACGTGCCATCTCGTTGCCAGCTACCAGTGTGGGTGCGGCCAAATTGGCAGCGCGCACCAGCGGTGCATATAGCCGAGTACGCACACAATTCAAAACACCGATCGGCTATTTTGAAGGCGTCGAGGAAGCATTGGGCCGTATTGGCGGTAACACTTACATGATGGATGCTGCGCGTGTCATGACAGCCGCTGCAGTGGATCTGGGCGAGAAACCTTCGGTGGCATCGGCGATCGTCAAATATCATTTAACCGAGCGCGGACGGCAAGCAATCAACGATGCCATGGATATTCACGGCGGTAAAGGTATTTGTATCGGCCCGAGAAACTATCTGGGACGTACTTATCAGCAGATTCCTGTCAGTATCACCGTTGAAGGTGCCAATATCCTGACGCGCAACATGATTATTTTCGGTCAGGGTGCACTGCGTTGTCATCCTTACCTGCTAAAAGAAGTGAATGCAGCCCATGATAAAAATCCGGATAGCGCATCGCTGGCATTTGATGAAGCACTAATGGGACATGCAAAATTCACATTGCGAAATACCGCAAACAGCTTAGTGTATGCATTGTTCGGCAACCGTATCAAGGGCAATGCACCGGAAAATTGCACACCAGAGACGGCTGTTTATTATCGACAATTGGCACGCTTTTCCGCCAGCTTCGCCTGTATTGCGGATATCGGGCTCATGCGCTTAGGTGGTTCACTTAAACGCAGGGAAAGATTATCCGCTCGGTTAGGTGATATTCTGAGCATGTTGTATCTATGCTCAGCAACTTTGAAACGTTTTGAGGACGATGGTCGTCCTGACGCTGATTTGCCCTTGCTGCATTGGTCCATGCAGGATGGCATTTATCGTATGCAGCAGGCATTTGATGAGTTCCTGGATAATATTCCGGGGCATTTTACCTTTGTTTGGTTGCTGAGAGCCTTGGTTTTCCCGCTCGGTAAACGTTGTAAGCCACCTGTTGATGCATTAACCCATGAAGTTGCCAGATTAATGATGGTACCCGGTGCTGTGCGTGATCGATTGACTGCCGGTATTCATGTGCCGACTGCTGAACATGAACCGATGGCTGAGTTGGAACAGGCGTTGCAATGTGCGATTGAATGTGGAGCGGTCGAAGCCAAGCTGCGGGAAGCTGTGAAGTTGCGTAAAATTTACGATCATGGCGATGGGCAAATTGCCCAGGCACAGCAGCTAAACATAATCACTGCGGAAGAGGCAAGCCTGTTGAACAAGCTGAAAGATTTACGCAACAGAGTGATTAAAGTTGATGATTTTAGACCGGATTTTGAAAGCGAAACAAAATCTTTAAGAAATAGCAGCACTAACGCTGCGATGGGCACCAGAGGAGCTATCAACGCTAATTTCGCTATTAATAGTGAGATTATGAATGAGATTAATGACACAACTACTGTTGGCAAAGCTAAAAGTAGCGCCAAAACTACGAGCAGAAAGAAAAGTGGTTCGGTTACAGAAGAATCAGAGACGGCTGAAACCGTTAAATGAACTGGAATATCAGATAATCAGTAAATCCACTGATGCAGCATCACCAGTAAGCAGGCACAAAGTTGGGGCCTGCGCATAGAGGGAAAGTTATGCAAATCGAGCAAAACGGAATGACCAGTGTTATTCCGGTTGATAAAGCAAAAACACTGGATGGTCTGTTTAGTGAGCGCGTGCAACGCTCGCCGCAGAATGTGGCCTATCGGTATTTTGATCCGATCAGTGAACAGTGGTGCCGCTATACCTGGGAACAGATGAGTCAGCACGTGGCTCGTTGGCAGGCAGCTTTGATTAAAGAAGAATCACTGGTTCCTGGCGATCGAGTCGCGGTAATGATGAGAAATTGTCCGGAATGGGTGATGTTTGAGCAAGCAGCAATGGGGCTGGGGCTCGTGGTTATTCCTTTATACACCGATGATCGAGTTGAAAATGCGGCTTATGTCATTAATGACGCAAATGTGAAATTACTATTGCTGGAAAATTCACAGCAATGGCGGCAATTTCTTACCCTGCAGGATGAAATAGAGGGATTACAACGGGTTGTTATCCTCCGACCTTTTGAGTCGAATAATATTGACGCTTGTGATAACGTGCGTACCGTTTCTGCAATGGAATGGTTGTCAGCGCGCGCCACTGAGGTGAAGCATATTAACAGTGATCCAAATTCGCTTGCTACCATCATCTATACCTCCGGCACATCAGGCCGTCCCAAAGGCGTGATGCTCAGTCACCATAACATTCTGACCAATGCTTTCAGCTGCCTGCAAGTTATCCAGGTGACGCCCGAGGATCTGCTGCTTTCTTTTCTGCCTTTGTCGCATACCTTTGAACGCACCGCAGGTTATTATGTGCCGATGATGACTGGAGCTACCATTGCTTACGCACGCTCAATTCCGCAATTGCAGGAAGATCTGTTGATAATCCGGCCAACCATAATGATATCCGTGCCGCGTATCTATGAACGGGTGTATGCGGGCATACAGGCAAAACTGGCCGAGGGCCCTGGCTTTGCCCGTTGGCTATTCAATTTTGCGGTTACTGTGGGTTATAGCCGGTTTGAGTGCCAACAGGGAAGAGGGTATCAGCGACTGTCACATGTGTTGTGGCCGCTATTGAAAAAATTGGTGGCTGATAAAGTGATGGGTAAACTGGGCGGTCGATTGCGTATGGTGATGAGCGGCGGTGCCGCATTATCGCCAGAAGTTTCGCGTGTTTTTATCGGTCTCGGGCTACCGATTCTGCAAGGATATGGGATGACTGAGAGCAGTCCTGTCGTTTGCGCCAATCGGCTCGAGGATAATGTGCCGGCCAGTGTTGGCTTGCCGATTCCCGGCGTGGAAGTCAAGTTAGGGGAAAGTGACGCATTGCTGATTCGTGGACCGAATGTGATGCTGGGTTATTGGAATAATCCTGATGCAACGAAAGCAATTATTTCTCCGGATGGCTGGCTGAATTCGGGTGATATCGCATCGATTGATGCCCAAGGTCACGTAACTATCACCGGACGGTTGAAAGAAATAATTGTGTTATCCACCGGTGAAAAGGTGCCTCCGGCTGACATGGAGACAGCGATTCTGCGTGATCCGCTATTTGAGCAAGTCATGCTGATCGGGGAAGCACGTTCCTACTTGAGCGTTTTAGTTGTGCTGAACCCGAAGCATTGGCAAAGTTATGCCACACAGCATGGTCTGGAGGAAGATCTGGCAAATGAGCAATCAAGGCAACTGATTGAAGGAATTTTATTGGAAAAAATTTCACATCAAACCAGCGAATTCCCAGGCTATGCCAAAATACGCCGTGTTGCAGTTGTACAGGAGCCATGGAGCGTTGACAATGGTTTGCTGACGCCGACGTTGAAATTGAAGCGTGTCAAGGTGTTTGAGAAGCACCAGGCGGAAATAGATGGGCTTTATGCAGGGCATTAACAGACCACTGAAAAACTATCGATATTGTCGCTGCGGCGGTAGAAACAAACCGGAAGAACATTCTGAGAGCGGCGGGTTAGGAAGAGGGCATCAATCAATATTATCAGAGGATAAAAGACTGATTGCTGCATGTTTTTTCGGCATAGAATTTACTTGACCTGCGCTAGGAAGGAGGTACATCAATGGCAAAAGAGCTCAGTAAACTGGATAAAGTGGTTCTGGAAGCACGTCAAAATGCAGAAAAACGCGCTCAGGGCTATCGGGCGCAGGCGCTTAAATTGTTTCCCTGGGTGTGTGGACGTTGTGCACGTGTATTTGATCATAAGAATTTACAGTTGTTGGAAGTGCACCACAAGAACAGTAATCATGATGATAATCCGCCGGATGGCAGTAACTGGGAATTGCTTTGCACCTATTGCCATGAGAATGAACATTCCAAATTGAAGGATTCGATGGGCCGTAATACTGGCGGGCAAACCGAAACGGTCGCTACTCATAATCCGTTTGCCAATCTTAAGGATATGCTGAAGAAATAAATGTCATGCAGAAAATAAAGTGAGCTGGCTTGTTCATTGCGGGGTGTTTATTATTTTTGTCAACAAGTAGGCTTGAATGAAAGCTCGTTGTATTTAATCAACAGACCGTTATAATGTGATTTTCAAGCCAACAGGAGTCTCGTCATGGTTAAGTTAGCAGATGTAACTGGAATCGGCCCTGCTACAATCAAGGTGTTAGCTGAACATAAAATCAAAACAGTCGAGGCGTTGGCTGCGATTAGTTTGACAGATTTGCAAAAAATACCAGGATTCAGCGGCGCGATACGAGCACGGACAGTGAAGCAGTCTGCTGCTGATTGCTTACAGGCTAAGCCGGTTAAGCCATCATCGACTCCTGTCGAACGCACACAAGTAAAAGTCAAAAAAACGCCTAGTATAAAAACGGAGACAAGCCCGATTGTCAGTCAGCCTGAACCCGTTAAACTTAACAGTGAAAGCAAGAAAAAAAAGCGCAATGTCGAAAAGCAAAAAAACAAAGTAAAGAATAAGAAAGATAAAAATAAAAAGAAAGATAACAAGAAGAAAGGAAAGAACAAAAAGAAATCATAGCTCCTTGGGTCTGATTAAATATCGCAGTTGCGCTTCATGAGCGTTTACTGAAATTGCACTGTTTCCATAATCCAATACAGCCAAGGCGGCGGTCGTCAACAACTTGCCGGAATAGTCAACGGGCGGTGGATATTGAGATAAATTACAGAGTAATTGGTCGAGACCCGGATTATGTCCAATGATAAGTAATGTGTTTATTCCTTTGCTATATTGCTTGACTAGGGCAATCAGGTCATTGCATGATGCATCGTAGATTGTGGGTTCCAAGTATACTTCTGTTTCAGGCAGGCTTAATTCGTTTACGACCCGATGGCAGGTCTGTTTTGCTCGTAATGCAGGAGAACAGAGGATTCGGTCTAGGCGGAATTGTTTGTGTTTTAACCACTTACCCATCTGTTTCGCAGCTTTTATTCCGCGATTTGTCAAAGGACGATCGAAATCCGATCTGCCTGCTTCAGACCAGTCTGATTTGGCATGTCGCATAATAATCAATTGATATTTAGACATGACTCTTAGTATGAGATCGATTAATTGGATGACTAACTTCCATTCGGGCGTGCTTCACTATGGATGAATCCTACGCTGCTGTTGACTTAGGTTCAAACAGTTTTCACATGATCGTGGCGAACATGGTGGATGGCCGTTTGCAAGTTATTGATCGCATGAAGGAGATGGTCAGGCTGGCCTCGGGATTGAATGATGAGCAGGAGTTGTCGAAAGAATCCATGCAACAGGCGCTGGAATGCTTGCAGCGATTTGGCCAACGGATTCAGGAAATTCCGCATCTGAATGTGCGCGCTGTGGGTACAAATACACTTCGTCAGGCGCAAAATGGCAATGTTTTTTTGTCGCAGGCACATAGCGCACTGGGTCATCCGGTAGAGATCATAGCAGGGCGTGAGGAAGCAAGGTTAATCTATTTAGGCGTTGCACACAGTTTATATGATGAGGCCAATAAGCGTCTGGTGATTGATATCGGCGGCGGGAGCACGGAGTTAGTCATTGGCCAGGGTTTTGATACTTATGCGACTGAAAGCCTGCACATGGGCTGCGTCAATATCGGCCAGCGTTTTTTTGATGATGGCAAGATAAAAGCCAAAAAAATGCGTAAAGCTGTATTGTTCGCGAGGCAGGAGTTGGAATCCATTGAAACAGCCTATAAAAAAACAGGCTGGGATTCTGCGTTGGGTTCTTCCGGCACTATCATAGCAGTACGGGATGTTGTGCAAGCACAAGGCTGGTGTGATTCAGGCATTACCGTATCTGCATTGACGAAACTAATGGAAGCTTTAATCGAGATTGGCGATAGTGCATCGATTGATTTTGCCGGTGTACCTGAGCGCAGAAAACCAGTTTTTGCTAGCGGTGTGGCGATATTGTGCGGTGTTTTTGAAACACTTAAGCTGGAACAGATCAACGTTTCTGAAGGTGCATTGCGTGAGGGTTTGTTGTATGACCTTATCGGTCGGATGCATAATGAGGATATCAGGGATAAGACCATTGAAATGGTTGCGCAAAGATACAGCATTGATACCGAGCAGGCAAACCGAGTCAGGGATACTGCAGAAAAGCTTTTTCATCAGGTAAAAACCGACTGGGAGTTGGACGAAAAAACAGATTTGAAACTGTTAACATGGGGAGCGCTTATTCACGAAATTGGTTTATCGATTGCGCATAGTCAATATCACCGGCATGGCGCGTATTTAACTGCCAATTCTGATTTAGCAGGATTCTCCCGTCAGGAGCAAATGAAACTGGCGATGTTAGTACGGAGTCATCGCCGTAAATTCCCGCTGGAAGAATTTGAATCAATAGCTGTTTCTACGAAAACTTCAGTGATCAGGTTATGTATTTTGTTAAGGCTGGCAGTGTTGCTCCATCGCAGTCGCTCCAATAGCGACTTACCGGAAATTCGCATCGATGTGAACAAAAATCGCATTACTTTGGATTCTCCATCAGACTGGTTAAAACAGAACCCTTTAACACTTGCTGACTTGAATACCGAACAAGATTTTCTTCAGGCTACTGATATTAAACTGATATTCGATTAAATCGGTTGTATTAAATGTTGCAATAGTGTTCCAAGAGAAATTGCTGTGCAGAACGTGGTTTAGCAGTGCCTGGTTTTAAGCGTTTATATGAACCATCGCTTTGCAACAACCAAGCTTGCGTGTTGTCGGAAAGATAGCACAATAGGCCATGCTCGATGACTGTATCGCTGGTGCGTTTTTCCTCAATCGGGAAGCATACTTCCACCCGATGATGTAAATTGCGCGTCATCCAGTCAGCGCTGGAACAAAAAACCAATTCTTCGTCATCGCCTCCATTTTGAAAAAAATAAACGCGGGTATGCTCTAGGAAACGACCTACAATGGAGTGCACACTAATATTTTCCGATACATCTTTGATTCCCGGACGCAAGCAGCATACGCCACGAACGATTAAGTCGATTTTTACACCGGCTTGAGAAGCCTTATAAAGCGCTGCAATAATTTCCGGATCTACCAGTGCATTCATTTTAGCAATGATCCAGGCTTTTTTTCCTTCACTCGCAGCATTGATTTCTTTGTCGATATAACTCAATATCCCTTTATGCAGCGTGAAAGGTGATTGCAAAAGCTTTTTTAATTTGCTCGCTCGTCCTAAACCAGTTAATTGATGGAACAGCTTGTTTACATCTTCACCGATGGCTTTGTCACAGGTCAACAAACCGTAGTCGGTATATAAACGCGCAGTTCGTGCATGATAATTACCGGTTCCTAAATGTACATAACGCCGTAATGTGCGGCCTTCTCTTCTGACGACCAAAATCATTTTACCGTGAGTCTTATAATTAACCACGCCATACACGACATGCGCGCCAACTTGTTGTAATTCACTGGCCAATCCAATATTAGCTTCTTCATCGAATCTGGCACGCAACTCAATGACTACCGTGACTTCTTTACCTGCACGTGCAGCTACCTTGAGCGCTTCAACAATCGCCGAATCTATTCCCGTGCGATAAAGCGTTTGCTTGATTGAGAGCACACCAGGGTCAGCGGCTGCTTGTCGCAAAAAATCTATAACGGGTGCAAACGATTGAAATGGGTGATGTAGTAGAATGTCACCGTTGTGCAATACATCAAATATGTTGTTATTTTTGACCAGACGCTTGGGAATATTTGGTGTGAATCCGACAAACTTCAATTCTGGACGATCAACTAGGTCGCAGATTGCAAGTAAGCGATTCAAGTTGACAGGCCCGGTTACACGATAAAGATCATTTTGCTGTAACTCAAATTTATGTAACAAGAAAGAGCTTAAAAGATCCGGACAATTATCAGCAACTTCCAATCGCACTGCATCGCTAAATCTTCGCGAAGGCAACTCGCCCTCCAGAGCACGTAACAAATCGTCAATTTCATCATCATCGATTAGTAAATCGCTATTGCGCGTTACTTTGAATTGATAACAACCAATGACATTCATACCTGGAAACAGATCCGTGACATGCGCATGGATAATCGAGGAAAGCATCACAAAATCGTGGTTCTCTTCACTATATTTGGCTGGGATTGATACAACTCTCGGCAATGAACGTGGCGCTTGCACGATGGCCATACCTGAATCGCGTCCGAAAGCATCTTTTCCTTCTAATGAAATGATGAAATATAGATTCTTGTTGAGAACCTTGGGAAAAGGATGCGAAGGATCTAATCCGATCGGACTTAATACCGGTAAAACTTCTTCTTTAAAATAGCGATGTATCCAACGGCTGGTTTGAAGCTTCCATTGCGAGCGGCGCAGTAGCCTAATTTTATCCTTGGCCAGCGCAGGTATGATCATGCTATTCCATACGCCATATTGCTCCAGTACGAGCTGATGTGCAGTTTCACTAACACGCGAAAGCACTTCTGTTGGGGACAGATTATCCGGACCTGTTTGCATCGAGGCGTACTTAATCTGTTGTTTGAGTCCAGCTACACGTATCTCAAAGAATTCGTCCAGATTGGTGCTGGCAATGCATAAAAAACGCAGCCTCTCCAGCAATGGAAGAGTCTCATCTTTGGCTTGTTCGATCACACGGCGGTTGAATTCCAGCAAGCTCAGTTCGCGATTGATATAAAGCGCAGGATCTTTGGGGTCAACAGTATCCATCAGTGAATTGCTCGGGTAAATTATTGTAACTGGCCAGTCGACCTCTGTTTAAGTGTGACCGGCAGGAAAGAAATTAAATAAACCGCATTCTAGCTTATTTGTATAGAACTGAATGTTACTTTGGTGTTAGCTTTAGAAGTTTGCCATTCTCTTCATCAGTCAGTAAATACAATGCACCGTCCGGGCCCTGCTCTACATCGCGAAAGCGCAATGTATTGGTTAATAATCGTTCTTCATTGAGAATCTTCTTGTTATCGGTTGACAGTCGGACTAGATGTCGTCCTGCCAGTGTGCCAATAAACAAGCTGTCACGCCATCCTGGAAATTGCTTTCCAGTATAGAACACCATGCCAGAAGGTGCGATTGATGGCGTCCAGTAGTGAATGGGTTCTTCAAAGCCCTGTTCTGCATGTTCATTTTTGATTGGTACACCAGAGTAATGATCGCCATAGTTAGCCTTTGGCCAACCGTAATTTTTACCGGGTTGTGGAATATTAATTTCGTCGCCACCTTTGGGGCCATGCTCATGAATCCAAAGCTCGCCCGTTTTGGGATGAATTGCGGCACCCTGGACACTGCGATGCCCATACGACCAGATTTCGGGTTTGGCTTTCGGGTCACTAGCAAATGGATTGTCAGAAGGCACTGTTCCGTCAGGTCGGATACGGATTATTTTGCCGATATGATTGTTCAGTTGCTGCGCTTCTTCCATATAATCACCACGATCACCCAGTGTGATAAATAGATTACCATCCGGCGAGAATATCAAGCGTGAACCAAAATGTACGCCACCTTCAGTTTTGGGCAGCTGCCGGAAAATTATTCGCAAATTTTCCAAGCTGCCATTCTTCAGTTCAGCTCTGGCGACTGCGGTACTGGCTTTTGCTCCTTCCGGCTCAGAATACGATAGGTAAATCAAATGGTTTTTGGAAAACGCTGGATCCAATGCAACATCCAGCAAGCCACCTTGCTGTTGAAATAACACAGCAGGGACGCCTTTCACTGGCTCTGAAACGCGACCATCCGGCGTGATGATGCGTAATTGACCAACTTTTTCTGTTACTAACATATTGCCATCCGGCATAAATGCCATACCCCAGGGGAATTGCAAACCTTCGGCTACTAGGCGAACATCGAACTCGGTTTGAATACGTTGAGCTTGCACAGCAGGCAGCAGGAAGAAGCTGAAAACAAAAAGTAGAGCAATTATGTTAGTTTTTAGTGTCATTTTCTGGTTTTAGGCAATTAGTACACAGTAACTGTCAAATGTACCATTGTCGGCAGCTCATCTCAACTACTCTGAATTTCTCTAGCTGAAGATTGAGGATCGGAAAATTGAAATTTTTGTAGTGCCTGGACTACGTATTCTGCAGTAGGGCGGGGAGCCATTTGAGTGTCGAACATGGTCGCATTCAGATGACCAAATTCGCGAGCTTTTTCCGAATTTGTTGCAAGATGAATTGCGCGCTCAACAATGTCATCCGGATCTGAATAAGAGAATTGCTCTTGTAAATGTGGATTTGCAACTAATAATTCCGGGTTGTTTTCTAAAGGTTCACCGATAACGGCAACTCCAAGCGCCATGGCTAAGCCGAATTTGGAAGATAAGCAGCCTGCAATACCTTGTGTGTAAATAACGACTTTGGCGCGCGCCAAAGTTTCAAGATAACTTTCTTGACTTAGACGCGGATAAAATACCTTGGCATACTTTTCCGGGAGCGGTTTCTCGCATGAAAAACCTGTAGCTGTATTAAGTGAGGCTGCATTGAAAAGTTTCTTGATAACTTGGTATCGACGTTCCATAACCGCTACATGACGAGAATTATGCCGAAAACTGGTTACAAAGAAAACATCGATATCTTTTGGAGTTGCTCGGTGAGCCAGTATTTGTTCGAGTGGCTGAAAATTTTTCAGGTCACGCAAGCGAAACTTGGCATCCGTTAAATAATTCTTATAAGGCACATTATAATTAATCCCGGGTTTAAATCCAAACAGTGTCGGGGTCAGCAGTAGTCTGCGACTAAGTGACAGGAACGATTCCGGTCTTATCGGAAAAAACTGTGAAACGCTAAGAATTTTTTCACGAAAATCTTTAAGTGCTGGCGTGTACTCAATCTGGTCCGGGTTGTAGTTAACCTTAAAGTAGACATCCACGCTTTGCAGCAGCGGCAAATGATATCCACCCGTATGATTCGTAGCGTTGACTGAATTGACATCATGTGTATCAATGCAGAAATACCACTCGTGATCACCTTGCTGAAATTTAAAAAGCACCATTGCAAACAATAAATGTTGCCAATCAGCATCTTGAATGGCTGGCATCAAGCGTGCAGGAAGCGAATGAGCTGTTTTTATTTGCAATTTCCCACTTTTTGCTAATTCATGGAATCCTTGCAGATAATAACTTGCATAATAAGCACGTGATGTGTCGTAGAAAGTAAGATGCGCGTCAGTCATTTTAAATAGGTTGCTAGAAAAATAGATATAGGCGAATCAAGCAGCCCATTCAGTTACTTTTGTGCGTAATAGCGCCAAAGCTGCGGTTTGCTGATCCGCTCCTGCTTGATGCCATTGGTCTAGCATAGCACGTGCAGCGTTGACTTCATGCGTGAGATTCAGCGCGCGGAAATCGGGTGTATAAAATACGCGTGCAACCAGCGCGCGTGTTGCGCCAAGTCGCGGGTATTGAGCATAGATTAAATCGCTAGGTATCGGTAAACGGCTATCATTAAGTCGACCAATGCCAGCAAATCCATAGGGCACTCCGGCCGTAGATGCGATATCGGTTAGTCTATCCAGAAAACCGGAGGTTAGTACCTCGAAATGATTAGATAGTTTCATATCTAAATACATATCGTTCAATCCAAAGTGTATTTCACCAATGCCTGGAAGTTTGACAACTTCACGTAAGCGTATTGCGGCTGCTGCAGTTTCGACTAATAAAGAGACAAATGCACGGCCATCCACGAGCTCAATGAAAGTAGCCGCTTCTTTAATCGTGCGGAACATCGGCAACATAATCACAGTTACTCCTTGATCAATCAAACAATTGATTTCATCGCGTGAGCCGGCATGAATTGGATTGATGCGGGCAAATAATGCCGATTGCGTTAATTGATTGCGAATAGCTTCCAGTTCATGCATTTGATGATCAGAAATCCATGCTTTCTTGGCATCCTGGCGATGCTCTTTACCCATTCTTTCCAAGTCAAGGCCAATACGATTAATGCCAGCCGCATTGCCAGCCCGTGCCAAATCTGGATC
>NZ_JALHQJ010000057.1 GCF_022842015.1 Nitrosomonas sp. | reverse complement strand
CTGCAATAATGGATCGCCTTGCGTTTCCGCCAGCAGAATCCCGTCAGTCATCAATTTGATATAACTATCGGAACTGATCTTGTCCGAGAAGCGAACTTTGTAACCGACGGCCTGACCCAACGGGCTATTGAGCTCAGCAGCAATACGCGCAGCAACCGTCCGCGCTGCAATACGGCGCGGCTGCGTATGCCCGATCAGCCCATGCACGCCACGTTTGAGTTCCAGACAGATTTTAGGAATTTGCGTGGTTTTACCTGAACCGGTCTCACCGCAAATGATAACCACCTGATGATGCACAATCGCTTGTTTGATTTCCTCGCGGCGCACATTGACCGGCAGATCTTCTGCATAAGCAGGAGTCGGAAGATTGGCAAGCCGCTGGGTGATGATATCGGGAGAAAATTTTTTCATAGCGGTCTCAATTCTATTGCACAGAGAAGGCGTTAGGTCGCGGAACGAGGATAATATGTTTATATTTTAAGCTATGATAAGATTACCGCATGCAAAATTTCATAATGAACTTGACACCTTTTTCTGTAAATTGCGTTAGATACCATGCCTAAAAAGCTTGGGGCGATTGTGGAGATTTTGAACAGGGACGATGTTCGGGGTCGTGTGATGAGAGACGGCGCTTACTTTGACTCCATGGCCGGCTTGATGATCTCGGTCTATTTCACGAAGGTGCGGTTTATGCTCCTCCACGAACTAATCATCGACAGGTTGAGTTTCGATCAACGGATGCGCGTGCTTGAGAAACTTCCATACAAGAAACAGTACAAGGCCATTGAGGCAATGCCTGTCATTCGACAACTGCAACAGGTCCGCAATCTTCTTGCGCACGAATACAACATTCACCATCGCCACAAAAAACTGAGTACTGCCAATTGGCTGTACCTGTTTGACGACTATCCCAATTCCTACGAGAAGCCAGTGAAATTGGCTAAACGGCGGTTGGACCGATTGTTTGGAAGTCGTGAATTTGTGAAGCAAGTACCAGGTGAGCATGGTGTCTAACGACGCGTTCGAAAATGGACGCGCTATGAAAAACGGGGTCACGGAAAAACCAAGAGAGAAATGGGGGTCAGGTCCAGAATAAAAAAAATGGATGTATCATATGAATCATGACAAGACCACTCCGTTTAGAATTTCCGAATGCGCTTTATCACGTCACATCGCCTGAAATATGGTCGAATCTGAAAGGTCAGATTTATTTAGTTAGGGGATAAGGCTTTTGTCGCGGAGATGCAAAAAAGAATCGGCGCGGAAAAGGACGATTCAAATATACCCAAGCAGCAAAAGCGATCGATTGCAAAGCCTTTGCCTGAGATTGCAGCGCAACACAAAGACCCACATCGGCAATCATTGCAGCCTACAAAACAGGTGCATACAGCCAACGAGAAATCGGAGAGTACTATCAATTGCACACAACGACAATTGGGGTTATTCTTCGTAAGAGTAAGCATTCTTGATTCTGGATCTGACATCTTTTTCCATTCAAGCGGCATGCGCTAAAGCGCTCCCATTAATTTCACGCTTCACCAATGAGTTACATGATTTTATTAACACCAGGAGAAAAATATGACTGATGAAGTAACCGAAAAATCCGATCTAGAGAAATCGAAAGATATCATTTCTCAGCTAAAAGAAATGCACCATTACTCGAAAACTAATATAGAAAAGCTTGGAGAGTTTTGGCTTTTACTCGATGGGGAATTGAAGCAAAAGGAAAATGCGGAAAAACTTGATATATTGCTCACCCATCAAAGCGCATTTCATGACGCTTTAGAAGCTTTGATATCGGATTATGAAGTTGAGTGTAATCGCATCGAAAACGAGGCGCCGTAACCTAACCCTGTTTTAAATCCATTAAGAGCAAAGGCATGGTCAAGCGGCTTGAAGACTGGCCGTGAAGTAGTGATCAAGCAATGGCCGGAGATGCTGCGAAGCCTGAATGGTTAACAACGGGCTGGATATTATCTTTGTTTGGGCAACAAAAATCATTGCAATTGCAGCTTATAAAACAGTCACATACAGCCAATGGGAAATCGAAAAGCACTATCAATGCACCCAACAACGATTGGGGTTATTCTTCGCAAGAGCAAGAATTCTTGATTCTGGACCTGACACCTTTTTGCGCTCATACCTAGCCATGGCCACGATTAGGCAGTACTTTGAAACTGACTTCGACTATTGCCTCCGGGTAAAGATTAAGTACGACCTTGGTGGCGATTCGCATGAAGGCGCCGTTCTATACGACGCCAACGCGAAATCGTTCTTTGTTGCGTTCTTCTTTCCAGGCGTCGCGTGTACCTGCGAAAGCTTTCTAACTTTTCTCAGGTCGCTCAACTATGGGGAGACAGGCCTCAACCTCAATGGAGGAATAGTCCTCCCTAGCGCCAAACAATTTCCGGGACAATTGCGAGTGGAAAACTCTAATCCATTCGAAATTTATTATCAGTTGTTTGGCGACCCGTCTTGGAGAAACCTTTTCTCAATACACACCAGTCGCCGAGTGTTCTTCTACTCTGAGACCAACTTATCGTTATCCGAGATTGAGAGGCTTCAATCCGAAGCAGACATAATGGGCCATGACTTGCAGTTCCGCGCAGATGAGTACGCTTTTGGTCGTAGCCAGTTTGAGAAACCACAAGCCTTCATCAGCCACGACTCCAAGGACAAAGAGACAATTGCAAGACCGATCGCTCTAAACCTGCAAAGAAAGTTATGTCCGGTCTGGTACGACGAGTTTTCCCTAAAGCTCGGTGAGAACTTGCGGCAAAGCATTGAAAAGGGTTTGAAGGAGTGCAGAAAGTGCGTTCTTATCCTAAGCCCAAACTTCTTCGCCAATAACGGCTGGGGTAAAAAGGAGTTTGAATCCATCTTCACCCGCGAAATACTTGAAGAAACACAATTGGTATTGCCGATTTGGTACGGCGTCACAAAGCAAGAGGTGTACGAGTACAGCCCCAGCCTATTGAATGTGAAAGGTGTTGACTGGAGCGCTCTCGGAGAGGACGAAGTATGCAGGCAAATCTATCTTGCTGTTACCACTACGGAATAACCCATCATTCCACCGGACCTGCGCGAAAAGCCGCGCAGGTCCGGTGAATCCAGACGTTAGGCATATTCGTTGGCATTGGAGAAATAATGAACTTTATTACGTTCCAGATACAAAAGAGCAATCTCGACGAATTCATGGATCACTGGTCTCGGCTGTATCTTTACGATTCTGAAGAGAAGTACACATCGAACATAGGTAAGCCGCTTACTGAAAAATCACGCATTGAGTTGTTTGAATGGAAAAACGGCTCAAAAATATCTCAGAATAAGATGGACAGCATTTTAGAAAACTACCCGTTAGAATTTTCCGAAGATAAGGCTGACCGTTACCTAAACTATAAAAAATCTGGGGGTGCAATTTGGAACATCTTTTACCTGCACTGCCTTGACCCGTCCGTATGGCCGATATTCGATCAGCACACCTATCGCGCCATGAAATATCTAATGACGAGGAGCATCGTAGAAATCGGGAACACCAATAAAAAGAAATTTGAGAGCTACCTCAATGAGTACAAGCCATTCTTGGCATCACTTAAGCAGGCAGATTATAGAAAGACTGACAAGGCGCTATTTGCCTTTGGCCAATTTCTTAAAATCGCAGCAAAATATATCTAACCCTACATTCAATAGGAACGCGCCAAAAGCGACCGATTGCAAAGCCTTTGCCTGAGATTGCAGCGCAACACAAAGACCGCACAACGGCAATCATTGCAGCCTACAAAACAGGTTCATACAGCCCACGAGAAATCGGAGAGTACTATCAATTGCACCCAACGACAATTGGGGTTATTCTTCGTAAGAGTAAGCATTCTTGATTCTAGGTCTGACACCGCTTTTAAAAGGAGTAAATCGTGTTAGCTCTTGAACTTCGGATCCCCCCAGTTATTCAGGTAATCATTATTGGTGTCGCAATGTGGGGCCTATCATCTTTTTTTCCAGCATTTAATGCGTCTTCAATCGCTACCACAGCCGTCGGGGCTATCTTCATTTTAATCGGAATAGCGCTTGCTGCGCTTGGCGTGCTCGAGTTCAGAAAAGCTAATACAACGGTAGACCCACGTGTCCCTGATAAATCATCCCAATTAGTGGAAACTGGCGTTTATCGTATCAGTAGAAATCCGATGTACCTTGGCTTTCTCCTAATACTGTCCGGATGGGCGTTTTATCTGATGAACTATATGGCTTTTGTTCTGCTGCCTACGTTCGTTCTTTTTATGAATACCTATCAGATAAAGCCCGAAGAAAAATACATGATGCAAAAGTTTAGTAAAAAGTTCAAGGCATATGCTGCAAGGGTTCGGCGATGGATATAAAGCCTAGCCATTGGCTTCAAACAGATAACTCGCTGCGCTCCTAATTTACCGGTGAGCAAGGGGTTAGGCGCAATAAATAATGGGGCAATCTCCCAATGAATAACCTTACTGATATTCAATCGTTGCTTGAACAATGGGCGCACAGCACAAGAATGGGAGAGCAGGACAGTATCTTAAATAATCACTCCGAATCAGTCGTGATCTACGACGTATTGCCGCCAATGAAATATGAGGGAGTAGAAGAATATCGGAAAAGCTGGGATGAATGGCAACCTGAGACGACTGGTGAAAATATTTTTGACCTTCATGAGGTTAAGATTACAGTAGGTCATGATGTCGCATTTGCCTATGGGTTTATTCATTGTGGCGGCACTTTGCCTGATGGAAAGACATTTGAAGATTGGGTCAGAGCCACCTTTTGCCTGGAAAAACAGAATGGAAAATGGCTGATTACTCATCAACATATTTCAATGCCACGCGGCTAATTGTAGTTATGCTTTAAAAAGGCAATCGAAATAAAAAGCACAAACAGGGTCAGGTCGGGTTAACAACAGACTGGATATTATCTTTGTTTGGGCATTAAAGAATCATTGTAGATTACAAAACAGATGGATACAGCCAACGAGAAATCGGAGACTACTATCAATTGCACCCAACGACGATTGGAGTCATTCTTCGCAAGAGCAGGAACGTTGACACCTTTTTTTGACACGATCAGGTTTTGCTCACTGCGGGGGAATACGCCAATAAAAAGGCTGATATCTTGGCCAGGCTTTATAGGAAAGGGAGGCAGCAATGTTTAAGCAAAGCATTCTGGCTTTCAGTGCACTGATCTTAGCCGCGTGCGCACAATTGTCGGGCGGAATTTTAGGCGACAATGTCAACTTACCGCCGGATAAAGCAAGCGCCGAAACAACCAGCCGCACACCTGCCTGGGACAACACCATTCTTACGTGGGCACGGCAACAATACGGCTCAAGCCTATACGAACCCGTGCAGACGTTCTATGGGGATTTCACTGGTGACGGGGTTACCGACGCACTGGCTTGGGTGATGTTTACCGGTGGCGGTAACAGCGACATGCTGAACGTGGCGCTGTTTCGCAATGAGAGCGGGGTAATGGTCTATTTTCGAAGCACCGATGACGTATTCGGTATAGATCCGCGCAATGTCTTGTTTATGCCCGGTCGTATCACGTTGACATCCACCATGCCTCGACCAGGCGATCCGCGCTGCTGCCCGACCGGATCGCAGAATTGGGTGATCGACACAAAATGAGACTCCGGTTTTCCCGCTGCCAAGCTCTTACTATTCTCAAGTCTAAGCCGCTTCACGGTGTGGCTTAACCTGGCATTGGACCTTTACAAACATGCGAAAAATTTTCCTCTCTTTTCTTCTGTTGGCATCGATACCGCTTTCTGCCTTTGCCGAAGTCAAGTGCACAGACCGTCCCGAATGCTGGCCTGAAGAAAGCGCTATGCATACTGGGCTTCTACTCGTTCAGCAGTTGAATACCGTCGAGAAACTGTTGATGAGTAAGCATGATGAGCTAGTCAGGATCGTGTCCTCATCATCGAGTGCAGAAATCAAAGTAGATGAGCGGCTTCTGGCAGCACTCAAAACCCAGCAGTCGGCATGGCTGAAATATCGAACCGAAGAGTGTGAGTTAATCGGCTCTTTGACGGGTGCTGGTGGTACTTGGCCATCCACCCATGCTAATAGGTGTGAGGTTAACCATACAGAACAGCGCCTTGGTCGGGTTCGCTCTGCTATTCGTTGTATTGAGAAAATTCCAATCGAAAAACGGTTATTCGAACAAAACGAATGTTTACAGCAGCTTGCTGCGCTCACGAACAAATAGGCCCAACCCCTCGTTCCACCGGACCTTGAAAGCTAAAATGGGGTCTCGAACTAAGAAAATGGATTGCGCTGCAGGCTATGATAAGGTAGCAAAGCGGCCGATCGCGATACCTTTGTCTGAGATTGCAGCGCAACACAAAGACCGCATCACGTGCAGGTTCGCGTTAGCCATGTCTTCAACTGATTCATCACTGAGTCCACCGTGCCGGATTACTGCCAGCAACATTTTGAACGTTGGCCTAGCAAAATTAAGGCATAGGAGTCACCGACTTTTAAGCTTCTCCTCGTCACCCAATGCTTCTGCGCTGAGCAGAATAATTTCAATCTCTTCAGTAATTTCTTCTTGACGAAGTTTGTTGTAGCTCAAGCTTAATTGCGCTTGATTTTGCTGCAAATGATGAATGGCCTTATTCATATGCTCAAGCCGCTTACGATTCTCCACCATCAAGGATGCATAAAACACTTCGTGCAGTACAGCGTAAAGATATTGATCGGTTAATTGAGAAAGAAATTGATGAGGTTCCAGATTAAGTATCGGCGGATACGAAAAAGCTGAATTCTCGTCAGATACTGCTATTGGCAATAATTGCCGCAATTGGATCGTATCTGTTCCATCGTCATGATAAACAACACTGATACGCCCCAACTTAGTTAATTTCAATTGCTCTTGTAACCGATTGAGAGCCTGTATCAACTGTAGCAGCGTTTGCTGTATTTCCTCGGCAACGCTATGTCCCCCGATAAAAGCTGCAATGCGTGCGTCAGCTTGCAGTTTAACTTCAATTCCTCGCCCTACCGTCAGTAAAAGTATGTCTGATTGCTGAGGATGTGCATTTAGAAAATGCAATAAGGATTCGTTAAAATCACCGCAGAAACCTCGTTCGGAGCCTATCACAATCCAAAGTTGTTGCAAATTGTCCGGGTATGATTGCAGATGAGGATAAAAGCTCAGAAAATCCTGTGCGACTGCTTCAATGCTGGCAACAGATCTACGCTGCGTCGCCAGAAAAAACTCCAGCTTGTGGATTTCCAGCAAGGCAAGATTTTTCATAGCATTCATAATGCCTTCAATTTCATCCAAAGTTACCAGATGCTCTTTTATTTCACGCCGCTTGCTCATTTCAAATTTATTTTAGCCAAGCACGTATTAACGTTTTCCATTGATCACGGCCTTGGTCAATGTTTAAACTGGCGTCTGTAACTTGTTCTTGGAGCTGCATCAGATGCACTCTGATCTGATCCAGATCAAGGTTATCGAATAAACCCTCATTATAGGCCACCAACCATGCCATCTGAAATTCTACCGGCTGTGGTGAAAGCAGATCCTGTTTAAGGATTTCGCGAAGAATCTGTCCTCGCTTTATTCGTTCTTCCATACTGGCTTCCAGTTTCGAACCAAATCGAGTAAATACTTCCAGTTCCAAAAATTGCAGATAATCAAGTTTCATGCGCCCAGCTTCTTTCTTGATTGCTGCATGCTGGGCATTACCACCAATACGCGAAACCGAACGGGTAACATCAATTGCGGGCAAAAAACCACGCGCAAAAAGTTGACGATCAAAATAAATTTGACCATCGGTAATTGAAATTAAATTAGTGGGAATATACGCAGCAATCTCGCCCTGTTCTGTTTCAACAATTGGCAGTGCCGTCATGCTGCCGCCCCCCTGTTTTGCGGATAAACGCGTTGAACGTTCTAACAAGCGTGAATGCAGATAGAAAATATCTCCGGGATACGCCTCTCGGCCCGGGGGTCTGCGCAACAATAGTGAAAGCTCACGATAGCTGCGTGCGTGCGTGCTCAAATCATCATAAACAACCAGAGTGTCTCGTCCAGTAGCCATCCAAGCTTCTGCCACCGTACAACCAGCAAACGGAGCTAAATATTTAAGACCCGGCATGGCCGTCGCCTCTGCCACAACCACAACGGTATAGGCCAGCGCCCCGTAACGACGAAGCGTTTCTATCACACTGACTACGGTAGAACGCTTCTGCCCGATTAAAACGTAAATGCAATACACATTCTTGTCATGCTGATTGATGACAGTGTCAATCGCCAAGGTACTTTTGCCACTTCCATTATCTCCAATAATCAGTTGTCGCTGGCCTTTACCAATCGGGATCATGGTATCTATAATTTTATTGCCGGTGTACAAGGGCTGGGCTACGAAATCACGTGCGATAATTGGCGGCGAACGCACGTCCAGCAAACGATAGGTGCTAAAAGAAATAGATCCGGCACTATCAAGAGGGATGCCCAATGGATCTATCACCCGCCCCAGCAAAGCATCACCCACACCAATACTGAGTCGATTTCCCGTCAGGAAAGCTTGGGTTCCAGCAGTAAGCTGCCTCGTCTGATGCAGCAAGATTGCCCCTAACCGATCATGCGTCAGATGAAATACCAGAGCGCTGCTGCCATCTTCCAATTGCACCACTTCATCCATACAGGCCGAAGGCAATCCATTAATCCAGGCGATACCGTCACCCACAGAAATGACGGTACCTTGCTCCGACAAACGCAAACCGTATTGATACTGCGACAACCACTGAGCTTGCCTGGTTAAGGGAGAATCGGGTTGATTAGCATTAGCAATACTCGCATCATCCGGCATGCCGCAGCACCCCGCCAAATGACTTTAGTTCATCACGCAAATTAGCATGCAGAATCCATGCACCAATATCTATCTGGAACCCGGAAATCAACTCCGGATTTGTGTTAAATACAACCGGTAATGTTTTTCCCGTCACTTGGTGCAAGGAACGCGTTAATTCCTCACGTTTGCTGGTGTCCAGCGGGAAGGTACTTTGTATTTTGATCTGTAATCCAGGTTCCTCTGCAGCTACGGCGATCACATGTTTATCTTGCTGGCGGAGCCCCTGCAAATCTTCCATGAGAACTATGTAGAGCCTGTTTTCCAGCTCAGGGGAAGCTAATCGCATGAGTAGCTTATTGGTAAATGCAACACCCTGCGCGATACTCTTTTCTTCCGTCAATCTCTCAAACTCGTGTCGATTGCGTTCGGCCAGAACGCGGCGACGTTCCGCTTCTTCATTGATTCTTGTTTCTAGCTCGGCCAATTTACTTTCACGTATTGATGCCAATTCCGCGTTTAATTGTGCTTGGGCAGCTTCTTTTTTTGTCTCCCATTCGGTCAGGTATTGTTCATTCTTGGCTTTTAATTCATTCGCCTCATTTCTAATTTGCAGCGCATCAGACAACGATTTATCGATATCTGCTCGACGCCTGGCAATAACCCCGAGTACCGGCTGATACAAAAACCGTTTCAAGATCCACACCAAGATCAGAAAATTAATTATCTCAAGAACAAAAGTAGTCCAATCGAAGCTCATAAGTCTTATGATTTTTTAATGAACCAGATATTCCAGCAATGGATTACGAAACAGGACTATTAACACAATCACCAGCACATAAATCGCCAGTGATTCAATCATGGCCAATCCAATAAACAATGTGCGCATGATCGATTTCTCAGCTTCCGGTTGCCGCGCCAGCGCATCAAGCGCCTGACTGATTGCACGCCCCATGGCCAATGCCGGGAACATCATGCCTATAGCGACAGCTAATACCGCGCCTACGGTAGAAAGAACCGTAAACCAAGTCATATCACTCATATATCATTTCCTTTTTTACTTTCCTGTTGTGATTGCATTGCGCCCGCTACATAAATCAGCGCTAACATTCCAAATATATAGGCCTGTACTAGAGCCTCGATGACATGCAACATCAGCAAAGGCACCGGAACCAGCAAACCGGCCACCAGCAGAACCAGCAATGCGACCAACTCAAGACTCATAATATTACCAAACAGACGAACCGCCAGCGCAATGGTCCGCGTCACTTCGCTAATCAGATGGAAAGGCAACAATAGTGGAGTTGGGCTTAAATAATGCCTTAAATAGTTGCGAACGCCTACACTGCGTATTCCAAACCAATGAACCGATAGAAATACCAGCAATGCAAGTCCGGCAGTTACAGATAAACTTCCGGTTGGGGAATGTAATTGCGGTATCAGTCCGGTAAGATTTGCAATCACAATATATACCCATAACGTTGCAATAAACGGCAGCACCTGTTGCGTATGATCCGGTATAACAGCATTTATATTATCCTCTATCGCCAAGACTAGGCCCTCCAGCATGGTTTGTAACTTTCCCGGAACAAGCGCGAGGCGTCTAGTTGCAAGCCAGCAAAAAATACCTAATATAATCATAATCCCCCAAGTAGTCACCACAATGGAGGTAATACCGAAAGGCCCAACATAAAATACTACAGCTGGCATATCCATCAGTGATGTTCCCGCACATATAAATAGACATTGACCATGCCCATTATAAGACCTGCGACTATTAATCCAATGGTCCAGAGAATCGAATAACTTTCTGCCTTATCATCCAGCCAATTACCCAGATAAGCGCCAATGATAACTGGCAAAACAAAGAGCAAAGATAATGTTCCCATGAATACTGATTGGGCCAACAATGTTGGACGCTCTTTCTCAGCCCGTTGCATACGCTTGATTTGTTGTTCGACAGATTTGCGCAATTGCTTGTCATCCATGATCGCTACCCCCTGATTCCACTCCGTCCCATTTGCCATAAGCGGCGAAACATCTCCTGCTCCAATTGACGTAAGCTATCTTTGATTCTTTTTAACTGTGTTTCCTCAACCAACAATTGTTCCAGCAATCCTGCGCTGATACGTTGATAATCGGTATCAGAAAGATAACGACGTGTACTGATGTAAAGTTGGTTATCCAGGTAATAAAGAATCCCGCCGGGGAATGCCAGATAGCACCAATCGCCATTCTGTAAGCGATAACGAGCCAATCCATAATTGAGCGCCGTCATCATACGGGCATGTCCAGCAAGAATACCGAAACTACCTGAAATATCCGCCCCCACAAAACAGGTTAACTCATCTACACGACTGTATTGCGTGGCGCTTTGAAGATGCAAAGTAAATGTCTTCACTCCTCCTCCTGCATTGATCCGCGCATATAGCATTGTTCCTCTGGAACGGCATCATAATCACCATTTAGGAAAGATTCGCAGTCAGTCAGTGTTTGATCCAACTTAACAGAAACCCCTTGAATACCGCTATGCGCATCCATCACATGGAACGGTTGCGTCAGATAGCGCTGTAACTTACGTGCACGCATAACAATCCGCCGGTCTTTTTCTGACAATGCTTCTAAACCCAGCATCGCAATAATATCTTCTAATTCATGGTAACGCGCAAGATGTTCACGCACATTCTCAGCAACCTGGTAATGACGATCGCCGAGAAATGCACGGTCCATCATTTTGCTCGATGATTGCAATGGATCAACTGTGGGATATATACCTTTGGCTGCTTGGCTTCGGGATAAAATAACTGTCGTATCCAAATGAGCCAGAATCGCACTCACAGCAGGATCCGTCATATCATCTGCCGGCACATACACTGCCTCCACCGCGGTGATATTACCTGCACGTGTCGAAATGATTCGTTCCTGCAATTCCGCCACCTCACTCATCAAGGTCGGTTGATAACCCACGGTTGCAGGCATGCGTCCAAGTAAGCCGGAAATTTCACTGCCCGCCTGGACAAAACGAAATACATTGTCCATCAACAATAAGACTTCTTTACCTAAAGTATCGCGAAGGTATTCGGCATACGTCAGCGCTGACAAACCCACACGAAACCGCACCCCCGGAGATTCATCCATTTGCCCAAACAGCATCAGCGTGCGCGGCATCACACCAGCATCTTGCATTTCATGCCACAACTCGTGGCCTTCGCGGATTCGTTCCCCGACGCCCGCAAAGACAGAAACACCCTGGTGCAAGCTGACAATTGCATGCATAAATTCCATAATCAGAACGGTTTTCCCGACACCAGCGCCACCGAATAACCCTGTCTTACCGCCTTTAACAAAAGGGCAGAGCAAATCTATCACCTTAATTCCGGACTCCAGAATGCCCTCAGAAGGCATCGTATCAGTCAGCAAAGCGGGAGATGCAATGATATTGCGCATTTCCGATGTCTGCAGGGGCGATTCGCCATCAAGCGGTGCGCCAAACATATCCAGCACACGGTTTAGGCAATCAGGCGTAACCGGGATACGCAAAGGCCCGCCACTATCAAACACTTTTAAGCCGCGTCGAAGACCTGCCGTTGAATGCAAGGCGATTGCACGCACATGGCGTGCATCAAGATGGCGGTGAACTTCGAAAATATAATTCTGGTGATCAGCAATACAGAATAAAGCTTGATGCAATGGCGGCAAGAATTCACAAACCACATCAACAACGGGTCCATGAATTTCCTCTATGACTCCTACCGGATCATTAGAAGATTCTATAGCCTGAAGCATTTGATCCATGAAATCGAACTCCTTGGCCTGTACGTGTCAGTATCCCGATCCTTTCGCAAAGTATGCTCTGAATTAACTACTTTAAGTTTTAATATCGTATCTACTTTCGAGTAACTTTTTCAAATTCTCTTAACTATTTAGCAATCGTAATACTCGGCACTCCGATGCGCGGAAGGTCTGTGACGGTCATTTGGAACAGCAGGAACAAAAGCTGAAAGGCATCCCGATTCCAGCGCGCATGCGATCCTACCGTATTGACCGCATAGTACCGGTCATTCCAGCGGATAGAAAAATCGACATCGGAAGGAAGCGAATTTGAGGCCATAAATTCCATGGTTTGATCAGGATTCTCGTTGTGGAGGATGGGTGGCGTTCTAGCATCTTTCTCGACATGATATCCCTTCTCATAGCCAAGTGATTTGCCGAGAAAACCAAGAATCGAGTGAAAGCTCCTCAGCCGGAACACGCCGCTCATCGGCCATTCGCCGCCATAATGACCGGCACGGATATCAAACGCGATATCGCTGACATCCCAGTCTCTAGCGCGCTCGTTCAGCGCTTCTCGCTCTTCTTCGGAAAGTCTATCAGGATCATAGTTGGTAATCAGAATTGGCCCTGGGATTTGTTTACGCAACGTAAAGGTATCGTCCTCAGTATGATAGTGCACGATAAATTCCTTTTGCAGAGACTGAAAGCTATCAGGCGCAATCGAACTGGACGGAATCTTCCAGGTATGATTCAACAACAATGGCTCAACATACAACTGGTTATAATCCTGAATCGCCGAGAAATGCAGCACCATGCGGCGAAACGTTTCATAACCGGCTTTATCGGAAGGATTGTTGCGAAAAACACTCTGTTGCTCGAGGTCCATCAGGCGTACTTCCTGCGCCATCATGCGCAACAACATGTCGACATCAAAGTGCTGACGCAGCAACAACGTTAACTTGCTTTGCGGAAACGGCGTGAGCAAACGTTGAGTAAACTCTTCCCCCTCAATCGGAACAATGCTAATCGTTGGGCTCTCAGCCAGGCTGCCGCCAAAAATTGGCATCAGCGTTGCGCCTGCAAGCCCTCCTAGCGCGGGTGTAGCACCAGCATTGGCAACGAATGTGAAGGTGGCCGCAATATTGGATACACCGGTAAAATGCACCGGTTGACGGTAATGCGCACGGACGATATTAATCAATAGCTGCTGCGATATGGAATCGGTAACCGCCTCATCATAGGCGATCACAGCACGATTCAACGCCATCGGCGATACACACCCGACCAAGAGGATCATGACGGACAGGCACAACAATCGTTGCAAGAATGACCACTGATATCTTGATTGCTTCCTTTTATACTTCACCGATCATCTCTCTAACCTGAAACACGCCTTTTCAATATAAAATACACAATTCCGTTATCTGTGCAACGCTCTGGAAGTTAAATGCAGATTTTCAAAAAAACAGTCATCGGGTAATAAGATTCGATTAATAATATTCCGGTCTGGCATGGCTTTCAAAGCGTGTATATTCGCCCAGGAACGTTAGATCAACTTTTCCGATCGGACCGTTACGCTGCTTGCCAATAATGATTTCGGCAATTCCTTTATCTGGCGAATCTGGGTTATACACTTCATCGCGGTAAATAAACAGAATCACATCGGCGTCTTGTTCAATCGCGCCAGATTCACGCAAATCCGACATAACCGGACGTTTGTTGGGTCGTTGCTCAAGACTGCGATTGAGCTGTGACAACGCAATCACCGGCACTTTCAATTCTTTCGCCAGCCCTTTCAATGCGCGGGATATTTCCGAAATTTCCGTGGCGCGATTCTCCCCCTGGCTACTGGAGGACATGAGTTGCAAGTAATCAACCACGATCAAGCCCAGTTCACCGTACTGGCGATACAGCCGCCTGGAGCGTGCCCTGAGTTCAAGCGCATTCAACGCCGCCGTCTCATCAATAAAAATAGGCGCCTCATTCAGTTTGCCTAAGGCGTGCGTCAGTTTGGGCCAATCCTCATCGTCCAGACGACCGGTACGCACCTTATGTTGATCCAGTTTTCCCACGGACCCCAGCATCCGCATGGCCAGCTGCGCGCCTCCCATTTCCATGCTGAACACTGCAACAGGTTTGTTTAACTCCAGTGCCACATGTTCTGCAATATTCAACGAAAAAGCGGTTTTCCCCATGGATGGCCGCCCTGCAACTATAATCAAATCACCCGGCTGGAATCCGGATGTCTTTTGATCAAGATCGTGAAAACCCGATGCAATTCCGGTTACATTGCTCGGATTATCCTGGCTGTATAGCAACTCTATCCGCTCGACCACTTGCCGCAAAAGCGGCTGAATGCCCGTGAAACCTTCTTTACCACGCGCACCTTCTTCAGCAATCTCAAACACTCTCGCTTCTGCTTCATCCAATAAATCTGCAGCGGAGCGCCCCACCGGGTTATAAGCGGAATCTGTGATGTGCACACCCACTTGCGCTAAATTTCGCATGATCGAGCGTTCACGAACAATTTCCGCGTAGCGTTTAATATTTGCCGCCGAAGGCGTGTTCTGCACCATGGCGCCAATATACGCAAGCCCGCCGATAGTCTGCAGCTCCGCTGATGTTTCCAGCGATTCTGCCACGGTAATGACGTCGGCCGGTTTGTTCTGTTCAATCAGTTTACAAATATGATGATAGATCAGTTGGTGATCCTGCCGATAAAAATCGCCATCGGTAATGACATCGGCGACTTTCTCCCACGCGTCATTGTCCAGCATCAGCCCTCCGAGTACCGATTGTTCGCTCTCAATCGAATGAGGGGGTGTTTTATAGGGATCTATAAGCTGATCCTGATGGAGACTGATCGGTGATTGCGCCATAGGTATCGAAAACTCAGTTGAAGGATGTTTGATTCTACCACTTGCTGAATCACAAATGAAAAAAGGACTACGAATAGCCCTTCTTTCAAACAAACCAATAAAATTATTCTATCAGAGCACGGAATCACCCAGTACTGAGACAGTAATAATCGCTGTCACATCGCTATGCAGCGAGACCGTCAGTGGATAGTCGCCCACTTGTTTTAATTGACCATTTGGCATATGAATCATCGCTCGGTCAACTGAAAAACCCAGTCCAGTAAGCGCCTCGGCAATATTTGCATTGGTGACAGAACCAAATAATTTCCCATCACTGCCTGCTTTCTGAGTAATTTGCACCAACAAACCCTCAAGTTTTGCCGCAACAGCCTGGGCTGCCGTTAAAATTGCAGCTTGTTTCTTCTCCAGCTCTACCCGCTTGGATTCAAATTCTGCAATAGCCTGCTCAGTGGCACGTTTTGCCTTACCTTGCGGGATCAGATAGTTTCTGGCAAAACCACTTTTAACATTAACCACGTCACCTAATTGACCCAAATTACTTATTTTTTCCATCAAAATGATTTGCATATCATTTCTCCCTAGTGACGATCCGTGTAAGGTAATAATGCCAGAAAACGAGCTCTCTCTATTGCCGTACCCAGCTGGCGCTGATAAAAAGAAGTCGTGCCGGTAATCCGCGCTGGAATCACCTTGCCGTTTTCATTAATGAAATCTTTTAAAATTTCAATATCCTTATAATCTACCTGTTTGATGCCTTCTGCGGTGAAGCGACAAAACTTTTTGCGCTTGAATAAAGGACGATTGGCTTTTTTATCTTTTTCTTTTTCCTTACTGTCTTTACGCCTACTAGTAAAACGTGCCATATTTATTCCTATTTATAATTAAATGAGTTCAATTTGATCTGAGTGCAACACCAACTGTTGATTCATATGACTCTTTCTATTGAGAAATCCGGTGAGCTTAACTCTGCTGTTAATCTTGAATTCGGCAACGGCCAAGGCCAACTCCCCCATCACGACCACAGGAATATCAAAGACTATTTGCCTCACAACACCTGCTTCTTTTTGTTGAGATCCATGACTTACCGTAAATTCAGTCACGGCAGTACCGGCAGGGGTGTAGCGTAAAATGCCTAATTTGACGATTTTCCCGCAAATAGTTGTCTGATTACATTCCAATTGCTGACAGACTATACAGTAGCAGCAACACCGGGCTCTTCTGAAACTTCATCAGAACCCGATTCATCCGTGGTCTCTTCTGAACCTGACGAGCTCGCGGGACCGGGACCGGCTCTCTCTACCTGACGCATCATCGGCGATGGTTCAGTGACAGGCCCCTTAGTTTTAATGGTTAAATGGCGTAGAATCGCATCACTGAATTTGAAAGCATGATCCAAGTCATCTAGAATTTCCTGATCACATTCAATATTCATCAATACATAATGCGCCTTATGAACTTTCTGAATCAGATAAGCAAGCTGGCGGCGTCCCCAATCTTCCACACGATGAACTGTGCCGTTCTTGGAAGTTACAATGCCACGATAGCGCTCGATCATTGCAGGCACTTGTTCACTTTGATCAGGATGAACAATAAAGACTATTTCGTAATGTCGCATAAATTCCTTTTGGGTTATGAGCCTCCCATCAATCACAATGGTGAGACAAGGTTGAAAACCGCATTATTTTACTGAATTAATAAGGCAATATCAAATAGAGTTCAAATAACCGCGAATAATATTATTCGCATACCAAGCGAACTGGTAAAATTTATCAGCTTGACCCAAGGGTTTCGACATTGGATTTTATATTCTTTCAAAAACTTCAGAAATAACCATTACAAACAACGCACACAAAAATCATGTTACTAATGATTGATAACTACGATTCTTTTACCTATAACTTGGTGCAGTATTTTTCTGAATTAGGAGAAAAGGTTGTTGTATACCGAAATGATGAAATCACTCTGGATAAAATTTCACAGTTAAACCCCGAGCGAATTGTGATTTCTCCAGGCCCCTGCACTCCGAATGAAGCAGGCGTATCGCTGTCTGTCATTTACCAATTCAGCCAGAATATCCCCATTCTAGGTGTTTGCCTGGGGCATCAAAGCATCGGACAAGCATTTGGCGGGCGGGTTATTCATGCGAAACAATTGATGCATGGCAAGACATCTCCGATTTATCATCATGACATCGGAGTCTTTCGCGGCTTACCGAACCCCTTTATTGCCACTCGCTACCACTCTCTTGTCGTTGAGCGCTCAACCCTGCCCGATTGTCTAGAGATTACGGCATGGACTCAAGACGATGAAATTATGGGCGTACGCCATAAAACCCTAGCTATTGAGGGCATCCAGTTTCATCCTGAATCTATTTTGAGTGAGCATGGACATCAAATGCTCGAGAATTTCCTTAATCGTTGAATCAATCGAACTGAAATAAAGGCAATCTCATGAATCCACTAGAAGCGCTACAACGGATCATCGCGCATCAGGAAATATTGCATGATGACATGATCGTTCTAATGCGGAAAATCATGCAAGGTGAAATTTCACCGATGCTCATCGCCGCAATCATTACCGGTCTTCGGGTAAAAAAAGAAACGATCGGAGAAATAGCTGCCGCGGCACAAGTTATGCGTGAATTTGCGACCAAAGTTGATGTTCTCAATGACACTCATTTAGTCGATACTTGTGGCACAGGCGGAGATTCCCTACACACCTTTAATATCTCAACAGCATCGGCCTTTGTGGCTGCTGCCGCAGGCGCTCGGGTCGCCAAGCATGGTGGCAGATCAGTTTCGAGCAAATCCGGCAGCGCTGATGTGCTGGAAGCACTGGGCGTCAATCTCAACCAAACACCCCAGCAAGTTGCCCAAAGCCTGGATGAGATTGGCGTCGGTTTTATGTTCGCCCCCAATTATCATTCCGCCATGAAACATGCTGCTCCGGTACGACGTGAATTAGGCATCAAAACTTTATTTAATATTCTGGGACCATTAACAAATCCCGCCAACGCCAAAAGGCAGGTGTTGGGTGTTTTCAATGAGGATCTGGTGAAAACCCTAGCCCATGTGCTGCAACGTCTGGGCAGTCAGCACGTACTGATCGTGCATGGCAAGGATGGACTGGATGAAATTACGATCACCGGTGAAACGATCATCGGTGAATTAAAAAATGACCAAGTAAACATTTATAACGTCAAACCGGAAGATTTCAGTCTTAAATCCTCTGCCATCGAGACTATCCAGGTTAGCAGCAATGAAGATGCGAAATTAATGCTGCTTTCAGTGCTTAAAAACAGCCCTGGACCTGCACGGGATATTGTTGTAATGAACGCCGGTGCCGCAATATATGCTGCTGGAGTCGCTGACACACTCGGATTGGGAATCAGGGCGGCACAGAGAGCCATCGAAAGTGGCGGCGCGTTGAAAAAACTTCATGATCTAGTGGAATTTACTAATAGAAATCCGAATTAAAAACATGCCTGATATTCTAAATAAAATACTCACCGTCAAAAAACAGGAAGTAGAGGCTGCTAAGGCATTAAAATCTTATCCAATCTTACTTCAAGAAGCACAATCCGCAGCATCGCCACGAGATTTTGTCGCCGCCATTCAAAATAAAATCGCTGCCGGAAAATCGGCGGTCATTGCTGAAATTAAACAGGCCAGCCCCAGCAAGGGCGTTCTGCGTGGACGTACTTCGGAGAACGCACAATCATTTGAGTTCATCCCTGCCGAGATAGCTAAAACCTATGCTCAGCATGGCGCAGCTTGTCTTTCCGTATTGACCGACGAACAATTTTTTATGGGTAGCCCCCAATATTTGCAAGCTGCAAGAAGTGCCTGCTCACTTCCAGTCTTACGTAAGGATTTCATTCTGGAAGATTATCAGATTGTCGAAGCACGTGCGATGAATGCAGATTGTATTTTGTTGATTGTAAGTGCTTTCTTACTGGAATACGGCAATCAACCGGGAAGCCCAAAAAATGAACCTCTGGAGCGCATGTTAAAGCTTGAACAACTGGCTCACTCACTGGGAATGGCTGTTCTGGTAGAGATCCACGATGCTGCTGAACTGGAAATGGCTCTACAGCTATCAACGCCATTAATTGGAATCAATAATCGTAACCTGCGTACTTTTGAAACATCACTCGATACAACCTTAGAATTACTACCCTCAATCCCATCTCAGAAAATTATCGTCACCGAGAGTGGAATTCATACGCCAGCAGATGTTGCGCGCATGCGCAGTCACCAAGTTAATAGCTTTCTGGTCGGGGAAGCTTTCATGCGCGCGGAAGATCCAGGCGTTGAATTGGCACGTCTATTTTCGTAATTGATAGTTTATTTGTTCAGGCAAGGCTGGCACTTTCGTGTTGCTTGTTAGCGCCGACGATGGTCATGACGTCACACACTTGCAGGTGCAAAAGCTTTGAAATATCTTCATAATCGTCCGGCAATGCAGCATCGTCCCAGCCATTAGCGGAGTGCCTGGCCAGATTTACTGCAAGTATGACATTGCGAACTCGCTGTAATTTTGCATGCTCATCATCCATCAGTGTAATCAGTAGTTCAGGCAATTTCCATCTGACAGCAAGCTCATGTTGCAATTGATTTAAAGTGAATCCCAGAATTTTTTCTTGTACTATTGCACTCCTTAATGCCTTATTCTGTTTTTGTAGTTGCTTGATCTTCAGCATTTCAGCGGGCGCGAAGCACCACATCAACATTTCTGCGATATCGTGCAACAGGGCGGCCAAACGGATATCAGCAAAATGCAAGTCATGCAAACGAATTGCCCAGTCATAAGCATAAGATGCCGCCATATTGGAACGATGAGTGGTTTTCAACAAATAAATAAGTGCATGCATATTATTGCGCCCAAGAACTTCTTCGGCCAATGGTTGAGCAGGAATTTTCTTAAGCATCGTTTCAAGTCCGAGCATCATTACAATTTGCTCAGCTTCCATCACATCGTGCTCTTGGGAGCGGTGCTTATGATCTTGCATATAGCGCATAAGCTTTAATGTCATCAAGGGGTCATTTTTCACGACATGTGCATAATTTCGTGCATTCAAGTTCTGTTCATCTTGTGTGAGCATTTCAAGATTACGCGCAGTTTGTTTGAGAACAGGAATTTCTGCCCTTGTGAGGAAATTGACCCAATCTGATAGTTTTCTTGAGACTGGTTGAGGCATTTTTGAACTCCTGAATAATATTGCGTGAAATTTCTTACGACATTTCTTTATAAACCTTGAGGAAACAATAGGCTACCCCT
>NZ_JALHQJ010000056.1 GCF_022842015.1 Nitrosomonas sp. | reverse complement strand
TGACCGTTGGCATCGGTAATATTGACAAAGGTAAGATTGAGCTTACCAGAGGACTGATCGAAGGTGGCGCTATCGTCACGAAAGCGATCGGCTAATATCTCAGCATCCATTAGCTCAAAACGCATCGGATCGCTCCCTGGAACATGCTGCAAGCGAGCGCGATAAATAGTGCTTCCGCCATCCGCCAGAAAGACGTTGATTGCAGGTATTTCGAGTAAATTACCTTCAAAGCTGGCGTTGGGAATCAGTTTGTACACCGCGCCCGTGGTTCCAAAAGGCGTGCCTGTGGTATTGCCTAGCACATAGAGTTCGCCATCGCCATCTTGTCCGAAACCAAGCACCCAAAAACCGGGTTGATCGCGACCGGTCAGGTCTAATTCCAGAATTTTACTGCCATCAGAATAAAAAATCCGACCATCGCTATTGCCGGTTCTGGCGGTATCGCCAAATACATATTTTCCTTGCAGGGCAGGAATGGCATTGCCGCGATAGACAACCCCCCCAATGATGGCGATACCTTCGTCATGATCATATTGAATCACCGGATCGATGAGGTTCCCTGCTACGGTGCCGTCGGTTACAAAACCTGCGTCAGTGCCATTGGGTTCAAAGCGGAAACTACCTTCTTTCAACCCCCAACCGTAATTCCCTCCGGGTTGAACCAGATTAACTTCTTCAATATCGTTCTGCCCAACATCGGCAAGCACCAGCGCGCCAGTCAGCGAATCAAAAGAAAATCGGAACGGGTTTCGAAAGCCGTAGGCATAAGTTTCTGGCAGTATGGTATCCGAACCTACAAAAGGATTGTCAGCCGGTATGCCGTACTTTCCGTTGCTTGAATTATTTCCCAATGGATCGATTCTGAGTAAACTGCCCAAGGGATTGCTGGGGTTTTGTCCATTGCCATCGGCGCCATGGCCAATCATCAGGCCGTCAATAAAATTCTGACCATCACGATCATCGGCTCCGCCCCCGTCGCCTAGTGCAATATACAACATGCCATCCGGACCAAAATTCAGCGCGCCGCCATTGTGATTGAATTGAGGTTGATCAATGGTCAATAACGTACGAGTCTCTTGTGCTTCGGGATCCGGACCAATATTGGAGAAATTGAGTTTCCATTCTCGGATGACCGAGCGATGGTTGGGGCTGGCACCAGTTGGTATGGTGGAAAAATCACTGGTATCTCCGGCGGATTCTGAAGTATAAGTATACAAAATTTCATTCGTGGCATACTGAGGGTGAAAAGCAAAGCCGAGAAAGCCGCGTTCGTCAAATGAATCATTACCAGAAATTCCCAATGGAACTAGCAAGCTGGAGAAATCCATAAAAATCTTATCGCCACTTGTCAAATCGATACGCCACAATTTTCCGGTTTGATCATTTATGTACAAGCGCTCAGAATCACCTGGGGCAGAAAACGCCGAATTGGGTGCAGTCAAACCGGTCGCGATTTGTTTCAACCGTAAGCGAATAGAACCTTTCTGAATTGCTTCCGGGATTGGATTGTCTAGACGTTCTCCAGAAGAATTTACTGCAACTTCGGCAGTGTTTAGAGTTGTATTGATTGCTAATCCACTGGTTGCAATGCCCAGCAACAATAAAATTGATATTGCATAACTGAATTTCATTTTAAACCTTTCGCAGAAGAAATTCAGTTTGCAGATTATTAAGTTGACCATTTCTCGAATACCATTAAGTTAACGTGATGACAACAGTTTTACTATAAAAGAAAATGGTTGTCTCTTAAAAAGAGAATTTTAGCCTGAGATTATCATCATCATTACTGATTTGAACTTTCCAAGCAGTTGTCATCAGGCGGAATCACGGCAGAGTGATCGTTTTTGACCTGGCTAGCAATCTTTGCTACATTGCTTTCTGGTGATGAAATCGTCATCTTGCGTGTATTTGTTTTCGATGGATTCACACCTTTTATGGACTTCACAGATGGGCCAAGAGATTTCCCAGACGCATTTTAATGAACAAACCTTTAAAGAATATAATTGCCGTTTGTTGAATGAAGCAGAATTGCTGAAGACCCAGTTAGAAAAAAGATGTTTTTCGAATATTGGTGAAATTTGCGGATATGAGCTGGAATTCTGGCTGGTCGATCATAATTATTTCCCGTCTCCAATTAACCAAGCTTTTTTGACTCGCCTTAACAATCCTTTGGTGGTACCAGAGCTTTCTTGTTTCAATGCAGAACTCAATGGAGCTCCATTGCCGCTAAGTGGGGATGTGCTATCGGTAATTTCCAAGGAGCTCAATCAAAACTGGCAGCAATGTCAGGAAGTTGCACATGAAATGGATAGCATGTTAATGATAATTGGGATCTTGCCCACTATACGGCAAAAGGATCTGAGTCTTGCTAATATGTCCGATCTTAAGCGTTATCGCGCGTTAAATGAACAGGTAGTGATGCAGCGGGTAGGCAGGCCACTTCGTATTCGTATTAAGGGGCGTGAAAATCTGGATATCCATCATCCGGATGTGATGATGGAAGCGGCTGCAACATCGTTTCAGCTTCACTTACAAAGCGCTCAACGCGATGCAGTTCGTTATTTCAATGCATCCATCATAGCGGCGGGGCCTTTGCTGGCTGTGGCAGGAAATTCTCCGTTCTTGTTTGGCACCGACTTATGGGATGAAACACGCATACCATTATTTGAGCAATCGGTCGAAATCGTTGATGAAGCAAATTTTGAAAATCATCGCGTCAGCTTTGGGCAAGATTACGCGCGAGAATCTTTGTTTGAGTGTTTTGCACATAATATTGCAACGCACCCGGTCTTGCTTCCTATGCTAATGGATACCCCGCCCCAACAGTTTGAACACCTGAGACTGCACAACGGAACCATCTGGCGTTGGATTAGGCCTTTGATTGGTTTTGATCCTGATGGTACTCCGCATTTACGGATTGAACAGCGCGTATTACCTGCCGGTCCGACCATCGTCGACATGATGGCAAATGCGGCTTTATATTTTGGGCTGGCTCATTTTCTCGCGAATATGAATGATACGCCCGAATCCCGACTTAGTTTTAAGCGGGCGCGCACTAATTTTTATGCCGCGGCACGTGAAGGATTGCATGCACAGATGGGATGGTGGAATGAAAGTGTCACTGATGCAAAAACATTGTTGCTGGAGGAAATTTTACCTATGGCGCGACAAGGTCTAAGGAGTTTGAAAGTTGATACAACCGACATTGATCATTATCTAGGCATTATCGAAAGGCGGACACAGTCTGGCCAAACCGGTGCTGTTTGGCAGCGCGCTTATCGTCAAAAACATCAGGCAGACAATCTGCAACTTGTTGCTGCGTATCTTGAGAGACAGCGCAATGGTGCACCTGTGCATGAGTGGGGAATATAAGCATGTTGACTGAGTTGAATAGTTTGCCGGAGGGTTTGCTGCAAGTTGAAGCTACAGAGCTGCATACCATTTTACCCGGCCCAACCTTGATTCACCTTCCTGGACGTCGGGATGCACCATTATTTGTATCCATTTTGCTCCATGGCAATGAAGATACCGGGTTAAAAGCGATGCAGGAAGTATTAAAGAAATATCAAAATGCTTCTTTGCCGCGTGCACTTTCACTTTTTGTTGGCAATGTCGATGCTGCGCGTCAAGGTGTGCGACGTCTGGAAAAACAATTGGACTATAACCGAATCTGGCCAGCAGGAAGAGATGATAAGGCTCCAGAACATCGCATGACGCAGAAGGTGACAGAAATAATGGCGCAGCGTGGCGTATTTGCAAGCATTGATATCCATAATAACAGTGGATTAAATCCTCACTACGCGTGTATTAATCGTTTGGATAATGCCTTTTTGCACTTGGCAACCATGTTTTCACGCATCGTTGTATATTTTACTTCTCCTAAGGGAGTTCAGTCTGAAGCCTTTGCTTGCCTTTGTCCGGCAGTGACCTTGGAATGCGGGAAACCTGGAGGAAAAAGTGGCGTGGATCATGCCGCAGTTTTTGTCGAAGGCGCATTACATCTGTCTGATTTCCCAAAGTATCCAGTTGCCAAACACGATCTTGACTTGTTTCATAGTGTCGCTGTGGTTACTGTGCCGGAAACTGTTAGTTTAAGCATTGGCGCCGGCGTATCCGATTTGTGTTTGGAAGAACATATTGATCAATACAATTTTCGTGAATTAAAGACGGGTACACGGCTGGGGCGCGTGACAGATGAGAATTTAATACCGCTTTGTACCCGCAACGCTGCTGATCTTGATATCAGCGATTATTATTTTGAAATCAAAGCGGGAGAGTTAATAACTCGGCGTCCTGTCATGCCCGCTATGCTTACGCGAGATACCAGGATTATTCGCCAAGACTGCTTATGCTATTTGATGGAACGCTTGGGAACGCTTCCGATTGAAGCCTGATATGATTTTTGTAGCAGGGCCTAGTTGCTCAGATCGGAACGTTGGCAGTAATGTCAGGGTGTTTAAAACTTGACGCCTGTTCCAACGAGCTCTGCAGAAGTGATTTTGTACGAAAAATTCTCATGATCCAGATTATCCAGCAATTTTCCATCAATTTCTGCGTGTGGGTACATGAAGAAAGGAAGTTTTCCAGAACTATTAGGACTAAGCGCTAGATCTTCGGCATGATTAAATGCCAGCCAATTCATTTCCCAGGCACCGAAGAATTTTTCTCTGAGTTGAACAATTTTTGGATCATCCAGTGCCAAGTTACCTAGTTTTGATACTTGCAGGACATCGGACGGATTGACCGGTATCCAACCACGTCCTGCTAGAAAAAATTCCGCACGACAATGCTGAGATTGACTGATATCACCATATTGCCCGATACTATCATGTAAATCCGAATCGTTGATGCGGATTCCATACTGGTTCCGTGCTGGAATATCGGCTGCTTTTACAAGTGCGACAAACAACGAATTGAGATCAACACATTTTCCACTGAGCTCACTCTTTTCGAGCATGTATGTAACATTGCCTTGCCCACGTCCACGAGTGTTTTCATCATATTGCGTATTATCGATTATCCAGTCATAAATAGCTCTGGCTTGCTCTAATGGAGTCGCGACATTTTTCTCCTTGAGAATTGAGTGTGCAGTTTCACGCACAATGCCATTAGTTTGTTTCAATTGGGTTGGATTAATATAATTCCTGATACTATTCGGTAATGCCGGGCTTTTGTTTTCCGGGTAAAGTGTTGGATCAATAGCGTGATGTACCGTTTTGACAATGCAGTTGACAGTGACATGCCGCTGATCGCTCTGTTGTTTACCATGCCACACGGCATTGAATATGGGAAATGGGTCTGCGCCTAATGTAGAAAATGAAGCTTTAGTCGCATTGCCATACCAGTTGTTACCTTGAGTAAATTGAAAAGCAGTGTCGGAGTCGTTGTTGTCGGGCAATGGAAGCCATAAGTGAGCAGATTTGCCGCTAGCTGGAAGCACAATTTGGTAGGATATGCGATAACTGGTCCATTTGCTGTAATCGGAAGAGAGTAATTGCGTCGCGATGGAAGGTGAAGCAGAAAGCGACAGTGCACTGGTTCCGAATAGTTTTATAAAGTCTCTGCGTCTCATAGCTTCCTTTGTGCTTAACACTTAAAATTAAGTTGAGCAAATTCTATCCTATCAATTTATTATGTCAATGTGATAAGAGTTATTGTTTTACATGATAGCAAATACAACTAATTTTTTACCTGCCGTTGAAATTGAAACAAATCCTAACCCCATCTATGCCATTATTTGGTTACATGGACTGGGTGCCGATGGGAATGACTTCGTGCCCATTGTCAATGAGTTGGGGTTATTAGCCGAGAAGCCGATTCGATTTGTTTTTCCACATGCACCGGAACGTCCAGTCAGCATAAATGGTGGATATATTATGCGTGCTTGGTATGATATTTTTTCTTCTGATTTTAGTTGTCATCAAGATGAGCAGGGTATCCGTGGTTCGCAAGTTGCAATAACTGCTTTGATTGAGAGGGAAATGCAGCGCGGTATTTTAGCAAAAAATATTTTTCTGGCAGGATTTTCTCAAGGAGGAGCTCTTGCGTTGCATGTCGGGTTGCGTCATCCTTTACCATTGGGTGGAGTTGTTGCGTTATCATGCTACCTGCCGCTTGCTGAAACTTTTGCGACAGAGGTCAGTGTAATAAATGCTGCGATACCCATATTCATGGCACATGGTAGTTCTGATAGGGTAATCCCTATCGCACATGCGATTGCTTCGAAAGAAAAGTTACGCACCGCTAATTATCGAATCGAGTGGCATGAGTATCCAATGGCACACTCCGTGTGTGGAGAGGAGATTGTCGATATCAGCAATTGGTTAGAGCGCGTTATGAATGATGGTTATCAGGATGCCGATCAAAGCCAAGTTTAAATGCATCTGTGAAACCGAACATAGATTATATATTATCGTTGTGATTGACTGAATCCAAAAATGCAATCAGGTATACTTAACAGGCTGTTGGAAAACGTTCTCAAAGAAATCGATACAAAGTAAGAGTGGGTATAAGAAGCGCTGTTTATATTTGATGAATGTGCTGCGTTTTGTACCCGCATATTTTTTTATGCCGTACGGCGATGTAGAGAGTTTCTCAACCACCTTCCTTCAATGTTGTACCACTTTTCAAAATTTTAATTATCATAAACTATGAGTGAATATCTTTTTACGTCGGAATCTGTTTCTGAAGGACACCCTGATAAGGTTGCTGATCAAATTTCAGATGCTGTATTGGATGCGATTCTGAGTCAAGACGCTAATGCGCGAGTCGCATGTGAGACGCTATGCAGTACTGGCTTAATTGTATTATCGGGTGAGATAACTACGCACGCTTCTGTGGATTACAATATTATTGCACGTGAGACGGTCAAAAATATTGGTTATACTAGTTCAAATATAGGATTTGATTCAACTACTTGTGCGGTTCTGACTGCTTTTAATAAACAATCTCCGGATATTGCTCAAGGCGTCAATCGATCGGAAGAAGAAGAAATGGAGCAAGGTGCAGGTGATCAGGGTTTGATGTTTGGATTTGCTTGCGACGAAACGCCACAGTTAATGCCGATGCCTATTTTTTATGCGCATCGCTTAGTTGAACGGCAAGCTGAACTAAGAAAGAAGGGGCAATTGGCTTGGTTGCGTCCGGATGCTAAATCGCAAGTGTCAGTACGATACCAAAACGATAAACCACAGAGTATTGAAACTGTCGTAATTTCAACTCAGCATGATCCGGATATTTCGCACCAAACATTGACTGAAGCGGTGATTGAAGAAATTATTAAACCTGCATTGCCGTCTGAATTGATCAATAATCGTATTAAGTATTTGGTCAATCCAACCGGGCGTTTTGTTGTTGGTGGTCCGATGGGTGATTGTGGATTAACCGGACGAAAAATTATTGTTGATAGTTATGGTGGTTCGGCGCATCACGGTGGCGGTGCTTTTTCAGGAAAAGATCCATCCAAAGTTGATCGATCAGCAACTTATGCTGGGCGTTATGTCGCAAAGAATATTGTGGCTGCCGGAATTGCCAGTAAATGTGAAGTGCAAGTTGCCTATGCTATCGGTGTTGCACGGCCCGTTTCGCTAATGGTCAATACATTTGGTACTGGCAAGATAGCTGATGAAAAGATTGGGCAATTAATAGAAAAGCATTTTGATTTGCGTCCTCGGGCTATAATTCATGCGCTTCATCTACTACGACCAATCTACGCGAAGACTGCGGCGTATGGGCATTTTGGGCGTGAACTCCCTGAATTTACTTGGGAGGCCACGGATAAGGCTGCGCAATTACGCATCGATGCTGGGTTATAAATTTTAGTTATATTCTCATTTTTCGTTTTTATTAATAAGGCTTAATCAATTCTTCCCCTGTGGTGAGGAGCGCTGCAACGGTTTGTTCCGTGAGGCTCATCATGGCGGGTACAGTTACAACGGCGCTCGTTCATACTTTGAGGAGATAATTATGAACGCTGTGCTTAATCCCGACGGTAGCTTTTTTACTGACTATAAAATTGCTGATATCTCATTGGCAGAGTGGGGACGTAAAGAAATAGCGATCGCCGAGACAGAAATGCCAGGTTTAATGGCATTGCGCAATGAGTATGCAAATCAGAAACCACTGGCAGGTGCATGCATTGCAGGTTCTTTGCATATGACAATCCAAACTGCTGTATTAATTGAAACATTAGTGGCGTTAGGTGCAGAAGTACGTTGGGCGTCCTGTAATATTTTTTCCACTCAGGATCATGCAGCTGCAGCTATTGCCGCTCAAAATATTCCGGTTTTTGCCTATAAGGGTGAATCTTTAAGTGATTATTGGGAATATGCTCATCAGATCTTTGAGTGGTCGGTTGATGGACAATCACATGGCGCCAATATGATTCTGGATGATGGTGGCGATGCCACACTATTGCTCATTCTGGGCGCTAAAGCTGAGAGAGATCCTGCGGTGATCGCAAATCCGGGCAATGAAGAAGAAACAGCTTTGTTTGCTTCAATTAAAAACAAATTGGCTTCACGGCCTAACTGGTATTCAACGAATCTTGCTAGGATACGAGGCGTAACAGAAGAAACCACGACTGGGGTGCATCGATTATACGAAATGCATAAAAACGGAACGCTGCCGTTTCCGGCATTTAATGTGAACGATTCTGTCACCAAGTCAAAGTTTGATAATCTTTATGGTTGTAGAGAATCGTTGGTTGATGGCATCAAGCGGGCAACAGATGTAATGATTGCCGGAAAAATTGCTGTGGTTTGCGGCTATGGAGATGTCGGTAAAGGTTGCGCACAGTCGTTACGCGGTTTGGGAGCAACGGTATGGATTACCGAGATTGATCCTATTTGCGCGTTACAAGCAGCAATGGAAGGCTATCGCGTTGTTACGATGAACGATGTCTGTGATCAGGCGGATATTTTTGTGACTGCAACGGGTAATCTGCGCGTAATCACGCATGATCATATGTTGAAGATGAAGGATCAGGCAATAATCTGCAATATTGGCCATTTTGACTCGGAAATCGATATTGCTTCTATTCAGAAATATGAATGGGAGAATATCAAACCGCAAGTCGATCATGTGATTTTCCCGACGGGGCGACGTATTATTGTGCTGGCTCAGGGCAGATTGGTTAATCTGGGATGCGGCACGGGACATCCATCTTTTGTTATGTCCAGTTCATTTACTAATCAGGTATTAGCGCAAATGGAGTTGTGGCAGAATGGCGCGAATTACCAAAGGAGTGTATATGTTCTGCCGAAACGACTGGATGAAAAAGTTGCGCGATTGCATATAGGTAAGCTTGGAGTGAAACTTACAGAACTGACGGAAGAACAAGCAAAATATTTGGGCCTGGATAAGGAAGGTCCATACAAGCCTGAAATGTATCGATATTAATTATTAGAGCAGAAGTACAATTGACTTTTTTGATTGGATTATTCCTCTCTCTGATAGAAGTCATATAAAATCAGCATGATAAGTATTAGTGTCAATAGTGTTAATCCTCAATTCATAGACTTGTATCGATGGAATCACAAAAAAAATTTTCTCCAACCTTCAGTTTTGAGCTTTTCCCGCCACAAACTCCACAAGGTATCGAAAAATTACGGCTTACACGTCAGCAGTTGGCACAATTTAATCCCAAATTTTTTTCGGTAACCTTTGGTGCAGGTGGATCTACGCGCGAGCGGACATTTGAAACAGTACTCGAAATTCAATCGGAAGGACATGTGGTTGCGCCTCATCTATCTTGCATCGGTTCAACGCAGCAAAATATTCGAATAATTCTCCAAAAATATTATGAACTCGGTATCCGGCATATTGTTGCTCTACGAGGTGATCTGCCGTCGGGAATGGCGCAAGCTGGAGAATTTCGTTATGCCAGTGAGCTGGTTGCCTTCATTCGGCAAGAATTTGGCTCGTCATTTCATATTGAGGTGGCCGCATATCCAGAATACCACCCGCAAGCTCGATCTGCGCAAACGGATTTCGAGAATTTTAAGCGTAAAATTGATACGGGAGCAAATTCGGCGATTACCCAGTATTTTTATAGCGCTGATGCCTATTTTCATTTTGTTGATTCTTGTGAGGCAGCGGGGTTAGATATTCCGATAGTGCCTGGAATTATGCCGATTAATAAATTCTCTCAGCTTGTCAGATTTTCCGATACTTGTGGCGCTGAGATTCCCCGGTGGATTCGCAAGAAGCTAGAAGGGTATAGCGATGATAGCGCATCGATTCAAGCATTCGGTTTGGATGTTGTGACGAATCTCTGTGAGCGCTTATTAAAAGCAGGCGCGCCCGGATTACATTTTTATACATTAAATTCAGCCAATCTAACCTCCATTATTTGGCAGCGGTTGAGTCTTCAAGAAAATGTTTAGTAATTAGCATCCCTTTCTTTCATCTAATCAGAGAGTAATATAATCTTTAGGGAATTAGGCTCAAATTGTGCATCAGCAATGCATTCGGAATGATCTTTTTCCTGTTTGGGCAAGCCAGTATATAATATACATCAATGTTCTGATTAAAATAAAAAAGTACGAGGTTATGAAATGAATGAGAAAAATACCACTGCCGATAAGCCGGTTGTGGAAACGCCAGTATCAGAGATTGTCACTTCAGATGTTTCGACAGTGGATGCATGTATCGTACATGCTAAAGAAGTTAAGGCCACACAGCTTGAGCTGATAGCAAGCAAGAATTATGACTTTGCGCCAGAATTTTATGAAATGACAATTCAACTGTACTTATTCGGTGCAATGTGGAAATTTGCAGAAAACTTAGGGAACGCCGAGGATGCGCGTGAATTAGCTTTTGCAGCATTACAAGCGATGCTAATTCAAGACGGATTGCTTCAGCAGAAAGCGGTCAAGCGTATTGATTTTCTGAGAAAAATGTCCAAGCTGGAAGATGATCACAATGCTTTGGCGGTAGCCATTGGTTATGAATCTGAGATGGGCGACAATAGTTTGGCTGAAGTATTTGATCATTATATTGACGATACGCAAGTTTCTGGCACCTTCTGGCGATTGTATGACCGCGGTCGAAAAATAATGCTTTATGGTGGTTTGTTGATAGCCTTTCTGGTAATTTGGTTTGTAACCTTGTTTATGCCAGGAAATAGCACGATTGCAATTCTTGCGGCAGGACTTATTGCGGCAGCGCTTTTTGTTATACCGGTATTTTTGATCGGCATCTTTGTGTATCGTGTAAAAATTAAAAAAGCAAGACAAATCAATTAATTCTGGAGCATAGTTGTTAATAAGTATGCTTCATTTTTTCTAATGTATAGCATTAAATTCACCGTAATGGATCAACTGGCTGCTGACAAATAGATGGGTACTCATATTCTTGATGGCAAGAAAGTAGCAGAATTGGTGCGTGCTGAATGGAAAATTCGTGCTGATAAGCTCGTTCAGTCGGGCGTAAAGCCAGGATTGGCCGTAATTATTGTTGGCAACAATGCGGCATCCGCAATTTATGTTAGGAATAAAATCAAAGCATGTGGCGAGATTGGCATTTATTCTGAAGTACATAGCTTTCCAGAGAATGCAGCGCAGGATGAAGTCCTGGCGTGTATTGAATCGCTCAATGAGAATCCACATATCCACGGTATTCTAGTCCAATTGCCGCTTCCAGCGCATTTTGAAAATAATCGCGTCATAACCTCTATTGCCACTGAGAAAGATGTGGATGGTTTTCATCTCTATAACGTAGGCGCATTAGTTACTGGGAATACCGTATTCTCACCCTGTACTCCTTATGGAGTGATGGTAATGCTGGAAAAGAATCATATTCCAATAGAAGGTCAGCACGCAGTAGTGGTTGGGCGTAGCAATATTGTTGGAAAACCGATGGCGTTTATGCTATTAGAGCAAGGCGCTACAGTTACTATCTGCACTTCGAGAACACGTGATTTGTCGCAATTTACTAAAAATGCTGATATTTTGGTAGTCGCAACAGGGAAACCATGCATGATTACTGCTAAAATGGTAAAACCAGGGGCTGTGGTTGTGGATGTAGGCATTAATCGATTGTCGGATGGTAAGCTCTGCGGCGATGTCGATTTTGAATCTGTCAAAGAGATTGCCAGTTACATTACACCAGTTCCTGGTGGGGTAGGGCCGATGACAATTACCATGTTGTTGTGCAATACCATCTTGGCTGCGGAGCGTGCTCAAGCAAGTATTAAGTAATTTTAAGCCAATTAACCTTTAATGAGTGTCCTTGGAAATGGAATTACAACCCGATATTGATCCGCAGGAAACACAGGAGTGGTTGGATGCACTAGATTCAGTTATTGCCAATGTCGGCGGGGAACGTGCTCACTTTCTGTTGGAAAAGCTGATTGAAAAAGCACGTCGCTCGGGCGCTTATTTACCTTATAGCGCCAGAACTGCTTATATCAACACGATCCCGACTGGCAAAGAAGCGCATTCACCAGGTAATAACGCAATCGAACACAGAGTTCGTTCGTATGTTCGCTGGAATGCCATGGCAATGGTGCTGCGCGCCAATAGAGAAACCAATGTTGGTGGACATATAGCGAGTTTTGCATCAGCAGCAACGCTCTACGATGTCGGTTACAATCACTTCTGGCATGCACCGTGTGAAACTCACGGTGGAGATTTAGTTTATGTGCAGGGGCATTCCTCCCCAGGTGTTTATGCGTATGCATTTCTGTCTGGAGAATTAAGTCAGGATCAGCTGGATAATTTTCGTCAAGAAGCCGGCGGAAAGGGCTTGTCTTCTTACCCGCATCCTTGGTTAATGCCCACTTTCTGGCAATTCCCAACTGTTTCTATGGGTTTAGGCCCGTTAATGGCGATTTATCAAGCACGATTCATGAAATACCTTGGTAGTCGGGAAATGGTTAACACTGCAGGACGGAAAATCTGGGCATTCATGGGCGATGGTGAAATGGACGAGCCCGAATCGCTCGGTGCAATTTCATTGGCATCCCGTGAGAGTTTGGATAATCTCATTTTTGTAGTTAACTGTAATCTTCAGCGCCTGGATGGACCGGTGCGGGGAAATGGCAAAATTATCCAGGAGTTGGAAGGTGCATTTCGGGGTGCTGGTTGGAATGTGATCAAAGTGATTTGGGGATCCTATTGGGATCCTTTGTTAGCTAAGGATACTAAAGGCTTATTGCAGAAACGCATGATGGAATGCGTAGATGGGGAATATCAGAACTTTAAGTCGCGTGATGGCGCATACGTGCGTAAGCACTTTTTTGGAAAATACCCTGAGTTATTGGAAATGGTTGCCAATATGTCGGATGACGATATCTGGCGGTTAAATCGGGGCGGACATGATCCCTATAAAGTTTATGCAGCTTATGCAGCGGCGGTAAAACATACTGGTCAACCTACGGTGATACTCGCTAAAACTATTAAAGGGTATGGTATGGGTGAAGCTGGGGAAGCGCAAAACATTACGCATCAGCAGAAAAAGATGGGAACCACATCACTAAAAGCTTTTCGTAATCGTTTTGGTTTGGATATTCCGGATGACAAGATAGACGAAGTACCTTATCTCACTTTTGCTAAAGATTCTGCGGAAAACGTTTATATGCAAGAGCGACGTAAAGCGTTGGGTGGTGCTTTTCATCGCCGTAAAACCAATGCGGAGCCATTGCAAGTGCCACCACTATCCGCCTTTGAATCATTACTGAAAGCCAGTGCAGAGGGACATGAGTCGTCAACGACCATGGCTTATGTGCGTATTCTGAATATTCTGGTCAAAGATAAAAAAGTCGGCAAGCATGTCGTACCGATTGTTGCCGATGAGTCGCGCACCTTTGGTATGGAAGGCATGTTCCGACAACTGGGAATCTGGTCATCGGTGGGTCAATTGTATACGCCGCAAGATGCCGATCAACTGATGTATTATAAAGAAGACAAGCATGGACAAATTTTGCAAGAAGGCATTTGTGAAGCGGGCGCAATGTCATCCTGGATCGCGGCTGCGACGTCTTATAGTACACATGGAATTCAGATGATTCCATTTTTTATTTTTTATTCCATGTTTGGCTTTCAGCGTGTTGGTGACTTAGCTTGGGCGGCAGGAGACATGCGTTGTCGCGGCTTTTTGCTGGGAGGAACAGCAGGTCGTACGACATTGAATGGTGAAGGGTTGCAGCATGAAGATGGACATAGTCATATCGTTGCGTCAACGATTCCTAATTGCGTATCGTATGACCCAGCATTTGCCTATGAGCTGGCTGTCATTATCCAGGATGGATTGCGCCGGATGTATCAAGAGCAAGAGGATGTTTATTACTATATTACAGTAATGAATGAAAACTACACGCATCCTGAAATGCCTGCTGGTGCTGAGAACAATATTCTGCGAGGTATGTATCTGTTCAAACCAGGAAATAAAAGCAGCAAAGGGTCACGTGTTCAATTGTTAGGGGCGGGAGCTATACTGCGCGAAGTGATCGCAGCCGCCGAAATACTCAAGCAAGAATATAATGTTGATGCCGATATCTGGGGTGTCACCAGTTTCAATGAACTACGGCGTGAGGCACTGGGTGTTATGCGTTGGAATATGTTGCACCCTACGCAACCGGCTAAACTATCCCATGTGGAAAGTTGCCTTAAAGGGCGTAAAGGGCCCGTTGTTGCGGCAACTGATTATATGAAGATTTATGCCGATCAAATTCGCGAATTTGTTCCTGGACGATATTGTGTCCTCGGAACGGATGGTTTCGGGCGTTCTGATACGCGTGAAAAATTACGGCATTTTTTTGAAGTGGATCGTTTTTATATTACCGTTGCAGCACTCAAGGCTTTGGCGGAAGAAGAGAAAATTTCAAATAAACAGGTTGCGGATGCCATAAAGAAATATGGTATTGATCCTGAGAAACCGAATCCCGCGATAAGCTGAGTTTAAAGCGAAGGCGTGAAAGAACAATTAATCGTTTAAGTTGAATCCTTGCATTATTATCTCTTTCTAGCGATGCAATTTGAGGAAAGCATGTGGCTGAATTAATAAAAGTCTTTATTCCTGATATCGGAGATTTCAAAGACGTTCCTGTTATTGAAATCCTAATTAAAGCAGGCGATGCTGTTAAAGCAGAGGATTCTCTGATTACACTGGAATCCGACAAGGCCACCATCGAGATTCCATCACCCTTTTCCGGCTTGATCAAGGAAATTCTTGTAAAACCCGGAGACAAGGTATCGGAAGGAACAGCGATTTTAACCATCGAAGATTCTGGCGATACAGAAACAGAAACAGAAACAGAAACTCCACCCCAAACTGCAACGAAAGAAAACACCCATCAGGATATCGAGGAAGTTGTGCCTGAAGTCAAACCGGACGAGGTTCAGCGAGAGCAAAATAATGCGCCACGACAGACATCGTCTACAGACAATATTTTTTCTAAGGCGTATGCCAGTCCATCAATTCGCCGTTTTGCCCGAGAGCTTGGTGTTAATCTGGAGTTAATCACAGGAAGTGGCCCTAAGCATCGTATCCTGAAAGAAGATGTACAAGCCTATGTAAAGGCAGAATTATCAAAACCTGGAAGTGGGAGTTCCGGCGCGATGCTTGATTTGCTACCATGGCCAGAAGTAAATTTCGCTAAATACGGTCCCATCGAGTTAAAGAGCCTGACACGAATCAAACAAATTTCTGGTGCCAATTTGCACCGGAATTGGGTAATGATCCCGCATGTAACTCAGTTTGATGAGGCGGATATTACTGATTTGGAAGCGTTGCGGAAAAAATCTAACGCAAATCAGAATGGCAGTAGAGTAAAATTAACTCTATTGGCATTTTTGATGAAAGCATTGATCGCATCGTTAAAGAAATTTCCGGAACTTAACGCATCGCTTGATAATAATTCAGGCAGTGAAGTCAGTTTAATCATCAAACATTACTATCATGTCGGCTTTGCAGTGGATACGAGCAATGGTTTAGTTGTGCCTGTGATTAAAGATGTCGATCAAAAAGGTATTATCGCGATTGCCGAAGAGTTAACTAAGCTATCTTCATTGGCGCGTGAGGGCAAATTAAAACCTGCTGATATGCAGGGCGCCAGTTTTACTATATCGAGTTTAGGTGGGATTGGTGGAATAGCATTCACACCGATTATCAATGCCCCTGAAGTCGCTATTTTAGGAATTTCAAGAGCTGACACTAAACCGATTTATCGAGACCATCAGTTTGTTCCACGTCTAATACTTCCTTTGTCACTTTCCTACGATCATCGCGTTATTGATGGTGCCACTGCAGCGCGTTTCACCACGCATTTGTCAGAAGTGTTGACAGATATGCGGCTTGCTTTACTATGATATATCCTAGATTTTAAAAGACTGAGCCGGGTGGAAAGTATCGATAAATTTCCTTTAATCGGGATCTATGGTGGTACATTTGATCCCATTCATTATGGTCATCTGCGTATCGCCGAAGAATTACTTAATAATACGGGTTTGAAGCGTATTATTTTTGTTCCCTCCGGTGTGCCTAGATTGCGTGTTGCCCCTGCCACATCGAGAGGTCACCGCTCAGCCATGGTGCGTTTAGCAATTCAAGATAATACTAAGTTTTCTCTTGACGAACGCGAAGTTAACCGCCCCGGTGTGAGCACAACAATTCAGTCGTTGCGTGAATTCAGGTGTGAGCTTGGTGATAATGTGGCACTTTGTTTTATTTTGGGGATTGATGCATTTGTTAAGATAGATCAATGGGCGGAATGGCAGGAATTATTTGCGCTGTGCCACATCATTTTAGTTGCCCGCCCAGGCTATGTTTCTATTAGTGAAGATAAAGCTTTATCGGCGGAGATAAGGAAAGAATTTTTATCTCGTTCTGTAATCTATGCCGGTAATCTTGAATTACAACCCAATGGTTTTATTTATACCGCCCAGACATCTTTGCTGGAAATTTCAGCATCGCAGATACGATTATTGATAAAAAACAACAAAAGTATTCGCTATTTGTTACCAGAGAATGTTGCTGATTATATTCAATCCAATCGGTTATACACCGGAGATTTATGAATTCTGAAAAGCTTATTACGGTCATTACCGATGCACTGGAGGAAATTAAAGCGCATGATATTGATGTGATTAACGTTGCAAAAATAACTTCGATGTTTGAACACATCATTATTGCCAGCGCAGATTCGACGCGCCAGACAAAATCGTTGGCGAATAATGTGCAGGAAAAAGTTAAAGCTGCTGGAGGAAATGTCTTCAGTGTGGAAGGGGAGCAGACAGGCGAATGGCTGCTGGTTGATTTGGGTGATGTGATCGTGCACATTATGTTGCCGGCCGTGCGTGAATATTACAATTTGAAAGCATTATGGTCCGAACGGAGCTAGCCTCTACCCGATCATGCACAATTTCTTTAGATTATGAAATGTTTTATACTCGCGGTCGGACACAAGATGCCCGATTGGATCAATACGGGTTATCTTGAGTATATCAAGCGCATACCGCGGGAAATTTCGGTAAATTTAATTGAAATAAAGCCGGAAAAACGTGCTGCTGGAAAACCAATTGAACAACTTCTTTGGGCAGAGTATCAGAAGATTCGTGCCGTCTTGCCGCATCATTGCCGAGTCAAAGTTTTGGATGAAGGCGGGCAACAATGGACAACAAATCGATTTGCTAATGAAATGCAAGGATGGATGAATAATGGCGATGCGATTGCCTTCGTTATTGGAGGAGCCGATGGCTTACATAGTGATATCAAACATACCACTAATGAATTGATTGCTGTATCGGAGTTTACCTTACCTCATGGACTTGTTCGGGTAGTATTGGCAGAGCAGCTCTATCGGGCCATATCCATTATCAAAAACCATCCTTACCACAGAGATTGAAAAGCAGAGATGCACTAAATTCACTTTTCTGTCGTGTTTCAGATACCATAGATAGAACGCTATTAATATTGGGATCCTGCGTTTATTAATTATAACCTTATTGATTGAAATGTTTCCTGAAAACCAAATATATCTTGCCTCAAGAAGCCCTAGAAGACGTGAATTATTGAGACAGGTTGGCGTGCGATTTAACCTTCTGATGATGCGTGAAACCTTAGGTCGTACTATTGATGTCGATGAACAGTCGCTTGAGAATGAAGCGGCTACTGACTATATTTATCGGATTACACAGTTTAAAGCTACCGAAGGTTGGAAAAGGCTGTTGCAAAGACGATTGCCGGTATTGCCTGTTTTGGTCGCGGATACCATTGTCACGATTGACGGCTGTATTTTAGGCAAGCCCAGAGATAAAATGCACGCGGAAGATATGTTAAAAACGTTATCCGGGCGATCACATCAGGTATTAACAGCCATTGGTGTTGGAGTCAAGGATAATACTCAAGTTAAATTATCAACTTCAACCGTGCGATTTCGTGAAATTGGCGAGCAGGAAATACGTCGATATCTGGAAAATAATAATATTTTAGACAAAGCGGGCGCTTATGCAATTCAGGGCGTGGCAGCTGCATTTATTGCTGAAATATCAGGCAGCTATAGTGGTATTATGGGACTTCCACTGTACGAAACTATACAATTGCTTGAAGAAGTGGGTATACAAGTTGTTTAGTTTAACAGGCTGTTGAAAAACTATCTGCATTGCTGCTGCGGTGTTAAAAACAGGTTCAAAATGCTTATTTATTTTGCAGAAATACGCTTTCTCACCTGTTTTTTGTCTTGCATCAGCTGCTTCGAAAACATTTTTAACGGCCTGTTAAATGTTTCGATAAAGATTTATCTTAGGATGTTTTGTGAAAGATGCCGTATTAATTTTTGATTTTAAAACTCAATTGCCTGGTTTCAAAAAAATAATACGTATGGGATATGAGTAACGAAATTTTAGTCAATATTACGCCACAAGAAACCAGGGTAGCCATACTTGAACAAGGCGTAACGCAAGAGCTTCATATTGAGCGGACAAGTGGGCGTGGCATTGTAGGAAATATTTATAACGGTCGTGTGAGCCGTGTATTACCCGGTATGCAATCGGCATTTGTAGATATTGGTCTTGACCGAGCGGCTTTTTTGCATGTCGCGGATATTCGCGATTCCAGGTCGGAAGATGATGCATTAAGACCGATCGAGAAGCTTCTTCACGAAGGTAATAGCATCCTGGTTCAGGTGATTAAGGATGCGATAAGCACGAAAGGCGCTCGTCTTTCTACTCAAATAAGTCTGGCTGGGCGTTTATTGGTTTATCTGCCGCAAGAATCCCATATTGGTATTTCACAACGTATTGAAGATGACAGTGAACGTGAATTGTTGCGGGAGAAGTTGCAGCAAATTCTGCCAGAGGATGAAAAAGGTGGTTACATCATCCGAACCATGGCAGAAACTGCGGATGAGAACGATCTCCGCGCAGACTTGGAATATTTGCATCGGTTGTGGCGCGACATTCAACAAAAATCTGTGACTATCTCGGCGCCCGTATTGCTTTATCAGGATTTGGATCTCAGTCATCGTGTTTTACGCGATTTTATTGATGAAGATACAGTTCGTATTCTGGTGGATTCACGTGAGAATTATCAAAGATTGGTGAAGTTTGCGCAAAGCTACATGACGTGTATCGCGGAGCGGATAACTTTGTATACCGGTGATCGACCATTATTTGATTTGTATGTGGTCGAAGATGAAATTGAAAGATCTCTGGCCAAACGAGTTAATTTAAAATCTGGCGGATATTTAATCATTGATCAAACTGAAGCGCTCACCACAATGGATGTCAATACCGGTGGCTTCATAGGTGTGCGTAATTTCGACGACACTGTGTTTAAAACCAATCTTGAGGCGGCGCAGGTCATTGCTAGGCAATTGCGTATGCGTAATCTGGGCGGAATTATTATCATTGATTTCATCGATATGGAATCTGAGGACCATAGAAATGCGGTCCTGTCTGAATTCAACAAAGCATTGATAATAGATCGTACGCGCATAACTGTTAGCGGGTTCAGTTCGCTGGGTTTAGTTGAAATGACGCGTAAGCGTACCCGCGAAAGTTTGTCGCAAGTGCTATGTGAAACTTGCCCAACTTGCCAAGGACGGGGCGAAGTTAGGACGGCACAAACCATCTGCTACGAGATTTTGCGTGAGTTACTTCGGGAATCGAGGCAATTTGATGCGAATGAATTTCGAATTCTGGCATCACAGCAAGTCATTGATTTGTTTCTTGACGAAGAATCTCAGAGTTTGGCTCAGTTGGGCGACTTCATAGCCAAGCCCATAAGTTTGCAAATTGAGGAATCCTACACACAAGAACAATATGATGTGATATTAATGTAGTAGTTTTCTGTGGAGCTCTTGGTTCGATCAGATACCAAATGAATCGAAATTTCGGCAGATATGCTGCTTCTTTAACCCCTCGACGGCGTGTTTGACAGCTTATTAGGCTTTTAGTATATTTAGTAAAATATTAATTAGTCAGCCCTGAAATATCCACAACCCCTTGATATTATGCTGGAATGCACTGATTCTTAATGCTCATAACGACCGGAAATGTTAAAATATCCAAGTGTTTTCTGGTCGAAATGGTGATTAAAAATGCTCAGACGTAGCAGTACGATTCATCAACCGAATTTGTTTGGAACAGATTTGTTGATGCAACTTGATCCCAATGATCCCTTGCTGAAGCTTGCATCAGCGATACCCTGGCAAGAATTTGAGGAATCATTTTCCATTCATTACACAGCAGCGGCAGGTGCGCCGAGTAAGCCGATCCGGCTGATGGTTGGGTTATTGATACTGAAGCAGTTAGAGAATCTGAGTGACGAATCGGTAGTATTGCAGTGGAAGCGCAATCCTTATTACCAGGCCTTTTGCGGCATGAAAGAATTCCAGCAAAAGCTGCCTTGCCATAGTACGGAGCTGGTGCATTTTCGCAAGTGCCAGATGAGCGACACCCTCAAGCTGGGCAGCTGCCCTTCCTTGTATAATTCTATCATTTCCAATTTAAAAGGATAAGATCGTGAAAAACTTGCCATCGATTACTATTACCAGCCTGGATCAAGCACGCCTTGAACGATTGTTTAGGCTATGTCACAATTAGTTGTTGAACCTGCCTTGTTTTGCCAAGAGATGCTATAAAACAAAGGATTGGTGTAATACTTTGACCGAGACGGTCAATCATTCTGTGCCATCCGAGGT
>NZ_JALHQJ010000055.1 GCF_022842015.1 Nitrosomonas sp. | reverse complement strand
TACCTCGGATGGCACAGAATGATTGACCGTCTCGGTCAAAGTATTACACCAATCCTTTGTTTTATAGCATCTCTTGGCAAAACAAGGCAGGTTCAACAACTAATTGTGACATAGCCATAGTATATATGACAGAAAATATCTCATAATCTGCGACTGAATGTCATACAATTTGATTGAGCACACCTTAACCCTTTATTTTTAGGTGGCTTTGCAAAAAACACCTTATGTACATATACCAAATACACCATTTAGTTCACCCTCACTTAAGAAATACGCGGTAACGAAATACATCACCTTAAAATATTGCAACTTTTTTATCACATAAGAAGCAAGATAATCAAAAAATATCATGAATTATTTTTGCAAAAATATTCAGCTTGTCAGTGGGCGACTGTGCCCCGTTATTTATCCTCTGTCATTCAAAACACGCCGTTTACGAGCCTTTTTTATCAGTAATTCAGGTAACAATATCGATATTTTTAAGATTGCTTGGTTTGTTACAAAAAACTACTTATCCCCACGTTTGCCCAACATCTCCGGCAAATCGCGCAAAAACCGCCCTGCTCCCGCCATCTGACGGCGCAGCATGACCCAGTCTTCCGCTCTTTTTTTGGCTTCCAAACAACGCATCAAGCGGATTCTCAGTGATTCATCCTGACGGTTCAGGATAGCCGCCCACAGCGTATCCTCCACATTATAAATTTTGCCTTCTTGCAAGCTAACAGGAATAACCTGCTCGGCCGGCACCGCCAGATCGGCAGCAACGGCGCGCACTGCGGCGGTTATATTAATTGACTTGGTATTCGTTGTGTTGGTCAAATCATAGGGGGGCTGCCATTCATTCGCCGGACGTAACCGATCCACAAAACTAACAGCAACCAGCAACGGCGCAGAGCGCCGATCCATTCGTGCAGCTTGGTAGCTGCGCAAGGCATCCAGAAATTGCCGTTCAGCTTGCCGATCCGGACGATTAGCCGGACTGACCCATAAGATCAGATCTGCGCTGCCTGCCGTTATCAGCATTTGCTTGCTATCAAAAAACGGACTATCGCAACCTGGACTATCGAAGATCAACGCCTGGGTGAATCCCTCGCGCGATAATACGAATGGCTCAAGCGCCTGGGTAGTGCCCGTCAGAACATCCGTGGCAGTTTTGAGCTCCCCGAACAAGGCATTGATCAAACTGGATTTACCCGAATTGGATCGGCCAAGCACAAGAATCCGCAATGGCTCGACCGTCGACGTTGCAGTTTGATCAGCCTGTTCCAGATCTGCCCTGGATTCCGGTGTTGCTGATTCGGCATGATTGTCATCGCCAAGCGGCAAGCGGCCACTGTATAGGTCAATGGCGTAATAACCCACTTTGCACACATAAGCCCGCAAAAACCAGCGATGCAACTCATTTCTGGCCTGATCAAAGCTGCGCTCGCGCAAATGCCGCCAGGCCTCGCTCAGTAAGGCATTCACCGGATTAATGAGGATACTGCCCGCGCGGTAAACGTTAAATGCTTTCTCTGCCTTAGCCTTCCAACGTTGAATCCGGAATAAATCCCCTACCGTCAAACGATTGCTAAAGGGTATTTTTTCTGCGATATCTCTGCGCAGCTCTCGACTTGCCCGTTCAATAATCAGTAAAGTATGCGGCACGGTCAGTTCATACAGTGGCTTCTCAACCTCTGGATGATAACAATGTGCCACTGTTTCCATCGATTTCTGTCCCAGCTCCGATATCCAGCGGCCATCTTCCAGCGGCCAGTCCTCCGGATTGCAGCCAGCGGCCAGCGCTTCAACCTGCTGCCATACTGCATCTGCGCTGGGTGGCCAATCCGGATTGGGCTCAGTAGTCGTATTCATTAATAATTCACGTTCCTGCCGCACCAGCAATTGTTGCAAGCCATAGCCCAAAACGCCGCACACCACCATCGCAATCAGCCAATACAGCAGGTTTCCGCTTTGCCATAGCCAAAAAATGCCAAAACCCATTAATGCCAGCACTGGCAATAGCAGCAAAATGGCTACCAATAATCGTAGCGGATCAACGGCTGGAAGCGGCTTTTTCATTTCGATTGACCCCGTAACCGATCTTTCAGTATGGCAGCACCCTGCTCCAGTTCCTCCGCATAAATCCGACGTAAGGTTTTAGGATCAACATTCAAGCCATCCTTGCGCCGAGCAAAAAAATAGATCGCCGCTTTTCCTAGTGCGTAAGTGGTCGCCCCGCTGGAACTGGCACCCCATACCGCACCCACAGTCTGGCCCCAGAAGGGAATTATCTTGACCACGGCACGGCTCAGTAGGCGCGTCAGAAAACCGGATGCGATCCCCGCACCCACTAGCCCCAGAAATTCAGTAATAGTCCTTTTATCCCAGTACTGCCCGTATAACACTGCGAGACTATGCAACAATTTAGCCTGCACTGCTGACACGGCAACCAGGTCAACCACTGGTAAAGCACCTAACCCTGCTGCGGTTAGTGAATAGCCGACAATATGCTGATGCGCGGTACGCGCATACAGATCGTGCACTTCCTTATCGCCGCTTAACTGATGCTGCAAACCCAATGATGTCAGCGATTCTATCGCTTGCCACAATGCCTGCAGTCCATAATCAGGCGGCTCGAATCCATCTTCCGGCAATGTTAAATCCACCGCCACCCAGCGCATAGCAGCAAAACCGGGCAATGGTTTCAAAGCACTGCGTTGTGCCTGTAAGGTGCGGCGCAAATCAACTGGAACCGTTTCCGGCAAGGGATCATCATCGTAAGGCCAAGGGCACAGATGACCGTATCCGTTGGGATACAGTTCGTGCAAACCCGTTTGTACGATCAGCACGGGCCATTCGGGGTGACGCTGGCGGATGGCATGCAACACGTCAAGCACAGCGGTCTGATTGATGTCAGCCACTTTCATCACAGCCACTAGCAAATGCGCCTGAGATTCGCAGTATTGAATGTCGTCACTCGGATCATAGGAAACTTCCCCCAAGCCGCGCGTATCCAGAAACCGGACTATGGGAATGTCGGCTGGAAAATCATAAAAACGGGAATTACGCGTGCACGGTTGAAAACCATTGCCGATCTCGGCCGCTGCGCTACCTGTCAACGCCCGAATAATCGAAGTTTTACCTGCCTGTGTTTTACCCAATAGCCACAGCACTGGCACCGGCATCTTGGCACGCGCTTCGCGCAAAGAGGCTTCCAGTAAATTTTCATCGACTCTGGGCTCCAGCAAAGCCGTGCGAAGCTGCTCCCAGTAATTCGTCCAGTTTTTCAGATCGCTTAATTTCATCACGTTGTCATCTTATCATTAGGCACAGCAGATATAAGCTAGATATTTACCGCGAAGCACAGGGCATAAAGCCGCTTATTACAACGTTATGAAATAGCTATCGCGCCGCTATACTATATTGTGCAAAGAGTAATTCATCTTTAATATCGAATTGTTACACACGAAGTCAAAAGATAAATCATAAGAAAGGGGAAAACTGATGAAACCAAGCAAAAAAATACCATGCTTTTTTTCTTTGACCGCAGCCATGATGCTGATGAGCACAGCGCCTAACAGCGCAAACGCAGGAATGGAGCCATTTATCGGAGAGATAAGTTATGTAGCATTTAATTTTGCACCGCAAGGATGGTATCAATGTGATGGGCAAACACTCCCTATCAATCAGTATCAAGCGCTTTTCTCGCTGCTTGGCACAGCTTACGGCGGCAATGGAACGACCACTTTTGCCCTGCCTGACATGCGAGGAAGAGTTCCTGTCCATCAAGGACAGCACCCTGGCGGTTCGATGTTCAATATGGGACAGGTCAGTGGCACGGAAAACATGGCACTGACGGTGAATAATATGCCCACCCATAATCATCCGGCCACAGCCACCTCGACTTCCACATCAGCCATAGCACCGGGTAGTACCGCAACATCGACTTTAAAAGCGGTGAATAGTGACGCTGACATAAAAACTGCAGCTGGAAATTCGCTGGCCAATGCCAAAGGATTGAACACCGCTTATTCTGCATCTGCACCGAATGTGAGTATGAATTCCGCCTCGATCGAGACCACGCTGAATGGACTCAATATCGTCACCACGACCAGCACCAACGTCGATATTGGCATGACCGGAGGCTCTCAACCCTTCTCGATCATGCAGCCATATACTGTTGTGAATTGCATTATTGCCTGGAATGGCGTTTATCCTTCGCGGCCATAACTCGGTTCAGCTTAGCGCTTTGACACTGGATCGCAAGTCCATCAGCAAAAAATGAAAAAAGCTTTATGGGCGTTTCTGTGCGCCGCTACTTTTCTGTCTGACGCTCTGGCGGAAGAAATGAGCGGCGCAAAAGAACAAACAAGCAACAGTCTGGTCTTGAAAAATGCTCAAGATGCTCTAGCATCCGGCAATTATGAAAAAGCTTTTAGCGGGTATCATGATGCCGCCGTGCATGACAACAATGCCCTGGCACAATTTTCGCTGGGTCTTTTCTATCAGAACGGCTGGGGGCGAGAAACCAATCCAGTCTTGGCTTGTCAGTGGTTCGAAAAAGCCGCGCAGAGCGGTATCCCGACAGCTCAGCATTTAACCGGCGTGTGTTTTGAGCAAGGCACGCACCAACTGGAAGACCCCATAGCAGCAGCCAACTGGTTCCAAAAAGCAGCACAGGCGGGACATATTCATTCTTATTGCCATCTCGCCAATCTGTTGATGACCGGCAGAGGTTTTCCTAAAGATCCTGTTAAAGCGCTGGAACTTTGCCGCCCTGCTGCCCAGCAAGGTTCCATCCCCGCGCAGATATGGATGGGAAAGTTTTATCTGCAAGGCGACTCAGCCATTCGAGACAAACAAGAGGCCTATCGCTGGTTTGCTACCGCAGCACAAAAACAAGCACCCGAAGCTTTCTATTATTTGGGTCTCATCCTGCAGGCCGATTTATCGGCCAAGCATGCGCCAAGAGAAATCAGGCAAATGTTTGAACAAGCCGCTGCGCTCAAATATGTTCCGGCTTATTTTCAGGCAGGGAAACATTTTTATCATGCCGAGCCTGATCCAGAAACAAATCAACTGTCTGCAGAACATCTGGCAAAAGCCTATTTGTGGCTGTCAGCGTCGATACAACGATCCGGGAATAGTGAAGAAATCACAGCAGCAAAAGTGATCTTGGAACAAATACTGGCCGTGATGCCGCAAACATGGCTAGCTGAACTCGACCAGAAAGTTGCACAGCACTTGCAGGAAAATTAAGCGGGAATTTCTTGATAACACCAGACTACAAAGGAAATAGAGCATGACTACACAGACTAAGCAAATGACAAAATCTATTTTATTTGTAGATAGTGGCGTAGCTGATTATCAACTGCTGATCGATGGTGTTAAACCCGAAACTGAAGTTGTGCTGCTGAATGCCAATTGGGACGGCATCCTGCAGATAACCGAAACACTGAGCCGATATTCCGATATCGACAACGTTCATATTCTTTCGCATGGTGATCAAGCTAAGATTTTCCTTGGCAACACCGTGCTTTGCCTGGATTCACTGATCACCTATCAATCGACCTTACAATCCTGGCGCAATGCTCTGGCGAAAACCGCAGAAATTCTTCTATACGGTTGCCAAGTTGCCAAAGGTTTTTCCGGTCAACAATTTATTCAACAATTAAGCACAGTAATTCAAACCAATATTGCTGCTTCGATTGATCTCACAGGTGCTAAAAAATTGGGAGGGAATTGGGATCTGGCCTTTCATTGCGGAATAATTCACCATCCGCAAATTTTCACACCCAGTGCATTGGAAGCCTATGACGGTGTTTTAGCGACAGAAACCATTTCATTCGTTGAGAATGAACTGATCGGTGAGCCGCTGACCAGCTACACCAAAGCAACCACCGGCTATGGTAACTTGACCATCAAGGGCACCAATTCGGGGCTCGCAACAGCTTTTGGCTCATTCGCAAACTTAGCCGCGCCTGCTGGTTTATATGATGCGCTTACGCAATTTGGATCAGGTGTCACGGTAGGCATCGGATTGAACGATGGAAGCAATGGTGGCACAACAGGAACCTGGTTTACTTTTACCACAGCCGGTGGTGGCGAATTTGATCTGGTTTCGTTAAAAATGACGGAAGGATTTAGTGTTTTCACTTCCATGGAAGCAATCGGCTTTCGAGACGGCACACAAGTAGCGACTCAATCGCTGACGATCACAGGTGGCACAATCAACCAGACTATCGTCATGTCCTCTGCTTTTGACAATGTCGATGAAATCCGCATCCGCCAAACAACCCCAGGATTCTTTGATTCAGGAACCCCAGGACAAGATGGCGTATTGTTTGAAAATTTTATTTTTCAACCGATTCCAGGTCCCACCATCACCTCGGCCACTTACAACGCCAGCACCAACTCACTGGTTGTGACCGCCACCAACCTAGCTGCTACAGGCGGCGCACTAAACGATATCAATGTTTCAAAACTGACGCTAACCGGACAAGGCGGGTCGACTTATACGCTGACTTCGTCAGACGTTGAAATCGATTCAGCAACTCAATTTACCGTTGCGCTGAATGCCGCAGATCAGATCAACGTAGAAGGATTGCTGAACAAGAACGGCACCTCCGCCGTCGACGCCACAACGTTTAACCTCGCCGCCGCCGCTGACTGGAATCCTGCGCAAACCGGCAACGCAGATACCACAGGTAATGCAGTCACTGTCAGCAATGTACAAACGCCAACCATCACATCGGCCACTTACGATGCCAGCACGGGAACGCTGACCGTCAGCGGATCGAACTTCGTTAAAGCGATTGGCGCAACCAATGACATTACAGCCAACAAACTTACATTCACCGGCGAAGGTGGGGCAACCCATACTTTGACGGACAGCAGCAATGTTGAGATCACTTCCGGCACAGCCTTCACGGTTACATTCAGCGCCACAGACAAAGCCGCCATCAATCAAATTTTCAACAAAAATGGCACCAGTTCCACTACCGCCACAACATATAATTTAGCTGCTGCCGATGATTGGAACACGGTGATCGGCAATACCGATATCGCGGATGCAACCGGCAACGGCATTACCGTCAGCAACGTAGCTGCGCCCACGATCACATCCGCCACTTTTGATGCCAGCACCGGCACATTAGTTGTGATCGGAACCGGCTTTCTCAAAGCAAACGGCGCTACTAATGATATTGATGCATCCAAGTTCACCTTCACGGGAGAAGGCGGCGCGACCTACGCGTTGACGGATTCCGCCGATGTCGAGATTACCTCCGGCACAGCATTCACCATCACCTTGAGCACTACCGATAAAGCTGCCGTCAATCAGATGCTCAACAGGAACGGCACTACTTCAACCGGCGGCACCACCTACAATTTAGCCGCAGCGGAAGATTGGGCAGCAGGTGCTGATGCCGCCGTCAATGTTGCTGATGCTACAGGCAACGGCATTACCGTCAGTAACGTAGCCGTACCCACGATCACATCAGCGACTTTTGACGCCAGTACCGGCACATTGGTTGCAACCGGAACCGGCTTCCTCAAAGCAAGTGGTGCAGCCAACGATATCGACGCTTCCAAATTCACCTTCACCGGCGAGGGCGGCGCGACTTATACGCTGACGGATTCCGCCAATGTCGAGATTACTTCCGGCACAACATTCACCATCACGTTGAGCAGTACCGATAAAGCTGCCGTCAATCAGATGATCAACAAGAACGGCACTGCATCGAGCAGCGGCACGACCTATAATCTGGCTGCCGCCGAAGACTGGGCGGCAGGTGCCTTCCAAGCTGTGACTGTCGCTGATCTCACGGGTAACGGTATTACGGCTTCGAATATTGCCGTACCAACCATGACGTCAGCAACTTACGATTACAACAGCAACGCATTAACCGTTACCGGAACCGGCTTTCTCTCTAAAAGCGGCGCCAGCAACGACATCGATATTTCCAAGCTGACCATTACCGGGGAAGGCGGCGCAACGTATACACTGACCACCGCCACCGATGTGGAAATCACGTCAGGCACTGCATTTTCAATCACACTGACCGGCACAGACCTGATCAATGTTGAGGCATTGCTAAACAAAAACGGCACCACCGCGGTCAGCAACACTACTTATAACCTTGCTGGTGCTGAAGACTGGGCAGCCGGAGCCGATGCCGCGGTAGCAGTCGCCGATCTGACCGGTAATGCAATTACCGTCAGTAACTATGCTGCGCCTGCGATTACTTCCGCTACTTTTGATGGCAGCACCAACGTGCTGACCGTAACCGGAACCAATCTGGTTTCCAACAGCGGTGCAGCCAACGATGTTGACGTTTCTTTGCTGACGCTAACTGGTGAAGGTGGAAGCTACACATTAACATCTTCAGATGTTGAAATCACGTCGGCAACATCGTTCAGCGTGACGCTGAACGCAGCCGACCAGCTCGTCGCGCATGGATTGCTAAACAAAAATGGCACCGCTTCCTCCGGCGCAACCACCTACAATATCGCTGCGGCCGAAGACTGGATGGCCGGAGCTGCCACCAGCGTCAATATTGCTGATCTCACCGGTAATGGCATTACCGTGAGCAATGTCCCGACACCCACTATCACCTCAGCAACTTACGATTCCGACACCGGCATCCTGATCGTTACCGGCACCAATCTGTTCAACAAGATCGGTGCCAATAATGACATTGACATTTCCACACTAACCTTGACCGGTGGTGTTGCCAATGCTACTTATACGATCACCAGCGCATCGGATGTTGAAATCACTTCGGCGACTTCTTTCAGCGTAACGCTGTCCGGCGCGGATAAAACCACCGTTGATGCGTTGCTGGATCAAACCGGCACCACATCATCCGGCGGCTCCACTTACAACCTAGCAGCCGCGGATAATTGGCTAACCGGTGCAGATTCTGCTGCCAATATTGGCGATACAACCAATGCAGTAACCGTTTCAATCAACCCAAGAATCACCTCAGCGACCTATAATGCATCATCCGGTGCTTTAGTCGTCATCGGCACAAACCTGCAAGCTAATGGCGGTGGTGCCGATATCGATGCTTCCTTGTTTACGTTTACCGGCGAAAGCGGCGCCACCTACACCCTGACCGATTCCGCCGATGTTGAAATCACATCTGGCACAGCTTTCACGGTTACGCTCAGCGCTACCGACAAAGCCGCCATCAACCAGATCGTCAATAAGAACGGCGCCGCTTCGACCAATGGAACTACTTACAATCTGGCTGCAGCTGATGACTGGAATACCAATGCCACAACGGGCGACACGTCGGACACCAGTGGCAATAACATTACCGTCAGCAATGTAGCCGCGCCCACGATTACATCGGCCACCTATAATGCCAACACCGGCGCATTGGTGGTAACTGGCGCTGGTTTCCTGAAGTTAAGCGGCGCAACCAACGACATTGATGCCTCCAAGCTGGCTTTTACAGGTGAAGATGGTTCTTTGTATACGCTAACCGATTCCGCTGATGTTGAAATCACATCCGGCACTGCATTCTCAATCACTCTGAGCAGCGCCGACAAAGCTTCCGTCAATCAAATCATTAATAAAGATGGTACGGCTTCGACCGGTGGCACTACGTACAATTTAGCTGCTACGGAAGATTGGGCAGCAGGCGCTGATGCAGCCGTTAATGTGGTTGATGACACCGGTAACGGAATTACCGTCTCCAATGTCGCTGCACCGACGATCACATCGGCTACTTTTGACACCAGCACCGGCGCGTTAGTGGTAACCGGTACCGGCTTCCTCAAAGCAAGTGGCGCAGCGAATGATATCGATGTTTCAAAATTCACCTTCACCGGTGAAGGTGGCGCCACCTACACACTGACTGATTCTGCCGATGCCGAGATCACTTCCGGCGCCGCATTTACCCTTACTTTAAGCGCCACAGACAAAACCGCAGTTAACGTTCTTTTGAACCAGGCGGGCACAACCTCCACTGACGCCACGACATACAACCTGGCTGCCGCAGAGGACTGGGCAACAGGAGCCGATGCCGCCGTCAATGTGGCAGATCTGACAGGCAATGGCATTACCGTAACCGTCCCGACCCCATCTTCCGGCGGCGGTGGCGGCAATGGCAACTCGACTACGACCACGACAGTCGATGGCGTTGAAATTACCATTACAACCCAACCGAATGGCACCGTAATAACCACTCTCTTGCCCACCACATCAACACGTGAAGATGATCCGTCTTCATTACTTAGAAACCACGCAGATATTTCGCTGGTTACCGGGACATCGGGCAATACCCTGCTGACGATCAGCTTACCCGTCGGCGTAGGCATGAATGCCCAAGGCCTGCCTCGGGAAATGAATCTGACCGATGCCAGAGGTGATCTGATTCAGCGCATTGCGCAAGGAAGCGGAACCGATAGTACGGATGAAGGAATCGTTAACCAAATTGAAGATTTCTTGTCCACACTAGGTTTCGATACAACCATCGCTATTCGTACCGTAACCCCCACGGTTGATAACCATCAAATTCCCGAGCTACCCATAATCATTACCGGTACGGAAGAAACCGATGGCTCTCGCCAAGCGCTGATAATCGATGCCAGTAATCTACCGCCTGGTAGCATTATTCAATTAGCCAATGTTGCGTTTGCATTTATTGTCGGAACGATCAGCGTAACAGGGGGTGCGGGTGAAAACTACGTTGTAGGCGACAATCGCGATCAATATATCGTGTTGGGTACTGAAAATGACACTCTGTTTGGAGGAGGAGGCGATGATACGATCGGCAGTCTTGGCGGCGACGACCGGACTTCGGGCGATGGCGGCAATGATATCGTTTTTGGCGGAACCGGCGATGATCGTTTAAGCGGCGGGAGCGGAAACGATCAACTCAATGGCGGATTGGGTCTCGATATTGCGGAACAGGAAGGACAATTATCGGATTACCGGATTGAAATAGACAATGATCAAGTCATGCTGATACACAATAGTAGCGGTGAGACGGACACCCTGATTGATATCGAATTGATTCAATTTGCCACAGGCAACACTGTGGCGATTGCTTACTCTGAGATTGAGGCGGTTGCGCACCATCTGGCAAAAACCTGGCTGAACCGTGATTTAACTGCGGCTGAAAACAACGCTGTGCAGAACTGGCAGAATGCCACTATCGATGATGTCTTGACAGCCTTTCATGATCTGCCAGAGGCAGTTGATTTTCAAGATAAAACCAACACTGAATTGTTCGATGGCCTGGAGACCAATCCTGACATTATCCGGCTAGACGTAATCCGGAACTTTACTGGCGGAGATGAAAATAACCAGGGTTATTTACCGCTGGGTCTGGCTGTGAATGCGGACGGCGGCTCGGGCCATGATGTCTTGCAGGTGCCAGGTACACGTGAGAGTGTACATCTGGAATTTGCCGAGGATCGGCTGGAATTGACGCAATTGAGCGATGGTGCCATGTTCAGCCTCAAGAATGCTGAAATGATTGCCTTTGACAACGGAGAAACCGTTGTGATTGCGCACGATGCGTTCGAAGGAATTTTGGGCCGCCTATTCCAGAGCTTCTTTGACCGGGATGCCACTATTGCTGAGTGGCAACTAGGGCGGGAAGCACTGCAAGCGCAGATCAGTCCTGACACGATTCTGGATTGGTTTCAGCAGCGTGCCGGTCTGGATGCTTTATCTGACACGGTATATGTACAAACAATCTATTCACAGACACTGGACCGCACCGCAACAAACGATGAACTCAACCTGCAAATATCGCGCTTGGCAAACAACGAGGTTGAACGGAAATGGCTAGTGGTTGAGATTGCACAGAGTAATGAAGCGGTTATCAACTTGGTCGGCAGCGTAATGTTGCAGGAAGCGTGAGCATAAAGGACCCCTGCACAACTTCCCCAGATAAGCAGGCCGCTGAAAAACTATCTCAAAAACATTTTCAACGGCCAGCTAAAGCTTCACCGATTATTATTCTTTATTCGCACCATCACGATCTTTCAGAATATCTTGGCTTGGAGGATACTGACCTGGCTTTGGCTCACCACATGCAACCAAGAATAAGGATACTAAAACTGCCGCAACAAAAAAAGAATATTTCATAGTATGATTTCCTATATTTGAATGTACGTTAATTGGAAATAACCCTCTATTAAAAAACAAAAAACTGATTTTTCGCTTTGCTAATTCGCAGCTCTCGTTATTTATTAGATCATCCTTTATAACATAATCAAGACTAAATTTTCGTGAAGATTCGTTAATATTATCGATTTGCAGGAAAATCCTGCGTATTCGGATTGTCTTGGCTACATCGACGAGAATATTTCTCCTGGCCGGCTCCACTAGCACAGGTGATCACTTCTTACCTGGCTTTAACATATCATTGAGAGCGGTCGATCAGTGTGGGTTGGCGAGTTCCAGCAATTACGCTCATTTTTCCTGTTTCGCGACCTGCCGGCGCGAGTCCGCACAATGGAAGGGCTAGTAGCTTTCATTTAACGCAACCATTGGAAATTTCACCTCGTTGATGAATTTTCCAAACGCCCAAAGCGCCCTATCAACGTCTCGCCCATCCAGAGCCGAAAACTGAGCGTGAAACGGCAGATTTCTTTCAATGTATGCCCTGATTTTTCTAGGGTCATTCTGTGGGATTTCTTCAGGATCGCCATTATTAATAAATGCCATAGCACGATGCACATGCTTATCATAAATTGGGAATCGATTTGGCCGCCAGCAATGAAGCCAAAATATTCTCCAAATGGCCCCGCCATCGGCAAAGCGAGCCAGAAAGTCAATTGCGTTGACGTTTGGTTGAAGTTGTTCCAGTTCACCTCTGCGCTTAACAAAGTTGCGGCATACAGACTCTCGCTTTTCGTTTGAAAGTTTCATCCCGTTTTTCCACCGATACAGTTCGAGTATGCGTTGCTCAGTTAACTTCTGACCGACATTATTGAGGTACAGGTTTTCTTCTGCATATTCGTACCGGAGATTCCAGAATTCCACGAATTCCTGTTGTTTCGCCTTTAACGGCTGATAGATGATCATAGGCATGGTGAGATATCGCTAATGTTCCCAATTAAGGGGCACGAGGGGGTAGCAAGCAAAGCTTGCTGGCGAAGCGTCTCTCTCGAAGCGCGGATTAGTCATATGCCTGCACCAGCAGAAAACAAGCAAGCGGCACTAAGGCAAACAACACAACAACACCAAGGCACCCAGACCTAGAACCGACGGAAGAAGTGAAACGTTTACGTTCCTGGAGTGGTCTGGACTGAAGCCACTTGGCATGACAAGACTGGCAGAAAAATTTAGCTTTGTTGTTGCGCCATGCCTCAATGGTCCGCTCGGTGTGCCGTGAAACCGCACTGCAACGGGCACACTCGAAATATGTTTCTTTGGGCTGACGTTTAAGTAAGAGCTTAGCAAAAAAGAACAAGACTGCAATCCCTACAATTACCGCCCCAATGATGAATTCTGGTGACATTTGGTTTTCCGTGCCTAGCGTATTATATAAGACATTTTATCCAATAATATTCTATGCAAGTTCATAGAATCATACTTATTATAAATTATCACTATGTTTTTAATGAAATTTAGAAAATGAATGATACAAGTGAAATAAACAAATGAAAAATAGATATCAGGTCTACAATCAAGAATTCGTGTTTTTGCTTAAAATCACATCTCTCGTTTTTTGCTACAAATATCCATTTTTGAAACAATCTTGATCGCATCCGAGCTATGCCGTCAACAACCTCAAAGCCTCCCGATATTTCTCCATCGTCTGCCTTAAAATATCTTCCGGCAATTCCGGCGCAGGCGCTTTTTTGTTCCAATCCTGCGTTTCCAGCCAGTCGCGCACGAATTGCTTATCGAAACTGGGTGGATTCTGTCCTGCCCGATACTGATCGGCAGGCCAGAAGCGCGATGAGTCGGGCGTCAATACTTCGTCGATCAGATACAGTTCACCGGCTTCATCCAAGCCAAATTCAAACTTGGTGTCGGCGATGATGATGCCGCGCTGCAGCGCGTAATCGGCAGCTTCGGTATAGAGTTGGATGGCTTTTTCACTGACTTTTTCAGTGAGTGGTTTGCCTAATTTCTGTTCCACTTGAGTTAAAGCAATGTTCTCGTCATGCGCACCGGCTGGCGCTTTGGTGGAGGGGGTGAAAATCGCGCCACCGGGCAGTTTCTCAGCCAGTTTCAACCCGGCAGGCAATTGAATACCGCAAATTGCGCTGGTTTGTTGATAATCCTTCCAGCCGGAACCGACCACATAGCCGCGCACAATCGCTTCAACCGGCAAAGGCTTTAAACGCCGGATGACAAATGCGCGGTCGCGCACTTGTTCATACTCACTTTCAGCAACGACCGATTCCGGTGCGAGGCCAGTCAGGTGATTGGACAGGATATGCGCGAGTTTCTGAAACCAGAAATGGGATAACGCAGTGAGAATTTTGCCTTTGCCGGGTATGGCCGTTGGCAGAATCACGTCAAACGCCGATAAGCGGTCAGTTTGCACGATCAGCAGTTGATCGTCACCGACAGCGTAAATATCCCTGACTTTGCCGCGATGTAAAAATGGCAAACTTTTGATGTTGGTTTCAAATACTGCGGATGATTGCGTCATGAGTTTCGGATTCAAAGATTTTCTAATTGTTTTTTGATATGAATGGCTTCTCGCAATGCGCTGTCAAGTTCCGTGCTTAACACAGTGTAATGTCCCATCTTACGGCCTGGGTGCGCTGCATTTTTGCCATATAAATGCAATTTAGCCGATGGATGTTGCAAGACCCGATGCCAGTCGGGTTTTCCATTGCGCCATAAATCCCCGAGCAGATTAACCATTATCGCCGCGCTGTGTTGCGTGGTGGCTCCTAACGGAAGCCCGCACAATGTTCTAACTTGTTGCTCAAATTGTGACGTAATGCAGGCGTTGATGGAATAATGCCCGCTGTTATGCGGGCGCGGCGCGATTTCATTGATCAATAATGTATCGTCCTGCAGCACAAAAAACTCAACACACAACACACCCTGATAATTCAGCTTCACCGCCACCTGACAAGCCATGTCTTGCGCTTGCTGCGCGAGTTTTGATGCGACTCTGGCCGGCACGATGCTGATATCGAGAATGCCATTGATATGCTGATTCTCGGCGACCGGAAAAGTCTGCAATTGCCCGTCGTTGCCACGCGCCACTACAACCGACAATTCTCTTTTGAGCGGCAGGAATTTCTCCAGCACGCACACAGAGTGATTAAGTTGCTCATGAGCAGCCGTCAATTCGTCGGAATTAACAATCGGCATCTGCCCCTTGCCATCGTAACCAAATTGACTGACTTTCAGGATACCCGGAAGTAATTGCGCAACATCCTGAGCAATCAGATCTTGTGGTTGCGCGATGATAGCAAACGGCGCGACGGAAAAACCATTAGCCACCAAAAATTGTTTTTCCAGTACGCGATTTTGCGCGATTGCGACACAGTGCGCATCCGGCTTGACAATGCAGGATTGCACCAGCTTGTGCAGCGATTCGGCAGGAATGTTCTCGAACTCAGTGGTAACAGCAGCACATTGATTACCAAGTTTTTGCAGCGCCGCGGAGTCTGAATAATCAGCACAGACAAAGTCATCCGCGATTTGTCCGGCCGGGCTATCAATCGCCGGATCCAGTACAGTTACCCGGTACCCCATCTGTTGCGCTGCTTGCACGAACATGCGTCCGAGCTGCCCGCCCCCCAAGACACCGAGCATAGCGCCAGGCATGATGCGCATTATTCCGGCAACCCGGACGCTAGGACAGATTCAGCCTGTTTTTGCCGATATCGGTCTAATTGTTCACTCAATTCACTGTCATGTACCGCCAGCAGTTCAAGCGCAAATAGTCCGGCATTGGCCGCCCCCGCTTCACCGATGGCAAAGGTAGCGACAGGTACCCCTTTAGGCATCTGCACAATCGACAGCAATGAATCCAGGCCCTGCAAATACTTGGAGTTCACTGGAACACCCAAAACCGGCAAGGTGGTCTTTGCCGCGATCATGCCAGGCAGATGCGCCGCCCCTCCTGCCCCTGCGATGATGCATCGGATACCGCGTGCTTTGGCTTCTGCGGCGAATTGAAACATTAAATCCGGCGTGCGGTGCGCTGAAACTACTTTGGCTTCATGCGCAATCTTGAATTCATCCAGGATGGCTACCGCATGCTGCATCACATTCCAATCACTTTTACTGCCCATCACAATGCTAACTAATGGTTTAATCATATAACTTCAGTCGACTTTAAATTTAAAAATAAATTACTTAACAGGCCGTTAAAAACTATCTGCGTTGCCGCTGCGGTGTTAAAAACAAGCTCAAAATGCTCATTTATCACGCATAAACTGCGCTTTTTCGCCTGTTTTTGCCTTGCATCGGCTGCCTCGAAAACGTTTTTCATCGGCCTGTTAATAGCACGTTGCACGATTATGCCTTGAAACACGGCTGGCTATTTTATAAGTCTGTGCAATAATTGTCTGATTTATTTCGATAGCTTTAATAAAAATCACAACTGGTATTATACTAAGCATATTCACAGTTGCACTTTTACATTGATATGACTATTCAATGTATTAAAAACTTGAAACATTGACTTACCTATTAACGACGGCTTAATTCTGAATGAATTTTCAACGTGGAAAACAAAGCGACGAACCAGAAATCAACTTGGTACCCATGATCGACGTACTGCTGGTGATACTAATCTTTTTGGTGGTGACAACAACGTATTCGAAATTTGCCGAACTTGAAATCACCCTCCCCCAAGCCAGTGATGAAGAAGTCGACAAGAATATCGACAAGCCAAACAATATAGACATCACCGTCAATGCGCTGGGAGATTACACCATCAATCGGATACCCATCAAGTTTTCCAGTATTGAAAGTCTACGTGACGCGTTGCTGTTCGCAGCCAAAGATCAGCCTGATCCCTTTATCATCATCAGCGCAGATGCCAAGGCTACGCATCAATCAGTCATTACAGTGATGGAAGCTGCTCGCTTGGCGAGTTACAATAAAATCACTTTCACCACGGAAACGAATAATGCCAACTGATCATTAGTTCGGACCGTGATTGAATTTAGCAAAAATCATTACAATAAACTCTAACGTTCCATTTCATAAGGAGAGCACTATGACCAATGTCAACCTCGACAATTTTTCCCAAGCGGCGCAATCCGGGTCGCAATATGTCTTAGCCCCATTGCCTTATTCCGATACAGCTCTGCAACCTGTGATATCTTCAAATACGCTGAGTTTTCATTATGGCAAGCACCACAAAACCTATGTCGACAACTTGAATAATCTGCTAGCAAACAGCGATCTGGCAGGGCAATCTTTGGAGCAAATCATCAAAGCAACCGCCGGAAAAGCGGATAAGGCTGCGATTTTCAATAATGCCGCGCAAGTCTGGAACCATATGTTTTATTGGCATAGCCTGAAATCCAGTGGTGGTGGCGAACCATCCGCAACACTAAAACAAAAAATTGAAGCTTCATTCGGCAGCTTGGAAAACTGCAAAAAGGAATTTGCTCAAGCCGCGCTCACTCAGTTTGGAAGTGGTTGGGCATGGTTGGTGCAGGATGGCGATAAAATCGCCTTAGTCAAAACCGGCAACGCCGAAACGCCGCTGACAAAGGATGTCCGCCCGCTATTGACCATCGATGTTTGGGAGCACGCTTACTATTTGGATTACCAGAATCGCCGCGCTGATTATGCAAACGCAATTCTGGATAAACTAATCAATTGGGATTTTGCTGCAGCTAATCTTAAATAATCCCATTTTTTATGACTGATATCACCATCGCCCTGTCAAAAGGGCGAATTTTTGATGACACCGCGCCATTACTCAACGCTGCAGGAATTGAGGCGCTGGACAATCCGGAAACATCGCGCAAATTAATTCTCTCCACCAACCGGGCGAATGTACGATTGATCATAGTGCGTGCATCAGATGTACCGACCTATGTGCAGTATGGCGCTGCAGATCTCGGTATCGCCGGCAAGGATGTGCTGCTCGAACATGGAGGCGCAGGACTTTATCAGCCGCTGGATCTGAATATTGCACGCTGCCGCATGATGGTGGCGGCACCAGAAGATTTCGATTACGATTCCGCGGTTCAACAAGGCGCGCGGCTGCGCATTGCCACAAAATACGTGCAAACTGCGCGCGAACACTTCGCCGCCAAAGGCGTGCATGTCGACCTGATCAAGCTGTATGGCTCAATGGAATTGGCGCCTTTAGTGGGCCTGGCAGATGCCATTGTTGATCTCGTTTCGAGCGGTAACACATTAAAAGCTAACCATCTTAAGGCGGTGGAAGAAATCATGGCCATTTCATCACGATTAATTATTAATCAGGCGGCCTTAAAACTGAAACGAGATACCATTCAGCCAATATTGGATGCATTTTCTGCAGCTGTCAAATTATAACTCCGCCAGTATTCACTCATCATAACCATGATAGAAATAAAACGATTTAATTCAAAAGACGCTGATTTTGATTCCAAATTAGAGAAACTTCTGGCATTCGAGAATGCTCAGGACGATGCGGTCGAATTGACTGTGGCGAAGATTCTTGCCGATATAAAACAACGCAAAGATGCCGCTTTGATCGAGTACACCAACCGGCTTGACAGACTGTCGGCAACTTCCGGCAAGGACTTTGAGCTCACGCAGGATCAGTTGCAGCAAGCGCTGAGCGCTTTGCCGTCAAACCAACGAACTGCTCTGGAAAAAGCGGCCGAGCGGGTTCGCAGCTACCATGAAAAGCAGTTAATGAGTTCATGGCAATATACCGACTCAGAAGGTACGCTACTTGGTCAAAAAATAACGCCGCTGGATCGTGTTGGGCTCTATGTTCCCGGCGGAAAAGCTTCTTACCCTTCTTCGGTTCTGATGAATGCCATTCCAGCCAAAGTCGCCGGTGTAGAAGAATTAATCATGGTGGTTCCGACACCGGATGGAGAAAGAAATGACATGGTTCTGGCAGCAGCGGTTATTAGTCAAGTGGATCGCGTATTCACCATCGGCGGCGCTCAGGCTATCGCTGCGTTAGCGTATGGCACCGAAACCGTACCGCCGGTGGATAAAATTGTCGGCCCAGGTAATGCCTATGTCGCCGCTGCCAAACGTCGAGTATTCGGCATTGTCGGTATCGACATGGTCGCCGGACCGTCTGAAATTTTAGTCATTTGCGATGGCCAAACCAACCCGGATTGGATTGCTATGGATTTGTTTTCTCAAGCTGAACATGATGAGTTAGCGCAGTCGATATTACTATCACCCGATGCTGAATTTCTCGATCGGGTGTTGCACAGCCTGAACCGCCTGTTGGCAAAAATGCCTCGCAAAGAGATCATTCGTGCTGCGCTGGAAAATCGCGGTGCTTTGATTCAGGTGCAAGATTTGGATGAGGCCTGTGTTATCGCCAACCGAATCGCACCTGAACATCTGGAATTATCCCTCGAGCAAGCGGAAAAATGGGTTGATAAAATCCGTCACGCCGGCGCTATTTTTATGGGCCGCAATGCTTGTGAGGCGCTGGGAGATTATTGCGCTGGCCCTAATCATGTGTTGCCGACATCAAGAACCGCGCGCTTCTCCTCTCCATTGGGCGTGTATGATTTTCAGAAACGCAGCAGCTTGATCCAAGTGTCGCAACAAGGTGCAGCGAAGTTGGGAGAAATTGCATCGATTCTTGCAACTGGGGAAGGATTGCACGCACATGCATTATCGGCAGAATACCGTTATAAGAATCAATAATGATAGGATTCTACTGCAATAGTTTCGATACCTGCGGAATTCACTTATGCCAGTTATTACTTCACGCGACCACCCGCTCATCAAACAACTGATCCAGTTGGAAGGATCATCGCAATATCGTAAGAAAACTGGCCTGACGATTCTTGATGGCATCCATCTCATTCAAATTTATAGCTCGATACTGGGCAAATCCGAAAATTTGATTGTCAGCGAATTTTATTTTGACGAAAACAAACATTTCATAGACGTGCTTTTTGGTCATAAGCCTCCTAAAATAACCATTATTAGCGATTCGTTATTTCGTGCAATATCTCCAGTCAAAACACCCACAGGGATTCTCGCACTTATCTCAAAACCCATATTACAAGAAGCAAATCATCGCAAAAAGGTAGTCCTGAGTGTTCTGTTGGAAGCCATTCAGGATCCTGGAAATATAGGTTCAATATTACGTTCGGCTGCCGCCGCCAACGCCAGTAATATTTATCTTTCAAAACACTGTGCTGACGCCTGGTCCCCTAAAACATTACGGGCTGCGATGGGTGCTCATTTTTTTTTGCATATTCATGAAGATAGTGATTTGAAGCAGATTGCACAAGAATTCACGGGAACTGTGATTGCCACAACCATACAAGCCACGCAGAGTCTTTTTGAAATTTCATTGGCTGGACCCACAGCTTTCATATTTGGGAATGAAGGCGCAGGATTATCTGCAGAAATGATACAGGCAGCACACACGAATATCGCTATTACAATGCCTGGAAAAACTGAATCTTTGAACGTTGCGGCGGCGGCGGCTATTTGCTTATTTGAAAAAGTGCGTCAGGATAGATTCTCAACTCTAGCTTCCGATGTTGGAACTAAATAATGCAGGGGTGTATCATACTGCAGCTTACAATAATCACTATGGAGTCTCATGAAAATTTCATTTTTATCCCTCATCATCCTGCTCGGATGCTCGTTATTCAGTCCTGCCAACGTCATGGCTTTGCACCATGAACCGCAAAATGCACAAGAATCCAAAGAAAGAATGCCTGATAATGAAGGAATTGTTATTAACACGATGGACGCGGCCGGTTATACTTATATGGAACTGGAAAATAGCGGGCATAAATTCTGGATTGCTGCACCCACAACCAAGGTTAACAAAGGCGATCATATACGCTACTCTGGAAGTATGACCATGAGCAACTTTACCAGCAAGACTTTGAATCGCACATTCAGCACCATTATTTTTGTTACTTCTACAGAAATTAAAAAATAACTCGGCTAAGTCACATCGGAAAAGCCGATTAAAAGTTTATTCTTCAGGCTCTTCAGTTCATCTCGATAGCGTGCTGCTTGTTCGAATTCCAAGTTCTTTGCAGCACTGAGCATTTTCTTTTCAACACGCTGCATTTCTTTGGCTAATTGGGTTTCACTCATGACATCATAGCGCGCCTGTGCTTGTGCAGCTTTGAGATTTTGCTGCGATGA
>NZ_JALHQJ010000054.1 GCF_022842015.1 Nitrosomonas sp. | reverse complement strand
TGTGTTTAAAATATTAAATGATACATTCTAGCCGCAGGAAAAAGTCAAGCTGCCGCCAACGCCTGTTCCAGGCCGATAAACAGACGAACCATAATCTTCCAACAGTCCGGCCTTTTGCATCTCCACAAGTGAAATTCATCTAAAAAAACATCCCCGATAATTGAAAAGAAAAATACTGAAATTTGAAATCAGTGCCATACCAATCAATTCAAGACAAACATTCAAATAAACCATTGTTATTGAATCATTATATATTACAAACACCCATCAAGCTCCCGTATTGAATCATCATTTCTCGCCGAAAAATGATCACCTTCAGTCAATGCTGGATAAAATTCCAGAATTGATCGGGTAGAATACGCGCATTATCGTTTTTCAAAGCGTTCCAAATACCAATATGATGTTACGTAAAATATTCATTGCCAATCGCGGTGAGATCGCTGTTCGCATTATTCGCGCCTGCGCTGAAATGGGCATTCGCTCAGTAGCCATTTATTCGGAAGCCGATCGTTTCGCGTTGCATATTAAAAAAGCGGACGAATCTTATTGTATCGGCAGCGATCCAGTGGCATGCTATCTGAACATTCATGCCTTGGTTGATTTAGCTCTCGCAACCGGTTGTGATGCGGTGCACCCGGGTTATGGATTTCTTTCTGAAAATGCGAAATTTGCGCGCGCGTGTAAGGAGCGTGGACTTATTTTTATTGGACCCACTGCGGACGTGATTCACCGCATGGGTGATAAAACCGAGGCCCGGAAAGCAATGAAAGCTGCTGGAATTCCAGTTACGCCCGGATCGGAAGGCAATTTACAATCGGTAGAACAAGCCCAAGAAATCGCGGCGCAGATTGGTTATCCGGTCATGTTGAAAGCCACTTCTGGCGGCGGCGGCCGCGGCATCAGGCGCTGTGATAGTGCTGACGAACTAAAGCGCAATTACACCCGGGTCATTTCCGAAGCCACCAAAGCATTTGGCAGTGCCAGCGTTTTTCTGGAGAAATGCATTGTTAACCCAATACACGTTGAGGTGCAGATTCTGGCAGATCATCATGGTAACGTGATTCATCTCTACGAACGGGATTGCTCAATTCAACGCCGTAATCAGAAGCTGATTGAAATTGCACCATCGCCGCAACTGGACGAAGCGCAACGCCAGTATATCGGCGGTCTTGCGGTAATTGCCGCGAAATCGGTCGGTTACACGAATGCCGGCACAGTCGAATTTCTGTTGGATGACAACGGTCGGTTTTATTTCATGGAAATGAATACGCGTGTACAAGTCGAGCATACCATTACTGAAACGATCACCGGCGTCGATATCGTCGAGGAACAAATTCGCGTGGCAGCTGGTTTGCCACTGCGTTCCAAGCAGGAAGAGATTGTGCGGCGTGGCTATGCGATTCAGTTCCGTATCAACGCTGAAGATCCCAAAAATAATTTCTTGCCCAGCTTTGGCCGCATTTCCCGTTATTATGCGCCTGGTGGTCCCGGCGTGCGCACCGATACCGCGATATACACCGGTTATGAAATTCCGCCCTTTTATGATTCCATGGTGGCAAAAGTCATCGTCAGCGCATTAACCTGGGAAGATGCGATTAAGCGCGGGCAGCGTACATTGCGCGATATGGGCGTGTTTGGCGTCAAAACCACGATTCCATACTATCTAAAGATTCTGAAACATCCGCAGTTTCGCGCAGCCCGGTTCAATACCGGTTTTGTCGAGCAAAACCCTGCTCTGATCAATTATTCCGATAAGCCGCGACCCGAAGTGCTTGCTAGCGTGATAGCTGCCGCAATGGCCTCGCACACAGGTCTGTGAGTATACTTACGGGTTAATCAAGGAAAAATCATGCAAAAAGTTTATATTACCGATGTCATATTGCGCGATGCGCACCAATCTCTGATCGCGACTCGTATGCGCACGGAAGATATGCTGCCCGCCTGCTCAATGCTCGACAGCATAGGCTACTGGTCGCTGGAATGCTGGGGCGGTGCGACGTTTGACGCCTGCTTGCGGTTTTTAAAGGAAGACCCTTGGGAACGCCTAAGCAAACTTAAAGCCGCACTGCCCAATACACCATTACAAATGCTGCTGCGTGGACAAAATCTGCTCGGCTACCGTCATTATTCCGATGATGTGGTACGGGCATTTGTAAAAAAAGCGGCTGAAAACGGCATGGATGTTTTTCGTATTTTCGACGCATTGAACGACATGCGCAATCTCGAGACGGCCATCCAAGCCGCCAAGGAATGCGGCAAGCACGCGCAGGGCACTATTTGCTACACCACCAGTCCGGTGCACGATATCAATAGCTTCGTGTCACTTACCAAAGATTTGGCTAAGTTCGGCTGCGATTCGATTGTCATCAAAGATATGGCTGGTCTGCTAACACCGTATGTCACCTATGAACTGGTCAGCGCACTGAAACAAGCGGTCGACCTGCCCATCCACTTGCATTGTCACGCCACCTCCGGGCTCGCAGAAATGTGCCAATTGAAAGCCATTGAAGCCGGTTGTCGGCATATCGACACAGCATTGTCATCGTGGTCAGGCGGCACCAGCCATCCACCCACCGAAAGTTTGGTCATGGCGCTGCAGGATACGGAATACGATACCGGCCTGAGCCTGCAAAAATTGCAGGAAGTGAATGATTATTTTGTACAGATTCGCAAAAAATACCACCGCTTTGAAAGTGAATTCACCGGCGTCGACACGCGGGTTCACGTGTTTCAGGTGCCAGGCGGAATGATCTCGAATTTGGCCAATCAATTACAAGAACAAAACGCTCTGGACCGAATCAACCAAGTCTACGAAGAAATTCCCCGCGTGCGCAAAGATCTAGGCTACCCACCCTTGGTCACGCCGACATCGCAGATCGTCGGTTCGCAAGCGGCACTCAATGTTCTGACCGGAAAACGCTATTCCACCATCACCAACGAAGTGAAGCGCTATTTGCAGGGCGGCTACGGCAAAGCTCCGGCGCCAATGAATGCCAGTTTGCAGAAACGTGCAATCGGCAAGGAAGAGGTTATCGATTGCCGCCCTGCAGATCTATTGAAACCGGAATTTGAACAGTTACGCCGGGAAATCGGCCATCTGGCCAATAATGATGAAGACGTGCTCAGCTATGCCATGTTCCCGGAAGTCGGCAAACAATTCCTGGAACTCCGGTCAACCGGTCATCTGATTCCTGAACCTTTGGAAACTGCTTCAACAACGGTCGGTGGCGAGCAAAAAGCGCCGACCGAATTCAACGTAGCGCTGCATGGCGAGTCGTACCACATCAGAGTCACCGGCACCAGTCCCAAAAATGAAACCTTGCGGCATTTTTATTTCATGGTAGACGGTGTCCCGGAAGAAGTTGTCGTCGAAACGCTCGATGAAATCGTGCTGGACGGCGGCACGCAAGGCGCCGTCAAAAGCAACATCGCCAGCAAACGCCCGCGCCCCGCTGGCGAGGGCGACGTCGTCGTGAGCATGCCGTGCAATGTTCTGGACGTGTTAGTCAAAGTCGGCCAAAAAGTCAATGCCGGACAACCGGTCTTAATTACCGAAGCCATGAAAATGGAAACGGAAATCACCGCACCGATTGCCGGAACCATCAAAGCCGTACATGTGGTAAAAGGTGAATCGGTGAATCCGAATGAGGTGCTGATTGAGATTGTGGTGGGGTAAAGTTAGCTCAGACTTGAGCTGACAGCTTCAGAAATTAATCTGAATGAATCATCGACCCTGAGCGGTCATTCGTCGGTAACGGCGTGAACGTGTTAAAACGGGAAAAGACTGCGTGGATCAGTTGTCCGCATGAACTCTTCCATCAAACAAAAAGCCCAGCACAAAAGTGCTGGGCTTTTTATAAAATCAAGAGCCGATCAAGGAGCCTGGATATTCGATGCCTGCTTGCCCTTTTGACCTTGCGTTACATCAAAGGTAACTTTTTGGCCTTCTGCTAATGTCTTGAAACCACTCATATTGATTTCGGAAAAGTGCGCGAACAAATCATCGCCACCATCATCAGGTGTAACAAACCCAAAACCTTTTGAATCGTTAAACCATTTAACTGTACCTGTTGCCATGTGATTACTTCCTTTTTAAAAATGACGGGGAAACCTCCCGAAAAACTACCTGAATCGAAGATTGCACATGGAATACCAGTACTGCAAAAGCTTTGAAACAAATACCTTAAACCCTTGTACTCTGATTGTGATTGAAAGTCCAGTGAATTCGAAAATAAGAATTGACTCAAGAGAAACAATTATCGAAGAATGCTCTGAGAAAGGTGATCTGCTCCCCTGTTTCGGTGTCAGCGCAAACTTAGTAAAGTCTGGCTTTGGCCGAATGCAGTCACTTTAATGATTCCAACTGTCAGCGCTCAATGTTTAATGGAGTCTGGCCTTAAACACTTTACACACCTTGATCTCTTCATCGCATGACACGCGACCATAGCAAGAGCAGCGCCACCTGCGAGTCTTGCACCCACCAGCGCTGACTGGTGTCATGATCTGATATTGCATCACCGTAGAAGCCGCGCGCAAATCCAGCAAATCGACCGGGCAGCCCGCAAGGTCCACTAAATCACTCGCCACCGTCCAAAATACCAACGGCTCGACATAACTGGCAACCAGCACCACCAAATCGAGACCGCTCTCCGGCTGTGCGGCACCCTGTATGCAGTTGCCGCAAGCATAGATGGCCAGCAAGTTAGATATGCGTGTTTATAGTTTCTGAATGAAATCGGTCTTTTTCATTGAAAGAATGTACTTCCTAGCAGGCCAATGGATGCATTATAAATATTTGCTTTGTATATTCTATAGTCACAATCAATTTACAAAGATCCAAGGCTATCGGCGTTATAATGAACTCATTTGTATACGAATACAAACCAAGCAATAATCAGGCTTATCTACAACATTGTGCGGCGGCGCCAAGGAGCACAAAATGCCATCTTTCATTTCAACAGAGCGACTCAGGTTTATTATCAATCGGCTGAACGAACGGCTCTGGGTAAGGCCGCTGGCAGCTTGCCTGCTGTCGATCATTGCGGCGCTCGCAGCCAAACTCGCGGACGGTACCGAGCTGGGGTCGATTCTTCCAAACATTAAACCCGAGCCTGTTGAAACCATGCTTTCCATCATGGCCGCCAGCATGCTGGTCATTGCCACCTTTGCGGTGTCATCCATGGTATCGGCCTATGCCTCCGCAAGTAGCACAGCAACACCACGGTCATTCACGCTGATTATCGGCGATGATAAGTCACAGAACGCGTTATCGACATTCATTGGCGCATTTATATACAGCATCGTGGCATTGACAGCGCTGAAGAATGGTTATTTCAAGGCAGCAGGACATTTTACGCTCTTCGTTCTCACGGCCATTGCATTCGGCATTGTGATCATAACGTTTGTACGCTGGGTGGACAGCATCGCTCGTCTTGGTCGCATTGGAACGACCATCGCCAGGGTAGAGCAAGCAACCGCCCAGGCTTTGATGCGTCGCAAGGAAGCACCAACCCTCCATGGTGTACCGGTGCTGCCACAAGCTCATGGGTGGGCGGTATTCGCCCCCAGTGTAGGTTACGTGCAGCATATCGACCTTGCAGCGCTTCAAACATGGGCAAAGAAAACTGATGGCCGAGTCGTGATCGCGGCCTTACCAGGCACCTTCGCAGCACCCGGACGGGAATTGGCCTGCATCAGCACCCGCTCAGGAGAAATAGCAGAGAGTGACCGCGAACAGATTATTAAATCGTTTCAAATCGGAAACGACCGACTTTTCGACGATGATCCCCGATTCGGCCTTGTGGTCTTATCGGAAATTGCCTGTCGCGCGTTGTCGCCCGCGGTTAACGATCCCGGCACGGCTATCAATATTATCGGAACGTTAGTGCGACTCTTTGTTCTATGGAATGAGCCTGCAAAGGCTGAGGCAGCGGACGAACATATCCCAAAATATGACCGCGTGGAAGTGCCTGAGATCTTGGTACGAGACATGTTCGATGACGCCTTCACAGGAATCGCCCGCGACGGCGCCGGCACGGTGGAGGTAATGGTTCGGCTGCAAAAGGCGCTTCAATCCCTAGCTTTGATTGGCGATGCGCCGATGAAAGAAGCGGCCAAGCATCACGCACGGCTTGCGTTGGAACGTGCACGACTCGCGCTGAACCTGACACAAGATTTAACGGTCGTGCGTAATGCTGCTGCTTTTGTAAAAACAGATGCATCGTCAAAGAATTCGAGAGATTTATTTATAGATGAAAATAACGACCATTAACTATTATGAATCAATTCATTACAGTTAATGTTATCAAAAACAACAGACCAATGATGTCATCCCTTAGCCTTATAAGAAAGGACAAGAATTACAATGCTAGATTTATCACCTTTAGTTTTTAATACTCATGAATTCTGGGATATACAAATGAAAAAGATTATTACTATATGTCTAGCTACTCTTTTACTTACTTTCTTCTTCAACACTGTCTATGGTTCTGATGGATTTGTCTTAAAAGCAGGTGAAGGTGAAACAGTAATGAATGGAATGGTCATTAAAGCATCTCCATCAACTGGAACATCCAATTCAATCCTAGTGGAGCAGACTTTCCAGAAAGGAAGTACCACCGGGTTGCATATCCATGACCAGGGAGATGAATTATTTTATGTCGTTTCTGGGAATGGTTTAGCAACACTCGGTACTACTATCAAAGAAATCAGTGCGGGCGATGTTATTTTCGTACCCGCGGGAGTAGCTCACAAAATTGAGAATTTGAAAAACTCATTGCCATTAGTGGTTGTTTTCTTTATGGACAGTCCTGAGCTAATCGAAGAATTTAGAGCCATTCAGAAAAGAACAGTATCTCATCCTGACAAGCCGATAACACCCGAAGAGCTAGCAGAAATCCGGCGCATTATAGGCGGATCCAGGATTGTCGAAGTCCAAATAGAACAATAATTTTCATAAATTAATGCATTATTCTTTATTTTATTGATAGTTAAGAACTTAAATATCAGGTGAAGAAAGCACTTCCTAAAATTATCTGGAATTCAAATTTTGGAAATAGCTCAATGGATCATAATGATTACGGCCGGAATCCTCGGAGGAATGCTCAACGCTGTGGCCGGAGGCGGTAGCTTTATCACGCTTCCGGCCCTGATTTTGGTAGGCGTACCTCCGGTGTCAGCAAATGCAACCGGCACCGCAGCACTGCTACCGGGATATATCGCCAGTACCTGGCGGTTTAGGCGTGAGATTGAACTGCCTGCCGGGTTAAGTTCTGCGACTCTTGTGTTAATTACAATATGCGGTGGCTGCTTGGGCGCAAGTATTCTGCTCTATACCAATGAGCAGGTATTCTCGGCCTTGATACCCTGGTTAATTCTGTTCGCCACGATCATATTTTCCGTTGGGCCGTCCTTGCTTGACAGTAGGGTTCTCTCATTAGTGAAACCGTCAGTTACCAGCTCAGGATATTGCAACCGAAAGACAATAGCGATTTTTTGCCTGTTTTCCGTGTGCGTCTATGGCGGTTATTTCAATGGCGGTCTGGGTATAATCTTACTCGCTGTACTTGGATTAATGGGCCAAACAAATTTGCACGGGATGAATGGACTAAAGAACCTCGTCTCGTCTCTAATTACGTTTATTGCAGTTGTAATCTATGCCATTGGTGGTGTCATAGCGAGTGAACAACTGCTGGTCATGGGCGCCGCTGCGATTTTCGGAGGCTATGCTGGCGCGGCTTTCGCATACCGTTTGTCTAAACAGGTATTGCAAATGTTTATCGTAGCTGTCGGCTTTGTCATGTCTTTATGTTTTTTCTTAATGTAATTTCCGAATGCATTAAGTCGATTCTTATTGAATCGCGGTATCATTGAGACGTAAAATTTCCCATATTCAGGCAAGATATTATGAAAACAGTACTTATCACAGGCGCGAACCGTGGCATTGGATTGGAATTTGTACGCCAATACGCTTTAGATGGTTGGCGTGTCATTGCTTGCTGCCGCAATCCGATGTCGGCCGATGCACTGAACCGTTTAGCTGCACAACATTCAGACCAAACCAGCATTTATCCGTTGGATGTTGCCAATCATTCGCATATTGAACAGTTGGCACAAACGTTATCCGGTGAAACCATTGATTTATTGATCAATAATGCCGGCGTTTACCCGTCAGCATCAGGCGATGCTTTCGGAATGACGGATTACCAAGCGTGGGCGCATACTTTTGCAATTAATACCATGGCACCGCTGAAAATGGCGGAAGCGTTTCTGCAGTCCATTGCCCGTAGCAGTCTAAAAACCATTATCACCATCACCAGCAAAATGGGCAGTGTTGCAGATAACCGAGGGGGCGGCAGCTACATCTACCGTTCCAGCAAAGCGGGTGTCAATATCGTGATGAAAAGCTTATCGATAGATTTGAATCCCCAACAAATCACTACGGTGCTATTGCACCCCGGTTGGGTCAGAACCGACATGGGCGGCCCGAATGGATTAATCTCAACCGAGCAAAGCGTCACCGGCATGCGACGCGTGATCAGCAACTTAAAATCCGAAGATTCCGGAAAGTTTTATGCCTTTGACGGGCAGATTGTGCCTTGGTGACTACTGATTTCGATGAACAACTCTTGCTCCACAGCCTGAATGACTCCGAATCTTGCAGATGACTAAAAACTGATCTCTACACCAATTCAATATTGGCGCGATCGATAGAAGTTTCGTAAAGGTTTCACCAGCATTGATAAGGCAAATACCAATACGCTAAACAACACTATGGTTGTACCCGAAGCGACATTGAAAATGTAACTTAAGTACATACCAATCACGCCAGTCACCGCACCGATGATGGTTGAGTACATAATCATGCGGCTAAAACGATCCGTCAGCATTCTCGCAGTCATAGCTGGGGCAATGAGCGTGGCGGCGACCATTGTGACGCCAATGACATTCAGGGATGCAATTACCGAGAATGTGAGCAATAATGAAAACAGCAATTGCACAGAGTCAGTTTTAATGCCGAATACGCGCGCCGCTTCATTATCGAACGTGGAGAACAGTAAGGTACGGTACGTGATGAACATGGTAATCAGGGTAAAAAGAGCAACCAATCCGATAATTATCAAATCTTGTTCAGTGATTCCAAGAATATTGCCAAACAAGGCGGCTTCGAAGTTTTGTTTAAAATTACGCATCTTGCTGACAATGGCCACACCCAGAGCGAACATAGCCGTGGTTACAATCCCGATAGCCGCATCCAGCTTGATTTTGTTGTTTTTAGTAATTTTGTTGATAATGAATGCAGCGAGTAATCCCATCGCGCATGCGCCCGCATAAAAATTCAAATTCAGGGTAATGCCGATCACTGCGCCGCCAATTGCCGCATGAGACAATCCGTGACCAACATAACTCATGCCGCGCAGCACTACGTATACCCCGATTAAACCGCCGGACGCACCTACCATCAGCGCCGCAAGTAAAGCATGACGGAAAAACTCATATTCGATCGGTTCAAGCAAAAACTCCATCAGGGAGACTCATCAATAAATTTGAGAGGCGTGCTGTTAGCGATCAGAAGATGTCCTTCGGATTTAACAATGACAATATCGCCACCATATGTTTTGGTCAGAATCTCATTGGTAAAAATAGTATTCGGTCGACCTTGGGCAATAACTCCTCGATTAAAACAAATCACCCAAGGCAAATGAGAAGCCACCGCATTTAAGTCATGCGTGGTTAATAATATGGTGATACCTCCTCTATTGATATCACTCAGCAAATGCAATACCTCATGCTGAGTCTTGATATCAACGCCAGAAGTCGGCTCATCGAGTATCAAAAGCTTGGGATTGTTGATCAAGGCGCGCGCCAAAAACGTGCGCTGCCGTTGACCGCCCGATATATCGCTAATGTGGCTTTTCAGGCAATCATCAACGCCTAACCGGTGCGCAAGATCCTGAATGCAAGTGCGTTCCTGTTTACTGAGCCAGGGCCATATACGTCCATTGGTATAAAGCCCCATGGAAATCACTTCTTCAACCGTTACCGGAAAATTCCAGTCGACACTGCCAAGCTGCGGTACATAACCAATCGTGCCTGGCCTCACCTTATTGACTGGATAGTTGTAGAGTTCGACCTGACCCGCACTCACCGCGTGGATTCCTAGAATAATTTTCAGCAATGTCGATTTACCGCAAGCCGTGGGACCAACAATTCCGGCAAATTGACCTGCAGCAATTTCCAAACAAAGATCGTCAAATACCACGTTTTGTTCATAACGCGCGGTGACGCAGGTTAATTTTACCGCAGGAACCAAGGGCGAATCAGAATGCAATGTTGCTGGCATCGATATTGGCTATACAGGTTGGATTACCGCCCAGTGCTTCGGTCATGGTGATCATGTTACTGGCCATCATACCAATGAAAGAGTTATTTGGCGCTGCTGGAAGCTCATCATCCGCAAGTTGATCAATAAATTGGGCGTTTGCTTCCCGGGCAATTTGTTTCATCACTTTACTGGGAAAGACTTCTGAACCAAATATTGCCGGCACACCGGTTTCTCTAATTTGTTTAATAATGCTGATGACTTCTTGGGGACCCGGTTCAGAAAAATCAGAGGGTTGGATTGCTGCGATGACTGTCATGCCATAACGCGGCGCAAAATAGGCAAAAGAATCATGATACGTGACTAACTTACGATTTGTCTCAGGAATTGTCTCAACACACCTGAAAATTGCCTGATCCAACTTCTTTAGTTTAGTCAAATACGTTGCGGTATTCTTCTGGTAGCTCACCTTATTCGCCGCATCAAGCATAATCAGATTGTCTCTAATTATTTCTGCGTAACGCATGACCAGTTCAATGTTTAGCCATAAATGAGGATTAGGGTGCCCGTGTTCACGTGGAAAACTAAAATCATACTGCCAGTCCGCTTCTTTAAGAGTGAGATTCCCCAATTGCAGAATTGCAGTTTCAGGTCTTTTTACTTTTTTCGCTAGGTTTAACGTTGGTAATTCCAGGTCAAGGCCATTCACGATAATCATGTCGGCTGCTTGTAATATTTTCACATCCGAAGGAATGGGCTCAAAGGTATGGGAATCAGTTCCATCTGGCACGATACCGGTTACTTCAATGTGTTTTCCCCCAATATTCTGCACAATATTCGTAATCGGCGAAACAGTTGCAACAATTTCAATCTTCTTGTCAGCAGTCGCCGCGAGTATGGGGTTTTGCAAGCACAATGGTAATAAGCATAAAAAAAACTTTGCAATTCTGTAGGTTGCTAGTTTCATAACAAAATTTCTCCCAATTAATGCACTAGATTGTATGAAAAAAAAACAATTTATCATACATTTTCAATTATTATGCGTATTCATGCGGCTTTTAAGAAAATGACACGTAGTTTTAGGATGAAAAGAACGTGAAAATAAAAACTAAGCTGGCTACCACACTACAGTGGCTTATCGGGAGTAGCAGTATTATATCATTGGGTTGCATGCCATTAATGGTCAACGCTGCGGGTGTTCCAACCCTTAAGGAAATGATTATCCGTGCTAATGCACGAGAGTTAATCGGCACGGCTAATTCCGCCAGTGAAGGTACTGTCCTTAAACAGCAACTCGATTCACGCACTGTTTATCGCCCGGGAGAATTACTGGAAACAGTACCAGGATTAATTGTTACCCAACATAGCGGTGAGGGTAAAGCCAACCAATACTTTCTGCGGGGCTTTAACCTGGATCATGGCACGGATTTACGCATTTCGGTAGATGGAATGCTGGTCAATCAACGTTCGCATGGCCACGGACAGGGCTGGGCGGATACTAACTTTATCATTCCAGAATTGGCAGGCAATGTGCTGTACTTAAAAGGCCCTTATTACGCCAATCAAGGCGATTTCTCCTCAGCGGGCGCTGTCAGTATGAGTTATGTTGACACATTACCCAAGGGTATTGCCAGCTATGGACTTGGACAACAAGGCTTTATGCGGGGATTGCTGGCAAAATCGCATGAAGTAGGTGCGGGCAATGTATTGTATGCGGTGGAACTACTAACAAAAGACGGGCCATGGGTTAAGCATGAGGATTTTAAGAAATTTAACGCGGTGCTGCGGTATAGCCAGGATAGTGGCTCAACTAAATTTAACGTAACAGCAATGGGGTATGGTGGAAACTGGAATTCAACCGATCAAATTCCGCAAAGGGGTGTAACCAGCGGTTTTGTTCCACGACTGGGCGCCATTGATCCCAGTTCGGGCGGTGAATCTCACCGCTTTAGTCTCTCCAGTGCACTACAGCATGTCAGTCGCTATGGCATCACTCAGTTGAATCTATATACGCTGCATAGTAATTTGGCATTATTTTCAAATTTCACCTATTTTCTCGATGACCCAGTGAATGGAGATCAATTCTCTCAGATTGATAAACGTTTTCAATCGGCGATGAATGCCAATCATCTTTGGACCAACAAAATTAGTGGAATTGAGATCGAAAGTATGGTGGGCGTTCAATTTCAGAATGATGTCATTGACAATGGATTGCTCAGTACCAAAGAACGCCAAACCTTATCGACTACCCGCAAAGATCATATTAACCAGAACAGTATAGGCATTTATTATCAAAACAGCATCCAGTGGCTGGAAAAATTCCGTAGCGTAGCCGGCGTGCGTTCGGATTATTACTGGTTTGATGTCAATAGCAATATCAATGCTAACTCGGGAAATCGTTACGATAGCATGACCAATCCCAAACTCAGCCTGATTTTTGGACCTTGGGTGCAAACCGAACTCTATTTTAATTATGGCAGCGGGTTTCATAGCAATGACGCACGGGGAGCGACTTCTACCGTTGATCCAAAGTCAGGAGATCCCATTAACAGAGTCAATCCTCTGGTACGCTCAACGGGTTATGAAGTCGGAGTTCGCACCGCCATCGTCCCAGGCCTTCAGGCTTCTTTTGCCGCGTTTCGATTGGATTTTGATTCGGAATTATTATTTGTAGGCGATGCCGGAACAACCGAGGCCAGCCGCCCGAGTAAGCGGGAAGGATTTGAAGTTTCACTGTTTTACATGCCGACAGATTGGTTGATGATTGATCTGGATTACGCGCTGGCGCGCGCTCGTTTCAGCGATGCTGATCCGAGTGGCAACCAAATACCCGGGGCAATACGAGGCGTGGGAAAATTAGCAGTAGCGGTGGATAATATAGGCTCATTATTTGGTAGTATGCAGTTGCGCTATTTCGGCAAACGTTCTTTGATTGAAGACAACAGCGTGCAATCCAATCACACCATTACGCTCAATGGCCAAATTGGCTATAAAATCGGTAACAGTGTGCGCGTGATCATGCAAGGATTTAATCTGCTCAACTCGCAGGCACATGCAATAGATTATTACTATACTTCGAGACTTCCGGGTGAGCCCGCCGCCGGCGTGAGTGACTTACATTTTCATCCGATAGAAAGCCGCTCAATTCGCGTTAATTTAGTCGCCAATTTTTGATCAATACAATAAATTTGTAATAGTATATTCAGTATTTATATATTTGATTTTAAATGATAACCCACGAGGAGATTTTATGGAGCGCTTTACTATTTCGATGGATGACCAGCTTTTTGAGCAATTTGATAAAGTTTCCCAAGCACGTGGTTACGATAATCGCTCAGAAGCGATTCGCGATCTCATTCGAGACTATCTAGAAACCGCACGGCTGGAAAAAGATAATAAAGGTTACTGTATTGCGACACTCAGTTATATTTATAATCACCACCAAAGAGACTTGGCCAGCCAGGTTACTTCCGCGCACCATCACCATCACGATTTATCTTTATCCAGTATGCATGTTCATATGGATCACGACAACTGTCTCGAAACTACTATTCTGCGCGGTACGATTCAAGATGTCAGGCGCTTTGCTAACCAAGTAATTGCCACCAATGGCGTGCGTCACGGCAAATTACATATTGTGCCGATCGAGCTATCAGAAGAACTCCATCCGCATTCTGCGACTCCTCATACGCATTGCAGTCCACTCACCTGATAATCTCCAGTGTTGTCGCAACCAATAAAAAGCCCCGTTTTAAAACGGGGCTTTAGTCTCAAAGCACAACTAATTTTAGTGTGAATTTCCCCAATATTTGGATCTTCCAGCAGCAAATAAAAACATCCACATCACCAGAACAAAAGGAAACGTCAGTGTCGGCAGGCCTATCGGCGCAAGGAAATTAGCTAATCCAGCCTGACAAATAACCGTCAAAATACCCGCCAGTAAGGCAAGAATTGCAGTTCCTGTACTAGGTTTAAGAAAAACCCAACCGATTGCCATCATGGTCAACACCGGATTAAAAGCATAAAGTCCCATTTCGATCAGCGTCTTATCGGCACCCAGGCAGATCGGCAAGGCAACTCCGACAATTGCGCCGGACAGCGCCATCGATGCGCCACGCAGTGAGGTTATTGCAATACCGATCAAGAACAGAATACCTACAATGACGCTATCGGCGAACATCACTTCACCAACACCTTTGGTAACGGCTGTATACCAGGCCTCAGCCGCTTCCTGCGAAAAGGTGGCATACTCTGTCGCGACTACTGAGGCAGCAGCAATGTCGACAGGAATTCCCGGTGCGGGCAGCACTGGGCCGCGCGAAAACGCATCAAATGAAAACACGGCCACCATAAACATCCAGCAAGTCAAAACAAACGGGGAAGTAGATGCTGGAATGTTATAAGGTTGCAAGATCCGCATCAATGCAGCCAACACCACCGTAGACAAAACTGAAGCAAGCACCACATACAGCCAGAGTTGCGGTGTATTCTCCATGAACAAAAATAAGCAGGGACCGACCAGGGTGCCGTTAAATCCGTACAACCCTGCATCAATATCATCGTCTGAGAATCCTAACAAATAAGCGGCGACTGTACTGCTGATCACGCCTACAGTCGCGGCGAGACCTGCGGTAATCCCACCCACATATAAGGCAATTAGGAAAATAAGACCCGTGACCGCGTTGCAGCAAAAAAATACTTGACCGACACCTCTGAATATTACACGCAAAGGTTTCGGCATTGCCTTGTCAATTGATAAAGACCAATCCATGATGATTAGCTCCTAAAGTTTATGTGGAAAAGCAACTACAGTAACTATCAATACAATCTAATTAATCATTCAAGCAGGGTTAAAAACCAAGATTACGCATGGGTACGTATCAACCTGCGCGTTGTTTCACTTCTTCAAGCAATCCTTGTTTAACGATGAAGTCAATCACTTGATCTACACCTTCACCTGTATGCAAGTTGGTAAACACAAATGGCCGGTCGCCTCGCATTTTTTTTGCATCTCGCGCCATCACTTCCAAACTTGCTCCAACATAAGGAGCCAGATCGATTTTGTTAATGATCAGCAGCGCTGAACGCGTAATACCAGGGCCACCTTTACGCGGTATTTTTTCGCCAGCTGCGACGTCAATGACATAAATGGTTAGATCGGAAAGTTCGGGGCTAAAAGTGGAAGCTAAATTGTCGCCGCCGGATTCAACCAGAATAAGGTCAAGATTGGGAAAATCGGCCGTCATGCGCGCAATGGCTTCAAGATTAATGGATGCATCTTCTCGGATGGCCGTATGCGGACATCCGCCCGTCTCCACACCCATCAGACGTTCAGGTGGTAACGCATTGGCGCGTAATAAAATCTCCATATCTTCTTTGGTATAGATATCATTCGTAATCACCGCCATTTCGTATCGATCGCGCATTTTTTTGCTCAGCGCCTCACATAAGGCTGTTTTTCCTGATCCTACCGGACCACCGATACCTACTCGAAGCGGATTTGATTGTTTATTCACGTGTAATACCTCAAAAATTATGACCGATAAACTCGGCTATATTGTGTTTCGTGCTGCATCGACAACAATGACAATCCTGGCGCCCAATTCGATAGTTCGTCATCATTGAGCTGCTGTGCATGTAGCGATACTTTTTCGATTGTTGCATGCAACGACAATAAAAGACTCTGCCCGGAAACCTGTCCCAGTGGCACTGATTTAACGCAAACTAACACTTGATTCTCGACCATTGAGAACAACATGCCAAGCAGTGCCGATTCATGTGGCACCCCAAGTGCTTCTGCGGCACATGCAAACGCGGTAGGTAAAGGTATTTCAGATTGATTTGCTAACATTGCACTCAGAGAATCGTCCGCAATCTTTAGATCTGTGACGAGTTTTCCTAAAGAATATCCCATCTGTATTGTTTCCGCGCGAAACTCCGTGGTATCGCGTGCTGCAACAAAACATTCAGTCCAGTAACTGACGGCTGCCAAATCACGCTCGGCAAATGCTTTAAGCAAACGCCACACGATCGGCGCTTCAAAATCCGCAATGATATTCAATGCTTCTGAAATCCATGCGCGCGCAGAGCTTTCATCATGCACGGTGCCGTTTTCAATGGCGGATTCCAAACCTTGCGAGTACGTGTATGCGCCAATCGGCAGCGAGGGACTTGCTAGTTGCAGTAAGCGAAGTAATAAAATGGATTGCACAATGAATGACCCCTAAGATTGCGAATCTGAAGGTCTGTGAATCTTTTGACGTGCTGGTATGGGTGCGAGCGGACCATGCGCATGGTAATGACCATCGTCATGATGATGGTGCCCTCCTCCCCCATAAGCGCCTGATTCTGGCTCGAATTGTTCATCTTCTTCTATGACAGAAGCACCTAGGCCTTCCAACATTTGCTTTAAGACACTATCTTGATGAATCCGCAGGAAAGCTTCGCCAACCTGGGTTTGCGTATGTCGATTACCAAGATGAAAGGCACAGCGCAATAACTCATGAGGTGTCTTACAAGTGATTCGATAAGTAGGTTCACGAGCGGCAATGATCTGCACTACACGCCCGTCATCGCTCTTGAGAAAATCATTATTCCGCAGTATTGTGCCTCGTACAGTAAAAATCGCCACTTCCTCACCCGATGCAAGTGCCGTCCTGAGCCGACTGTTCTCACGCATTTCGTAAGGTAACACGAGTTGTGCAAACACTGAGTCTGCGTGATCTATTTTAGTATTCAGCGTAAGCATTTTATTATTACAATCAGTTATTGTTTACATAGCAGCTATCACTGCAATAAATGTTGCGATAGCTGCTATAAAAAATGAAAACCCCTTTGCCCGTGGTGATCTTTATCCAAAAGAACAAGGCATAAAAACACTGCTAAAACAGGAAGTAGCGTTGTGCCATCGGCAGTACGTCTTCAGCGCCACATGTCAGCAATTGCCCATCAGCACGTACTTCATAGGTTTCCGGATCCACTTCCATCTTAGGAGTGGCATCATTGTGAATCATGTCTTTCTTACGTAAGTTGCGAGTATCTTTGACAGCAATTAAATTTTTATCTAATTTTAATTGATCAACCAGACCGGCATTTAACGCTGCCTGCGAAGCAAAAGTGAAGCACGATGTTTTGATCCCACCACCGTAGCCACCAAACATATAGCGATAATGCATGGGTTGAGGCGTTGGAATCGATGCATTGGGATCACCCATTAATGCTGCAGCGATCATTCCCCCCTTTAAGATCATGGATGGTTTTACGCCAAAGAACGCCGGTCTCCACAGCACCAGATCTGCGTATTTACCAACCTCTATCGACCCAATCGCATGTGCAACGCCATGCGTGATGGCTGGATTGATTGTGTATTTGGCAATATATCGTTTTACGCGGAAATTATCATTCCTTGAGGTGTCTTCTTGCAATGTGCCGCGCTGTATCTTCATTTTATGCGCAGTTTGCCATGTACGTAGCACAACTTCACCGATGCGGCCCATTGCCTGTGAATCCGAGGACATCATGGAGATTGCGCCCATGTCATGCAGAATATCTTCTGCGGCAATCGTTTCCTTACGGATACGTGACTCTGCAAAGGCAACATCTTCTGGAATATTAGCATGTAGATGATGACACACCATCAACATATCCAAATGCTCATCAAGGGTATTAACGGTATAGGGGCGAGTTGGATTGGTCGATGACGGCAAAACATTTTCTTGGCCCACGACTGCGATAATATCCGGCGCATGGCCACCGCCCGCACCTTCAGTATGAAAGGTATGGATGGTTCGATCTTTCATCGCAGCAATGGTATTTTCCAAATAGCCACCCTCATTGATGGTGTCGGTATGGATTGCGACTTGCACATCATACTTATCCGCAACATTCAAACAGTTATCAACCGCAGCATAAGTCGTACCCCAGTCTTCATGTAATTTTAAGCCGCAAGCACCAGCAAGCACTTGTTCTTCCAAAGGTATCGGCAAACTACAATTACCTTTACCAAAAAAACCGGTATTCATTACTATACCATCTGAGGCTTGTAACATTGAATGAATGTGCCAGGGCCCTGGAGTACAGGTAGTTGCTGCTGTACCGACTGCCGGGCCTGTACCCCCACCGAGCATGGTAGTTATCCCATTCATCATTGCATCTTCTGCTTGTTGCGGGCAAATGAAATGTATATGCACATCCAGCGCACCCGCAGTGACAATTTGCCCCTCGCCAGCAATAATCTCAGTAGCTGCCCCGATAGCAATGGTCACGTTAGGTTGGATATCCGGGTTTCCAGCTTTGCCGATACCCGCGATTTTGCCATTCTTGATACCAATATCCGCCTTAACAATACCCCAATGATCAATAATAATTGCATTGGTAATGACAGTATCCATGACATCAGCATGATTACGTTGTGATTGCCCCATGCCATCCCGAATTACTTTTCCTCCGCCAAACTTCACTTCTTCACCGTAGGTAGTAAAATCTTTTTCAATTTCTATAAAAAGTTCTGTATCGGCTAAACGGACGCGGTCGCCAGTTGTTGGGCCCATCATTTCAACGTAGGATTTACGGGAAATTTTTACGCTCATTTTTCTACTCCTGTAAAATTATTGCGATACAAACTATTTAAGTTTGCCCATCACTTTTTGGTTAAACCCATAAACGACCCGGTCTCCTGCAAGCTCAACGAGCTCAATGGTTCTTTCTTGTCCTGGTTCGAAACGAACTGCTGTTCCAGCCATAATATTTAGGCGCATGCCATAGGCAGCCTCCCGATCAAATTTCATGGCAGAATTAACTTCAAAAAAATGAAAATGGGAACCTATTTGTATTGGACGATCTCCACCATTGGAGACAGTTAGTGTTTTAGTATTTCTACCGACATTTAATTCGATTTCACGGGATTCAGCAAACACTTCACCTGGAATCATTGGTACTCTCATGACGATCTCCTATTTTTGAGGATTAAATTATCGGATTATGCACAGTGACCAGTTTAGTTCCATCCGGAAACGTTGCCTCAACCTGAATATCCGGAATCATTTCGGGAACCCCCTCCATAACATCAGCACGGGTCAGTATTTTTTGACCGGCTGTCATCATCTCCGCAACCGTCCGTCCATCTCTGGCACCTTCCAATACTGCGCAGGTAATCAGTGCAACCGCTTCTGGATAATTAAGCCTTAGGCCACGTGCCTTACGTCTTTCAGCGATTAATCCAGCAGTGAATATCTGTAGCTTGTCTTTTTCTCTAGGCGTTAAGTCCATAGTTTTTCTCCTGAATAAAATAACATTTCAATTTTCTTAAGTTACTGCAACCGCATGATATTTTTAGAAAACCACCATAAGTCAATGATACCTTTAATCAAGTGTTCCACATGCGCGGAACAATCCCAGCGCACCCGAGAATTTCTGGGCGGAACAAACCCCACACACGCAACATGATGTGACGTGCAACCTCGCTCGAATCACCTAAATAGCGAACCGCGATTACCGATTTCAGTTGGGATATACCAACTTGGCCCACACCTTTTGTAACTATCATTGCCTCTTCACGTGCCAAATCTATTAAAGACTGAGGCAACGTTTTTCCAGTCAAAATGAGTGTAGCACAGACTGTTTTTCCAGATAATGTCAAAGGTCCACTCATGGCAGAACTCTCACCCAGGAGACGTATTTGTTCAAGCCAAATCATTTTTCCATTTCGTTGAATGCTAGTACGTTGCTTGATTTGTCCGCTATTGAATGTTTCACCGTATGCGGTACGACCAAAGCATAATATTTCACAGCCCACATAAATTGCATCATCTTCCAAAATTACTTGATGATCGACATCGACGTTAGCATTGTTGTAAAAAATAGTTTCCTGCGGCACCCATTCAAGAGAGCCACCTTTGCTTACGCTGACTCTAATTTTTTGGTGTGAAACGCGACCATTTGCTTTGTACCATTTCGCAGCGCCGGGTGTGGTTATTTGCGCACTTGCGGACGCACCAACTTGAGCCGAAATTTCTAATTGATCACCTCCTACGACTCCGCCCGGTGGATGAATAATTACCACATGACAAATCTTTCGGCTTTCTGGGTAAAAAGGTTTCTGTACCAACAAAGGCCCGAAGTGATCCCGCTCCACGAGGCGCGTTGTTCCATCCATTTCAGAAAACTTGAGCGACAATCTTGCTTGAAGCGGCTTGTGATCCGAATTTACCATTGAATCGGATTTAGCAGCATCCATTGGCTGCTGGGGATCATTCAGAATAGGGGAACTCCGTTGTTTAATTGCTGATTCTTCTGGATAAGTGGATAGCAGCATAATTTTTTCTCAGCTCAGTATTAATGAATAATTGACTCCAGAAAGTCTCTAAATCTGCAGTTGGAATGAGATTTTAAAAACATCAAGCGCTGGACCTGAGACTCCGGGCGCGTAATTTAACCCCTTCATCAGTAGATCTCCATGCTGATAGTACGCTGAAATACGCGCATTAAATCCGTCGATAATGTAATTCAGACCCGCTTCAATCTCTTCTCGATTGTTGCTAGCATTGGGTTGAATGCTGGTATATCTGCCATAAGGCTGAAAGTGTCCGATGCCGACTTTAGTCGGAAGCATATAAAGGCCGGTTACTGTCCACGACTTGCCATCGAACATACAAAAACAATCACGATCAGAGAATGCAGCGGTCGAATAATTCGCATAAAATTGTTTGTATTCAGCATTTACAGTAGTCACACCCATATTTTTTGGTAAAACTTTTTCAAATAGTAAGTCACCTGTAAAACCGAGAAAGTCACTACGATTTGCAAACGATCCTGCACCATTCTTTTGGTAAGACATACCAAACGCCAATGCTAAAATATCACCGGCTTTACCATAATAGGTACTGGAAGTGTAATAACCGGGATTTTTTTCTGGATTCAAAAAATTATAGGTAATACGTGCTGCTGTGAGTATAGTGCCACCCGGATTCGGCCCCGCAGTTTTCGAGGATTCCAAACCACGAAAAACTCCCATTGCATAACCAAGCGTGCCGGGAATAATACCTGGCTCTGCGTTACCCCAGAAAGTTACACCGTCGTCACGACCATAACGGCCTGCGCCACCATCACCAAATTTAGTGCTGAAATCTTGAGAAAAGAAAGGTGTTTTGAATGCATCATGGGTGGCCTGAAAGAAAGGGCCACTTAATTCTCCCCGCTCCGTAGGAGCCAGCATACGCCCCCCCCAAATATTAAAATAGCGGTTGTATTCAAATTTGGCTATCGCGTCGAGAATGTTATACGACATTCTTGGATTTTCACCCGAAGCCGTATTGTTACAGAAAAAACATTCTGTATTGACTTCGAATTTGAAATGCTCATTAAACTGCCCATTGAGATAAAGACGCGCATTGTCGTTGCTGTAGGCGCCATCTTTCAAATTACCAGAATTTGGATTTTCCACCCATACGCCTGAACCACGATACCCTGCACCTAAACTGATCCATCTGTGTTCATTCGTTTGCACTTTGAGCATTTTTTTAATGGGTGCAGTTGCACCCGCCATCGAATGTACATCTGATACAAATAAAGCAAAAACACTCGTGAGTAGAGCCATCAAGAAAAAATGCATCCAGACAGGATTTTTCGTTCTTTTGTTACCTGTATAGAAACCAAGCTGATCAGGAACAACAAATGATTCCAAACTTGCAGTGTTAATTTTCAGTTGAAAGTTGCTATTGCCTTTAAACATGATGTTGCCCGTCTCCTAATATGGACTACCCAAATTGG
>NZ_JALHQJ010000053.1 GCF_022842015.1 Nitrosomonas sp. | reverse complement strand
GAATCATAGTGCACGGTTTTTGGTGTTAATTCACATATTTAAGTGCACTATTCTACCAAAATATACACTATTATTCAATTCAATCAGTTATTTATGATTTTTGAGTAAGCTCTAAGTAATACTCTGCGATCCCGACCAATACATATCCGAAGCTCGACTGGCTATCAAAGAAGATGACGATGAAATCAATATATCAATATCTTTTTTTCAACATCAATCCTCTCAACCTTTTAACCGCTGTTTGGCATGATACTTCTCCACCCATGTCAGCAACCACTTCGGTGCGTGCGCCCGCTTCCATTCTCCCGCCACATATTTATTGGCCTCCGACCAGGTTGGATAGGTATGAATAGTACCCAAGATCTTGTTTAAACCCAGGCCGTGCTTCATCGCCAACACAAATTCCGCCAATAAATCGCTGGCATGAACGCTCACGATGCAGACGCCGAGAATACGATCCTTGCCCTGCGCGGTCAGCACTTTTACAAAACCATGCGCGGCTTCGTCAGCGATTGCGCGGTCCAACTCCTGCAAATTAAAGCGTGAGACTTCGTAAGCAATGCCGCGTTGCTTCGCTTCATTTTCAGACAGCCCGACGCGCGCAACCTCCGGATCAGTGAAGGTCGTCCACGGAATCACCGAATAATCGGCCTTGAAACGTTTGATGCTGCCAAACAATGCATTGACCGATGCATACCACGCTTGGTGTGCAGCCGTATGGGTGAATTGATACGGCCCGGCCACATCACCACAGGCGTAAATATTGGGGTAAATAGTTTGCAACCAAGCATTGGTTTCAATAGTATGCTGAGAAGACACTGAAATACCAATCTCCTCCAACCCAAAACCTTCGGTACGCGCCGTTCGCCCAACGGCACATAACAATGCATCAAACGGCAATTTCATTTCTTCGCCATTTTGACTACGCACTACTAAATACTGTGTATCACCTTCTTTTTCGCAGCACAGTGTTTCGGTCTGCGTCAGAATCGACACGCCGTCCGCTTGCAATACTGCTTTAATCAACTCCGTCGCGTCAGCATCTTCGCGCGGCAACAAATCACTGCGCACGATCTGCGTCACCTGGCAATCTAACCGGGCAAATGCTTGCGCCAGCTCGCAGCCTATCGGCCCGCCGCCCAACACAATCAGGCGTTCCGGCCGTTCAGTTAGCAACCAGAGGGTATCGGAGGTGTAATAGCACACGGATTCCAGTCCTGGAATTTTCGGCACAATCGGATGCGCACCGGTGGCAATGACAATGGCGCGTGTTGTCAGGATTTGTCCGTTGATCTCCACCGACCACGGTGAAGTAATTCGAGCTTTACCATGCAATACCTCGACGCCTAATTGGGTATAACGCTCAATTGAATCGTGCGGCTCAACCGTTTTGACCACACGCTGAACACGCGCCATCACATCGGAAAAATCATATTTCACATCGACCTGCTGAATGCCAAGTGATGTGGCATTTCTCGTTTGCTGTAAGAAAGTAGCGGTACGAATCAAAGCTTTCGATGGAACGCAGCCATAATTTAAGCAATCGCCACCCATTTTATGGCTTTCGATCAACGTCACTTGGGCACGCGTAGCTGCGGCAATATACGCGCTTACCAATCCGGCGGCACCGGCACCGATCACGACCAAATTTCTGTCGAAATGTGCAGGTTTAGGCCAGCGTGCGTATAGCCGCCGCGCTTTAATCAATCCGATGGCCCAGCGAGCCAGCCATGGAAACAGCGCCAGCGCAGTAAATGAAATGATCAACGCTGGCGACATCACATCCGACATCTGTGTAATCGCCGCCAACTGCGTACCTGCGTTGACATACACAGCTGTTCCGGCAAACATCCCAACCAAGCTGACCCAGAAATAGGTCATGCTGGGCAGCGTGGTCAATCCCATCAGCAAATTGATCAAAAAGAACGGAAAAATCGGTGCCAACCGCAGGGAAAATAAATAGAATACGCCATCCCGCTCCAGACCTTTGTTGATCGTTCCTAAACGATCGCCAAAACGGCGTTGCACGGCACCACGCAAGACATAGCGCGCGACCCAGAACGCCAGCGTGGCACCGATCGTGGCCGAAACCAATACCACCGGCACACCAACCCATAATCCGAACATAGCACCACCAGCCAATGTCATGACCGTTGCGCCAGGAAATGATAGAGCGGCCATCACGATATAGATCGCCGAAAAAACACTGATCACAAAAAGCGGTTCTGCCTGATAGGCCTGTTGCAACGCTTCATGCTGAGCTTTGAGCATTTCAAGCGTAAAAAAGCGCCCCAAGTCAAAAACGAAAAATAACACCATAAGCAAGCCCAGCAGAATCACTACCCACCAACGATGTCTCATATTCTTCCTTTTCTAATACTACCTACGTTATCTGCATTCCTTTCGAATTAACCTCTTACGCCATTTATATAAGCAGCCGTCAGCTCGTGGCTGGGTGATTCAAAGATATGCTGGCAGCGGCCAAATTCGATCAGCTGACCGGCGCGTCCACTGACCCAGAAAAAAGCCGCATAATTGGCGATACGTCTTGCTTGCGCAAGATTGTGCGTAACGATGACAATGGTATAACGGCCGCGCAAACGGCAGATCAGGTCTTCCACGATCCCGGAAGCAAGCGGATCAAGCGCACTGCAGGGTTCATCCATCAACAAAATCTGTGGCTTCAACGCTAGCGCGCGTGCAATGCAAAGGCGTTGTTGCTGCCCACCGGACAAGCTGAGTGCGGAAGCATCCAGGCGATCATGAACCTCATCCCATAAACCGACATCTCGCAGCACATGCTCAGTAATTGACGCTACTTCTGTTTTTTGGGTGATGCCATGTTCATTGAGTGGTAGCGAAAGGTTGCGGCGGATGGAAAGCGGAAAAGGCGTGGGTTTCTGGAACACCATTCCGACCTGGCGGCGCAAGGTCTGCGCATGCGTGTCAGGATGATGAATATCCTGATCGTGCACCAGAATCTTCCCTGTCACATTGCAACCAGGTATCAGATCTGTCAGGCGGTTAATTGCAGAAAGAAAGCTGGTTTTCCCGCAACCGGAGGGCCCAATTAATGCAGTAATACAGCCTTGATAAATATCCAGCGTCACCTTATCCAAAGCGGCCTTGCCGTCATACAGCAAGGACAGATTTCTTACCTGAATCGCGGGTTGCGGATCACAACAAGCTGGGCCCGCCTCGAGCGGCCCCAGGGTAAAAGTATCCAATTTATCAGTGCATTGACTGGAATTCATGTCATGATCTTCCTGCGTTGCAGACCATGGGCAAATTTCATGGCCAGAATATTAATGCATAATAACAGACTGACCAGCACCAGTGCTGAGGCATAAGCTGGCATATCACCACCGGGCACGTTCATGGATAAATCGAAAATATGCAACGCCAAGGCACGTCCCGAATCCAGCAAGGAATCCGGCATGCGGTCTACATAACCGCTGGTAAACAGTAAAGCCGCCGTCTCCGCCAATGCACGCCCTATCCCTAACAGAAGTCCTGCGGCCAAAACCGGCGCGGCAGCGGGAAGTATCAAATGAACCAGTGCTGCGGTGCGCGTCAAACCCAAAGCAGATGCTGACATGCGGTAAGCATTTGGCACGGTGCGAAGCCCTGCCTCTGCAGTGCTCGCTAGAATCGGCAATAACATGCACGCCAGCGTCAAACCACCCGACAAAATAGAAAAACCCAATCCCAGATAAACACTAAAGAAAGCATTTCCAAACAGCCCGAAAACAATCGAAGGTACTCCCGCCAACACATGCAGACTGAATCGCACTGCTTTACCGAAAGCACTGTCAACCGCAACAAATTCCGCCAGCAGTATCGCAGTGGTCCATGCAATCGGCACTGCTGTCAACACTGCCACCAACAAGATTAGTAGCGTGGAAACCAATATGGATGCAATACCCCCTGCCCGCCCAGCATCGCGCGGAGATTCCGTCAAAAATTCCCAGGAAAGATGAGCAAAGCCGCCTCGCACTAGATCAGCCAATATCCATATAAAAACCGCGCTGATCAGTAAAACTGATGCATAAATCAAAAACTGCACAATACGATCGCGTAAAACTTGCCATGTATGAATAGGCATTGTTTCACGCATGACGCTGCTTCTCCAGCAATCCAGCCATACCCGATAGCACCATGACCAACAACATCAGAAGTAGCCCTGACACAAACAGAACAGCACGGTGGTCCCCCATGGCATATGCGGTTTCCAGTGCAATGTTGGCTGCCAGTGTACGCACTGGATCAAACAATGTTTCCGGGTATTGCACCACATTACCTGCCACCATTAACACTGCCATGGTTTCACCGAGGGCACGCGCCGCTGCCAGAATAATTCCGGCGGCAATTCCGGTTTTTGCGGCTGGCAATGCAACACCTTTGATCATCCCCCAGCGTGATAAACCCAGCGCAGCCGCATTACGCAGCAACTCCTCCGGCACTGCCGCCAGCGCTGTATAAGCAGTCAAGGTTACTGTTGGCAGAATCATCATTGTCAACACCAGTATTGCAGCCAACAGACTGGCACCGGGTGGATTCCACTGATTGATCAGCGGCACCAGGGTCGTCAATCCCCAGAACCCAAAAACCACAGAGGGGATTCCGGACAGCAACTCAATTAAGCGCTTATAAAGCGTTGCCAGATGTATTGGCGCATAAAATACGATAAATAATGCGGATGCCAAGCTCAATGGGATGGTCAGCAGTAACGCTCCAACACTTGTCAGCACCGTACCTGACAGCATGGGCATTAAATTGTAGGCGCCTTCCAGCGGATGCCAGGACGCATCGTCGATGAAACGCACAATGGATAACTTTGATAAAACAGGCCAGGATTCATCCACCAGGAAAAACAGAATGAGCAGCATCACCAGTGCTGCAAGCATTGCGCCTGCACGCAGAATACCAATTAGCAGCTTGTCAATCAGTATTAACCGGAACAAAGTATTGCGCTCTGACAAGATCATGCACCTGCGATGAACGGGCAAATTCGATAAACTGCTGTACCCAACCATGCGGCTCGTTGGAAGTTACCAAATTCAACGAACGCGACAACGGAAAAATATCTTGCCGGACATTCTCCACCGAAGCTTCCACGCCGTCTAATGACAATAACCGGATAGGCGCACCGCGCTGCGCCTCAAATTCAACTGCACCGATTGATACGTAGCCGATCGCATGTGGATTACCAAGCACCGTTTTGATACCCTGCGCATTATCACCGATAATGATGTGCGGTTTGATCTCACTATTTTTAAGCTGCAAATAGTCTAAAAACAATTCCAGTGTAGATCGCCCTTCCGCTTTATTAACGACGGTGATGCGGGCATCCGCACCACCCACGACATTCCAACGCGTAATCCTGCCGGTATATATACCTGCAATCTGTTCCCGGCTCAGTGTTCTGACCGGATTATCAGCATGCACGATGATGCTGACGCCATCTTGTGCGATCACAAACGCATGCAGATCTGCCTCATCCGCTTTCAATGCGCGCGACACCATGCCGATTGCCGCAATTCCTTTACGCACATCATGAATGCCACGTGCAGAACCGCCTGTCTGTACATCGATGCGCACCCCTGGATACAACGATTCAAATCGCCGTGCGATTTCGCCGACCAAAGGCGCTATGGTACTTGATCCGGTTAAAACTAAACGCTGCGTGGCGGCTTTTGTTTGCGCTTGCAATGATGAGGTACAAGCTATCCCAATAATAATAAAAAACCAGTAGGCTAATAGCAATTGTAAATTTTTTGGCATTCCAATTTTTTCACTCGGTTTTTTGTCGCTCACTTTCTATCATTCAATGACATGGATTACTGTCCATTTTGCAGTAAAACCAAATATCGCCAACCATGGCAGTTACTGCTGCACCGGCATTATCAGTATCGGTCATAAACACCACGGCATCAACCAATTACTTCCAATTGGTTGATTATTCGACCACACATAGTTGATAGCTCGCACACGCCAAAACAATGCAATAGGCAAGAAATCAGTATGCAGCCAAGCAGCGTAAAGCGGTTAACTTGTTAGCAATCTACTTTCTTCCCCTTCCCGTTATGTGCGGGTTGTCACCTTTCTTTTCATAAGAATAGTAATATGTACTGGATATATCCGAGGCAAAAAAAGATTGGTCAGCCCAATCCCAACAAAGTACCTGCTTAACAATAAGAGGAGCCTGAAATGAGTACAGTTCTTGCATATGCAGCCAGTAAAGCCAATGGTGCCTTAGAACCCTTTGAGTATAAGCTAGGACCAATTGGCCCAGAAGAAGTAGATATCACAGTGGAGTCCTGTGGCATCTGTCACAGCGATCTTAGTATGCTCGATGATGCATGGGGTATAACACGATTCCCCTTAGTTCCGGGACACGAAGTGATAGGAAAGATCTCAAGAATCGGTGACCAGGTTTCACATTTCTCAGTGGGTGATCGGGTCGGCTTGGGCTGGCATGCAGGATACTGCATGACTTGCAACCAGTGTCTCGGCGGACACCACAATTTATGTTCAAATGCTGAATCCACAATTGTCGGTCGTCACGGTGGGTTTGCCGATACAGTCCGCGCGCATAGCACGAGTGTTGCCAAACTACCTGACGCCCTGAACGCCAAGATCGCAGGCCCATTACTCTGCGGCGGAATAACGGTGTTTAATCCCTTGGTGCAGTTCGGTATTTCTCCAACAGACAACGTTGGCGTCATCGGGATTGGCGGCTTAGGACACTTGGCTATCAAGTTTGCGCGAGCTTGGGGCTGTCATGTCACTGCCTTTACCTCAGAAGGGGCGAAAGAGCAAGAAGCCCTGGATTTTGGAGCTCACGACACGGTCAATTCGCGTAAACCGGGAGCCATCAAAGATGCTACAGGCCGTTTTGATTTGTTGCTCTCGACCGTCAACGTCAAGCTTGATTGGAATAGCTATATTAGTTTGCTCAAACCGCGCGGTCGATTACACATGTTAGGTGCAGTCACAGACCCTTTGGATCTGAACCTTATTCCAATGATGTTTGGCCAATTGTCAGTTAGTTCATCGCCGGTCGGCAGCCCCGCAACGATCCGTAAAATGCTTGAGTTTGCTGCACGTCATGATGTGGCACCAGTGACCGAGCATTATCCGATGAATAAAGTCAACGATGCCATACAACACCTTCGTTCTGGTAAGGCGAGATATCGAATAGTATTAGATCGGTAGCAAATTCGCCTAAAACGTGAGACGTCAACTATAAACTACTTTGGATTTTGCAATATTCCATGACTGAAACAGGAAGAGAGAACGTAAAAAAACGGTGGCGTCTTGATCAGACCTCAATACAGAGCACAACATGAATGAGATGGAGCTATCAATGACATTAATAGAGAACAATCTTAAGTCAAATTTGATCAATGCATTTTTCGAATGCGATTTAAAACAATTACAAAAAGATTATCCCTCCATCAAAGAAATCAATGTTTCGAACAAAGCTTTTCTTTACCGCCAGGGCGATCGTTGTTCGGATGTCTTTTGGTTAAAAAGTGGCATCGTCAAACTCTCCCATATAACAGAAGCTGGAATTGAAATTACTATTACTATTCTTGGGAAAGGAGGCGTCCTTGGTTGCTTATGGAACAATTCTGCCAGCCCAGAAGTAGAAGAGACTGTACAGGCATTGGGAGAAGTTGATTTCTATCGTATGGCAAAAAGTGATTTCAGAACATTAATGTCTCATCAAACAGAGTTGGCATGGCATGTTTTTGAGGAGATATATGCTCGCAAGCAAAAAATCGAACGCAAGCTTCGAGCTGTTCTGACACAACCCGTTGAAACTCGTGTCATAGCAACATTATTGGAATTAGCTGAAATATTTGGAATAAAGTGTACTCATGGATACGCATTGGAAATTCATTTAACCCAACAAGAAGTGGCAGATTTAGTAGGCGCCAGTCGTTCGGTGGTAAGCACAATCTTAAATGATTTCAGGAACCGTGGAATACTGGACTATACACGCGAACAGATTTGCATTAATGATGCTGCGTTCATTAATCTTTAAGTGGCAATTACATTTGTGTTTTCTAGCTAACAGACTTTAGTAGTAGAACTGTATTACTGTACTGAAGGTGGTGACTATGGAGTGACCACAAATTAATACAAGGAGAATTCACATGAAAGTAATTTCACCCCGCATGCACGGTTATCTTGATTTTCTGACCGTCATTATTTTCTTACTCGCCCCTACACTATTAGGATTAAGTCAGCTACCAGCCATGCTTGCCTACAGTCTGGCTGCAGTCCACTTGATGGTTACACTGGCTTCTGATTTTCCTTTTGGGGTAGTTAAGCTAATTCCATTTACCATTCACGGTTGGATTGAGCGCCTCGTTGGCCCTTCGCTAATCGCCCTACCCTTTATCCTAGGTTTTGCAGATGAAGAAACCGCAAGGAATTTTTATATCGCAATGGGTGTTGTTATTATCGGGGTTGGCATACTTACTGATTATAAAGATGCGGCAAAACCCCAATGATGATGGAAAATTAGACACTTAGTAATGGGCTTTATACAGATGATCATTAAAAACTGATGAATTTTGCATCTGGCCGAGATACATGTTGGTGCAGGTCATTCATGCCACCAAAAATCGCATTCTGCACCAACATACTTTCTTGTATGGAACGCACTTCAGCGCATGGCTTACACACAATAACCTGTGCGTTTGGATTGGCAAATATTTCTGCAAACTTTGAGGGTGGTCCGAAAGGAATCATTTTTTGATAGGCTCCATCAAGTGCGATCGTGACCGCATCATGAAATAACATAATCATTACTGTATCCCCTGCCTCCAAAGCGGAAGCTCCAAAGACGAATGGTAGTGCAGCGCGCGTAACATCTGTTGAACCCCAAGTAGTAGAAATAACGTAGTGCATGCAATCTCCTAATTTAATTTGAGTATCTTTAGAAAAACGCCTATTTTAAACCCTAGTTACAAGCTATTTTAATTTACTAAATTTAGCTGTTGCAGTTGGTGTTTGAATCCGGCTGTTGTTTAACATAGTACAGTTTAAACCACACCGTGAGAAAAAATTACGGTTTTTCAGTAGGATTGGTTTTTTCCAACTGATGGCGGAACTCATCCAATTGCCGTATAAGTTGATCACTAAAGGATCTAATTTGATTTTCAAAAAACGGTATTTGCTCCTCCATCTTCTTGTTGATGACATCGCCAATTGCCCGCAAGCTATTAATGACCTCTCCGAAAGGCAGGATTGATAGATTACTGAGGGTTTGTCGATAATCAATTTTCCATGCATCGTTTTCTTTTAATAAAACGGTATCAAAAGATAAGAGCTTATTGCTTTCGGGATTTTTCAACGTTATGACAGTTGCAACCTTCGCAGTGAGGCCATCAATCACGATCACGCCAGTTTCTAGTGACGCTCCCATAATATTTTCTTGTTTAGTCACAAGATATTGAGTCTCCAAGGTCGTGTATTTTTTGGCGGACGCAAGATCACCATTCGCCATCGCTTTCCAAAATGTTGTGGTGGCTTGTTCGGGGGTTAATATCGTCTGACAACCGCTGAGTATGAGTAATAGACTGAGAATTCCTGCCAATCTTGATACTCTATGTTTTGTGTAATTCTGGTACAAAATCTGTAACATGTCTTTATAGGCCATCATTGAAACCTCCAGGTTACTCAAACTATAATCATAATCGTACAATTTCATCGTATGCATGCTCCTCAAATATTTTAGAACATCGTGTCCTGTGCGAATTACTATTTTTAAGCTGTCAATCAGTATATGGACTTCTCCTGATCAATTCGTTTTGCTACGCAATCGCCAATTGAATTCCTGCTAACCTTGCTTTCCTTGTCAGCGACACTATGCTGCCACCCGATACGTTTCGCCACGACTCAATATCGACCAAGCAATTCGTGCATTTTGTTTGCCAGCGCCACAGTTCCAGTATTCTTATTACGCCGTTCAACCAGAGCCATGACCCAGCGACTGCGTCCGTCTTCTTTGTTTTTGGCTGCATTGAGTGCAGAACGGGCACCGTGAATCAGTAACATGCGCACGTACTTGTCGCCGCGTTTGCTGATTCCTCCAAGCAGAGATTTGCCACCACTGGAGTGCTGACTTGGCGTCAAACCCAGCCATGCTGACATATCTCTTCCTTTGCTAAACTGGTAAGCACAACCAACTGCCGCGACCAATGCACTGACAACGACCGGTCCGATACCTTCAATCTCTAGTAATCCCGGGGCGATTCACTCTCTAATTTTTTGATTTTCTCTTTTATTCCAGGCCGTATCATTTAATTTAATGCTGTTTTCAGCTTTTGGAGTGTGTCCACAAATCGGGCAGGCTGGTAGGTTTCATCATTTTCGACTTGTTTGTACAAATCGTCAATCTGACGTCGAGATTGTTCATTTTTGTTTATATCAATGATGATCAATTCAATCGCCATAACAGCTTGCTCGGCACCGATATAGTCACGAAATGCTCCTTCAATACCCATATTAATTAGGTTGGAAAGTATCTGCTCTTTTTCTGAGTTACCAAGCTCTATGGCAGCCAAATCATGACTCAGCTGATCAACAATACTTGCTAGCTGATGGCTTACCGCCACAATTCGAGAACGATTCTCACCACTGGCTATCTGCAACGCCTCAGACAACTCTATAAGTTTTCTGGCAATTTGCTTATCCACCTGATGGGCGATAACGATAACCATACGGAGGTGCCCATCTGCAATCGGTACGTTGCCGGGTTTGATACGGGCCGAATTCATCCGACGATGCCAGTCTAATTTATGCATGGAATTGTTGTGACAGGAATGACAATCAAAAAGAGCGAGTTCTGGAAAAACCAGAGGTTGAGTAATCAAAGGTCCCTGCAACATACGTAACTGCGATTGTGCTGCAGCGATTTGACCGAATGCCCAGGTCTTGGCATGGGAGGCTATGGGTTTACGTTTCCTGTAATCCTCATCAATCTGAAAATGAGGCGGTTGCAAAGCCTGGAATGTGTCCAGTTCAAAGCTCAACCGAGGGTGTCCAGCACCCATAATCTGGTGAGTTGCAAATTTGTCTTCATTACCATAGTGGCAGGATAAGCAAAGTGCTGCGCGATCTACTAAATTGGCTGTTGGATACATTCCTCGTTTAACATTTTCTAGATGGCTAGTCTCTTTGTTTGCATGGGTGTCGATCCAATTTTCCGATCCACCGTGGCAAGCCTCGCAGCCGACACCGTCAGTTAATTGAAAACCCTCACCCCGTTTCTCTTTGGGGATATAATCCGCATGACAATCCAGACAAATCTTGGCTGTATGCGCATTACGCAACCCGAGCTTTGCTGCAATCGCCTTGGAATCCTTGCTGAGTAGCGTCTCATATGCTTTAGCATGTCTGTCACGTTGAGACCAGGTGACATACTCATTGAGCGCGACTTTATAATTCTTATTGGCCTGGACGGATCCGTGGCAGACAGAAGACGCACAAGTTGCCACGCCCAGATGTTTTTCCGAAGATTGATAAGGCAGTGGTGGAGCACTGCTAACGGCAGTGACTAAAAGCCAACTCAGCACCCCGAAAAATCTGTAAATATTTGGAGACATGTGATTACTCTTGTTTTACAAACCAGGGTTGCTGATTTTTGTCTAAATAAAAGCGTTGCATTTCTTCAAGATTGAGCGGACGAGAACCGAGTCGGCCAAATACCGAGATCTGATGTCCTGTTTCATCAACTCCGCGATCACGATCAAGCCCCTTGGATAATGACAACGCTGGAGATTTAGTCTCATAGTGGGCAATCAACTCCGGTTTTGGTTCAGGGCTAAACCCGTAAAACTTGGGCTGGCTCTCTGGTGAGGTCAGTTGCAGAATTTTGAGTCCACCCGCACCGTCGGCAACATAGGCAAAAAGACTGGCATTGGTGGTCGCGACGATTACGTCGCGAACATCGCGTAATTGCCCATCTGCATTGTATGATTGGTAAAGTTTGATTTGCTCCGGTTTTTCGATATCGACAATCACCAACCCCTCGCTGCCCCCTGCAATATAAGCATAGGTTCGAGCAAGGTAAATTCGATGAGCCTGTTTTAATGGTATGTGGTTGTTTGTCAGCAAATGAGGATGGGCTTTGTCGGTAATCTCGATAACTTTTAAACCCTCACTGTCTGTGACAAACAGATAGCGAAATTGAAGCGCTGATGCGCGACCATCTTTGAGCGCGACGATACTTTCAAGTCGCGGTTTTAGAGGATCATCCAAATTGAGAATTACCAATCCTGCATCAGCAATGATATAAACATAATGACCGCCAATGGTGATATGCCGCGCACCGTTCAATACGCCATTTTCATTCCAGGTCAGTGATCGTTTGAGAAAGTTGTTGCGTAACTCGCCGTCTGAGAGGGTGTTGACATCCGTTAGGATCAATCCTTCTTGGCTGTCAGTGATCAGAGCATAGTTGTATATGGGATGAAACGGTTGTTCCTGGTTCTCCTCACGCATCAATTGACCCTGGTTACGTTCAGGATGAATCGGCTGATTAGTCGGCAGTGCAACACATGTGGCATTTTCAGAGTCGATTCGAGTATTGTGACCTAATGGACTAAAAGGACCGGTGACAATCGGTTGACTGACGCCCTTGTTGCCTATGCTGGCGATATCGAATACCTGCATTCCGTTGCTCCCTTGAGCTGAAAAAAGATACTCTCCGCGAACCTGTACACACGCACTGCGATTTCCTTCATGACGATAGCCCGTCTGCAATTTGCGTTGATTATTCTGGTGACGTTTATACCAATCGGGATAAGCATATTTATGCAGGTAACTGCCAATGACTGCCTGGGGTTCATCCCATTCGGTAACCTGGGCTGCCACAACGCCATTTTCAGTTCCTATCCAAGCATGATAGCCCACAAAATTAATAAAATTGGTACCTTGTAACAAGAGTTGTGCCATGATGGCATTGTTATCGTTTTTTGCGGAAAGATGACAGTCCTCACAGGTCTTGGTTTCGGTTTTACGCGCGGTGTGCGGAAAATGCGGATTGAATGCCTGAGAACTAAATCCACTGGATGAAATAGGTGGCTGCTGGGTATATATTTTTTCTCGATTAGCGTTGGTGGATGACACCACCAGAGCAGAACTGGAACGCACCGGCGCAATGCGTGCACCCTTGATTTTGCCATGGCGACCGAGCATAAACATTTCATCGCGCGCAACCTGAGGATTGTAGGTGGCGAATACCCGAGCTACTGCGCCTTCGTAGTGATGTCCTTCGGTTTTCCAGTTTGCCTCAGACGGCAGGTGACAGCCACCGCAACTCGTTGTCCAGGAGGTGTGGCAGGCATAGCACTCCACGTTATCCTGGCTATGGGCAAGCTGATCTATCGGGACGTCATTTCCCCATTGTTGGGTTTGGGTATTGCGGCTCATTAATTTAGCCCGCGCCGATTTTTCATTGTAGTGCTTTGATGTCTCATCAACACTATCCTTGACCAAGGACACGGTCCATTCCATATCAGGATTGAGGAGTGAGCGCTGAATCAGTTTGTCGTTGCGCCACTCGAAACGTTTGCGTCCATCTGGATTACGTAGCAGCGATAAATCGTTGCCAGTTGGTGGTGCAGCGGGGCCAGATGTTCGCAGCGTCGGATAATCGGCAATGGTGCCATGACAGTCTACGCAATCAATTTCGATGGCTGATGCTACTTCACCATAAATGTGACCATTGCCGTGGTTGTCCTGGGCAAAATGACAATCCACGCAGTGCATTCCTTTTTCCATGTGAATAGAAGTCATGTGGACAGCTTTGTTAAATTTATCCGGATCGTTATCGCCGACAATATGCCCATCTTCATCCAGTAAATTTCCTTTGCGATCACGTTTAAAAATGGCACGAAAATTCCACCCGTGACCGTGGTAATCTGCAAATTGGGTATCCTTGAGCTTAGGATTCATCTCGCTAACTTGGATTAAAAAATCAAGATCGCCCCACTTTCCTCGAGGCGCGGCACCTTCTGGATTGCGATCATTGATGGCCCGAATTTCCTCTGCGCTTGGATATTTCTGATCCTTGGGCCACATGTGAGAGGCATCCGATTCATAATCCCACATGGTATAGCCCATAAAGGTATTCATAAACATATTGGGTTGATGCATGTGACACACGATACATTGGCTGGTGGGAATGGCCCTAGTGAATTGGTGGGTTAAGGGATGCCCCGATACTTCTTTATTAATGGTCGGATCTATGGTTTGACTCTTACCAAGATGACCAAATTCTGCGTAGGGCCCAGAATGTAAAGGATTACGATCATTTGCGTAAACTACGTGACAAGATGCGCAACCGGAATTGCGATAATCTCCAGGCTGATCGTTAGTGCCCATAAACCAGGTAAATGGATCATTCAAGCGTGTTTTATGAATGTTCAATACTGGTACGGCGATACGCCCTCCAGTGCCGGGGCCGCGGTTAGATTGACGGATATCTGGATTGCCGGGTTCGATTAATTGTTGGAAATCTCCGCCAAGATTAGGTAGGCCAGTTTCGGGAAAAAGGTTGTTAGCGGTACGCCCGCCGCGCTCAAATACCCGGAAAACATCACCAGGCTTCACCGTTTCCCAAGTAGGGAGCGGCATCAGTTTTGGAAGTACACCATGTTTAAGTTTTGCTCCCTCAGGATCAGAAAGTAGCGGTCCCTCGATAATGGCAGCTTGCCCATCAAAGGTATAAGCCTCGCCAACTATATAATTCTTAAATGGTAAAATGCCGTTATTATATGACGCGCCGCCCCAGAGCATAACTCCAGTTGACATCATGCTGCGTTTGGTTGCTTCAACAATGGCCAGATGGCAAGCACCGCAGGATTCTTCTGATACCCGATAGTCTGAGGGATTTACAAATCGTATATAATTTGGGTCTTCGCGGTTGAGCAATGTATAGCTACGTTCGGGATTTGCGCTACTGGGAAAATTCCATTTCTCTGGAAACCGGGGCAACACATGCGCACGGTTACGTTGTGCAGCATATTCAGGATGATCCTGTGGCAGATTTTCCGATAAAAATACACTGGCATCACCTCCATGACAATCAACACATCCCAGCTTTACAGCTGGACTGTCGTGCATTGTCTTGCTATCCATTTGCTTATGACAGCTTAAACAACCCTCACTTTTTTCAGTTACTTGTTTCGAGGTCTGAGTATTTGGCGCAGCAGGAAAACGCGGATAGTTCTCATCTGTGTCGTCAATTTTGGCAATTGCCAAAGACGCGGTGCCAATCGAAAGCAGACAGATTAATACGAGAGTTAAGAGTCGGTAAAATTTCTGTACAGTCATATCTAATAGCTCAAAATAATGTTGGAAAAAATTGAAAAGGGTATTTGCCCACCATATATATCTTGATATCCCTTACCTGGGATCAGTGCTGCTGCTGATAAGCTTAGTATCAAATTTTGTGTCGCAAAGGGTCGGTAGATTGCAGTGAGTGAAATATCCTGACCAATGTTTCTGGCGATATTTTCTTTTCCAAGTACTGCTTCAAGCACTGCAGTTTTATCAAACCAAGTTTGGTTTGCTTCTAGTGAAATTCTAAGTTCAGGTAGTACATTGATATCCACGCCGAGTCCTATCATATTGATGCCCGGGTTAGTAAAGTTTGATTGTCCTGGATCAGCTTGCGAACGCAATGCATTAAAAAAAGTATTATTCCTTTTTAAGTTGATTGTATTTCCTAGCAAAGGGAGTCCCTGGCGGTTGAAAAAACCAAAATTCGTTCCTGCGAAAATTGGATTTTCAGAAATTCCATCAAAACCCTGTGCAGTATGATCGAACGGATCATCATCGCCCGAGGCGTACAAAGCAGATAATCGTGGTTTAAGCCAGTCAAAATCTATCGATATTTCACCAGCACCAAAAAGTGCTCTGACGTCGGTATTCCTATCGACGAATATGCCTTTTGATTCTTTTCCGACGACGTAATAAATTGAGGTGGTTAAATTGACGCGTCCGAAACGGCCGTCGCCATTGTATCCTAGGTAGGCGACATCGTAATCATGTTGAGTGTTTTCCTTGAAAGTGGCGAGTTGGCCACGAAAAGAATCATCCGCGATAATACCTGTTCCTTTTTCACGACTTCGGTTATAGGCCACGATGAATTGAGACATAAATCCCAATTTAAATAAATCCTGCCAATACAAATTAGCGAGGAAAACATCGTTATCAGGTAGATCCCTGCTAAGATCATTTTGGTTTTGGTTATTTTTTCTTAGGCGACGGAACCAGGCAAAATTGTATTGAAAGGTATTATTGGCACGGGTACCGAACAGACGTACGCCGAGTTGCTGATCGAGCAGCAGAAAACCACGAAAGTCGCTGGTAAACGGTTGAATTCCGACGCGGATACTGTCGAAATCATAGTGAGCGGAAGCATCACGCAAATACTTCTCGGCATAAAGCGATTGCACCGCAAATGAGCTTTCTTCGTGGACGATACTACCGTTATTGATCTGGTTATAGTTGATCACAGGTGTGAATCGGAATTTATACTCTGGAGGACGAAATACGGTGTCACCCTTGTAGATTACAGTGTCGAAACTGAAGTTCTGGTTAAACAAAAATTGGTTTTCTGGACGAAAAGAAGATTTGCTATCCTGTACATCATTATTGATTACCCGGGTAGTCGGTATATCGCGGACTTCAAGTCTAGAGCTTGATACTGCATTAAGGCTGACAAACCAATCATCACCGAAGACAGGTCTGTCACCCTTCAATGGATTGCTTCCATTATATGGATCCAGCCAATTCACAGGATATCCTAACGATTCGACGATCCGCCAACGATCAGGAACAGGTGTGAGATCAATGAAATCCTCGGCGCGTGGAGTTGATAATCGATTGGGGCGACAAGTCGGGTCTTGGTACTGCATGCGTGGAACGGTGCCAGGTCGGCGTCTCGGTTCAGAAAATTCAGGTTTGGGGCAGATTGATTCAAGCAGATTTTCGGGTTGCTTCGAATCAGCGCCAGCATTGAAAATGATCCCTAGACTGCAAAAGAAAAAAAATCGGATCCATCGATTATTGAGTGACGAGGGCTTTAACACATCAAAATCATTCCTTGTTGTTCATTGGTTTAGATAAATTTTTACTGGCCAATGACTTTTTGGCAACCGTTTGTTGAGCCTTGTCAAGTAATCCCCGGTTTGGCAGATGAAATTTATGGCACATTAGGCAATCAGTCGGGAGCTTATATTTATCCTTATTTCCACCGTGACATTCACGGCAGGTTTCGATTTTTGGTATCAATATATCGCTGCTTTTCTTAGATTCTTTCGCATTCTTATGACAGGTTGCACAAGATACGCCTGTGTGTTTGGCATGATTAAAATTGGCCAAAGGCATCCATTTCTTGTTGAGGGCGACTGGTTTTACATACCATTTTTCAAATTCTTTTTTTCCTGGGATTATAGAAATATGGTGACAATCAATACAAACTCGTTTTTCGATCAGGTCTTGAGCAACTATTAAGGATTGTTTTTCCGCCCAATCCATCGCTTGCTTTCGATCTTCAATACTCAAAGTCTTGTTCTTAACGTTCGGACGTCTCAGTTGATCTTTTGTGATCTGAGAACTTCTCAGAGCATCTTGCCCCAGGTACTGATGACTGAAATATTCTTTTAAGGTATCGAAGAGAGTATTAAGATCACCGTGTGGAACCTGTTTGCTCAAATTATCCTTATCTAGGTCGAGCCTGTGGCATTTAGCGCAGTGTTTTTCCATTTTAATGGGTAGCATCTGACGACCACTGGTATTAGGACGGTGACAATACTTACACTCCAAGAATTTATCCCCGTCGGGAGAACGAATTCCTTTAGGGTTCAAATGTTGTTTATGAGAAAAGTGCAGGTAAGATTCTTCTCGAATTGTTGCCAATGAATTTCGTTCGATACGAACGGCTTCCCAGCGGTTTTTTGTTTCTTCAATAAAGGGCTTGAGCAGCGTTAAGCTGAATTCTGGATGATCGCTGTCAAAGTCAGATACATCAGCTAATTCTGTATCATTTTTCAATTTCTCCAGATTCTGGTGACAATCAACGCAGAAACGTTGATCTGGCTGTACCAAAATACTCGGTTCATTGTGCTCGCGGTGGCAATCAGCGCATCGATTTTCGTGAAAATGTTCTGCATCGTGCGAAGCGATATCAACGTGATGTTGAATATCACTATGACAATCAATACATTCTTGATTCTGAACCATTTTAAATGGTGTTGTGTGACAAGCATTGCAATCTTTTCCAATTATTTGGTGTGACCGATGCAGCGGTCCGGTCAGCCACAGGCTATCATCAGGCAGCAACACATTTTCTCGAAGCAGTTGTTTTACAGAAGGCGAGAATAGACCGGATACAGGGATTATAAAAAATAACAACATGACGCTGACTGCAAGCATCCAAGACCAGAAAGATTTGCTTAAACGGGTTTGCCGAAGGGTGGTGTAATGCAGTGATTCCAGACTGTATCTATTAGCGCCGACAGAATGATCAATTGTTACCACAACAGGGTGATCAGCCCGGGGTTGCTCTATGGTGATTATTGTAGATCCTATGTGAATAGAATCGCCGGGGGTAAGCTGCTTCGATCTGTGCGATTCTCCATTGATTTCAATATCGCCGGATGTCAAAGACTTGGCATAGAGTTGTCCATCATGACTCAAACTAATTGTCGCGTGACAAAGTTCTACCAGGGGTTCGTCAATCTGCACATGTTGATCTGAAGCGCGGCCAATGGTTAATTGTTGAGTTCTAATCTGCAATTGCTGATACGCCTTGTTGCCGCTATCTTTATCTGCCCTAACCTTTTGATGAATTAGAAAATACATGCGGCTACCAATAGATAAAAACGGACGTGATATGTATTATCAAGGCACTTAGCAATGCGAAGGACAGGGGAATATGCAAATATAACCAGAACTGAAGCAGACTTTGGAGCTGTATTTCTTTTTGTAGTTTTCTCAATAAAGCAGCTCTTTTTCCAGTGGTTTCCAATAACTCCTGAAGACAATTAATTTCATCGACATTACTGCTATTAGCTAGTTTAGCTGCAAGAATTTCTATGAGCATTTGTTGGCCTTTGTTATCGACAACCCTGGTCGTGACAGCTGATCCCACCTCATTCGGAATCAGCATCTTGCTACCATCATAAGCGCTCAGTTGCGCCCAAAAACCACCCCCAATTGTACTGCGCCGAATCGCGTCCAATACCAGATAATGGGTATGAGCATCAAGAGCAGTGACGAGACTTAAAGCACGTGTATCCAGATCTTTTAGGTTTTGAAATATGATTTCACGACTCAAGCCATTGCTTTGACGAACAATCAGCTCTGGGTACTTGAGATAAGTGTAGATCCCCCAGCAACCACTGGCGATGACTAGACACATTAGTGCATACGTCAGCGTATGAATATTCCAGCCGAATTGAAAACCGGAGTGTAGTGTGGCTAACAGCAGTAATACGAAACCAAGATAGACATGAGCGGATAACCAACCAGTGACACTGCCAAGAGAAGAGTGATAAGAACGCTTGCGTATACCGAGGCACATTAAAAAAACGATTATTAAAGCGGACAACGTGCCGAGCGTATATCCCAACCAAGTACCGCCATTAGGCGGTTGACGCGGTGAATCCAATACATAGGCAGTGATAGCCACAAACGACAATAACGTTGCATAGACGGCATATCGATAATTTTTATAACTGATAAATGATTGATGCATTGGTATTTGCAATTATCCCAATCAAGATACTGAAGTAACTCTTTTGTTGACTAAGGGCACAACTTGATCTGCATGAATGCGAATGGCTGCACCGGTAGGGCAAGCATTGACGCAGGAAGGGCCGCTTTTCAGATCCTTGCACATATCGCACTTTACAGCTGTTTTATAAGTTACCTGCGGTCGTTTTCCGAGTAAACGGGCGAATAGACTGACGTTTTGTTTTATCTCATCCATCTTTATGGCATCATAGGGGCAGTTTTCCACACAATTTCCGCAACCGATACAGGTGTCGTTATCAATGAATACTTCGCCACTTTCCAGTCTGTGGATTGCGTCGGGTGGGCAATCCTTCATACAGTGGGGATGTTCGCAATGACGGCAGGAAGTCGGAATATGCAATGAATCAAAGGATGGTCCTGCTTTGCGGTCCAGACGTGAAATACCGTGATGCGTTGCGGCACAAGCTGTTTCACAATTGTCGCAGCCTATGCACAATGACTCATCGATAATCAATATGTTAGTTGCCTCTCCAATTCCATGATCCATTAGGAAGGAAAGCGTTTCCCCTCGTTTGGGCTCAGCTTGCATACTGGGATATTGCGCCAACTGATATTGCGTCTCTTGTTGAACTTTTGCGCGAAGTCTCGGATTGTTCAGCAAAAGTTCATTAAAACTGGCGTAATCAATGCTTAGTGCTTCTGTTGTGACCGTGGCTTGTGCAGCCACCATCCGATTACTATTTTTTGATAATCCAATCAGACCAATAAAACTGCCAACGGCACAATAGGCTACAATGACTTCGCCTGCTCCGGTTTTCTTCGACAATGTTATCGAACCTCTCCGTACCAAGTACAAATGACCGCTTGGATCACCTTCGCGGAAAACTATTTCATTGGCAGCAAAGTGATGAATTTTTGTTTGTTTGGCAACGTTTCGAATCACATCTTCGGGGGTATGGGGCATCAGGCGTGTCAGGGAACGAATAATTGAAGTTTTGTTAATTCTATCGTTGACCGATTTTTCCATGCGAATCAGTTTTTTCATCGCGCGCGGCGGTGTTACAAGAAGGATGCAATTCTCTCCTGAAATCACGGTAGTTTGGCGAGGCCGACCTGATATCAAGCTCGATTCTCCAAAGAAAAGCCCTTGTTTTAATGTAAAAATATCATCGGAATCGGTATGTACCCGTACTTCTCCACACAAGACATTGTAAAAATTTGAAGAATAACAACCCTGGGCAAAAATTTCGTCTCCTGGTTCGGGTGCGATAATGTCGCTCGACATTATCAACTCGCGTAGATTTAAAGGATTTATGTCTCGAAACAGTTGCAGATTTTGTGTGATCTGAGTCAGAGCATTCTCAACATCCTCACCACAAGCTAAGATTTCGAGTTTTTCCTGCAAGATTGAATGATCAGATGGCTTGATCGGGTTGCCTAGGATATGTTCAATCGCTTCGTAGCCTTGGTTCATGGCTTGCTTTATCAGTGGATAACCAGCCAATGCTCCGATGAGATAGATTCCTGGTACATTCGATTCATAATGGAGCGATATTTCTGGGAGTGCATCGGGTTGTTCTGAAACATAGCGAATGCCGACAGATTCAACAAATTTTCTTGGAGGAACTGTACCGAGCCTGGTAATAACGCGATGACATTCGAGTGAAATAACGTTATCCGGGGTTTTCAGAACAATCTGACCTGGAAATTTTTGCTCAGCTGTATTTTGATTCACCTCAATAATCGCTGATTCATAGAAACATTCAATCTGCTCGGTATCAATCGCCTTAAGAATACGATTCATATTTGCTTCTTTGGCGCGTGAAAAATCATTTCGGCGATTAATCAAGATAACGCGATTGTGGTGTGAAAGTGAAATCGCATTTTCAATCGCGGAATCGCCCGCGCCAACGATAACTATCGTTTCCTGTTGATAAGCATCGGCTGATTCCAATGTGTTTTGAACAAACGAAAAATCTTCGCCAGGAACATTAAGTTTTCGTGCGTTTCCCTGAACACCAAGTGCAAGAACGATATTTTTTGCGCTGATAAAATCACCAGATTTTAGAGCAATACGAAAGTTATTTTTATCACCATCAATCGAGATTACTTCCGCTTGGTAAAGTATATTGATATCGGTATTGTTGATGCTATGTTCCCAGTTCTTTAGTATAGACTCCCGATCTCCGGCTTCGAATTCAATATCACTGCGCAATGGTAGCTGGTTAGGCTCGGCCATAACATGCTTGCCTTTTTGATACTGTTGAATCGTATTGGCATGCTTGCCAGATGATTCAAGCAGGACGTGAGACATACTTTGCTGCGAGGCTCGTGCTGCAGCACTGATCCCTCCAGG
>NZ_JALHQJ010000052.1 GCF_022842015.1 Nitrosomonas sp. | reverse complement strand
TGTAGTGTTTTCTCATCCGGTAGTAGCCGACCAATGAGATATGAACTCATTCCGCCCAATGTATTACCGATGGTTGCTAAAATAAGCGCTTGCCAGTGAAGATCGGGATATGCCAGCAAGACGCCCACAAGCACAGCTTCCGATCCACCCGGAAGGAGAGTGGCGGCCAAAAAACTGCTGGTGAATAAAGCCAGCAGACTAGATTGTTCATCCATAACATAATCCGGAATTAGAAAGTGTCATAGTTTAACCTGATATTCTGTAACGCGGCGAAAGGTGAAAAACAGCGCAAGATCTGAGTTAATTAAATCAGGTGTTGATGAAAGATAGCGGATGAACAGGATTAAATACTGTGAACTGGATGGCCACGATAGGTCATGAATCGTGTAATTAGAAAAGCCATCAAGCATCAAGAAACGCAAGTTACTTCCAGCTATGCTGGAAGTAACTTAAAGTGGCCTAATTGAGAGAGGAATAAAAGGAAGTTAACTTAAAAATAAAATAATAAAGGGATATCACAGAGTAAAGACAACCATGTCGGCGGTAATCGAGTTGAAATTGACGCCAACCATTTCAATATAGGCTGCACCACCAACGAACTCAGCCGTGAAACCACTGTCTCCGTTATCCTCGATGTTGGTAATGTATGAAACCAATTCTGAGACTGAATGGATTCCAAGCACCTCAGAATCAAAAAACAAGCGATCCTCACCAATTGTGAAGTCAGCAATCTGAAAATTCCCAACGCCGTAAAAACCAAACGTATCGTTACCTGCTCCACCGTTGAGTCTGTCAAAATCTCCTGCGCCAGGTTGGATAAAGCTAACGGGTACGGTACCACCTGCAAGCAAAATGTCGTCACCATTGCCGCCAAATAATCTTTCAGTGCCTTCCTGTCCATCCAGAGTGTCGTTGCCATCGCCACCGTTCAAAATGCCATTGCCGGCACCGCCTGTAATGGTATCGTTGCCTGCACCACCGTCGATTTCATCATGACCAGGACCACCCGTGAGAATATTGTCCAGTGCATCACCGATAATGAGTAAGTCATTGTCATCGAATCCGGCAGATCCGATACCGTCGAATCCGATTCCGTCGATGAATTTAATAGATCCCGATCCTAAATTCGGGCGAATTACTGTAGTGACTGCCATAATGTGGCCTCCTAATTTTGTATTGAATCGATGTAATTATTTAACACCTCATTAAGTGGATAATAATGAGAATGATTCCTATTATAATAAATAATGGTTAAAATGCAATCATTGATATTGAACGCTATTGAAATAGGTTAGATTAAGTGATTATTAGAATTGTTAAAATCAGCACTTTGATCAGCTCTTTATGACTTCAAAATTTGAGGGACTGCTGCTCCAGGCGAAGAATCTGATCGCAGCCGGTAAATTCAATGATGCGGACGAGTTATTGGGGCCGCTTAAAAGCGAAAACCCTCTGTCGCAGGACATTGCGCGGCTGTGGTGTTCTTTGGCGATGCGTACTGGTCGCGTGGCTGAAGTACTTGCTTATGCAACAAAAATTTATGAGCATGTGCAAGGTGATTTTTATAAAGCGCATTGGGCGCATGTGCTGGGTACTGCAAGTTTTATTTTGCTGGATTTGCCAGCAGCGCAAGCGTATTTTACGGCTGCTTTAAATCATTTGATGGCACTGGCAAAATCCGGAAAAATTCCGCCGCAAAAGGAATCAACTATACACTTGCGAACTGAGGCGAATCCATTTGCCTCGGGTGAGGCGGAGAAGCTGTTGTGGACTACTTGCGCAGATCTAGCCCAACTGGGCATTTCGGCATTTCCCTTCGCGGGTACTTTGCTGGGATTAGTGCGGAACGGCTGTTTGCTGGATTTTGACAAGGATATCGATATTGCGGTGCAAATGGAGTCCTGGGATGCCTGTTGTACCGCGCTAGAACAGGCAGGATGGGCGAAAGTGCCGATGCGCATTGAATATGCCAATTATCGTGATTATGTGCATCCGGAGTTGGGTATCACGCTGGACGTTTGCGGTTTAAGAGACAGAGGAAAGCAAATTGTGGGTGGTTTTGCTTTGCCTGGGTATCCGGATGACTACCAACGGGTATCGGTTTTCCCAAAATTTGATTTGACGCAACGAAATACCGACTATGGCAGCGTTTGGTTTCCACGTCAGCCGGAAAAGATTCTGCGGGCATTTTATGGCGATTGGCGCACACCTAATCCCAATTGGGATACTGTGGTGTCTGCGCTCAATCTGGAAAATTTTACATTGCTGGTGCGTTGCTATGCGTATCACCGGCTGATACAACATTGGTTACTGGGAAACTTAGGCAAAGCATGGTGCTATGCGCACCAGATTGCGTTAAGAGATCCCGATGACGTGCTTGCATTGCGTAGCCGCCAATGGATGGAACGTGCCATTGTGCGTTTAAACCGCGAGATGCCGGTGTGGCCGAGAAATCAATTACAGAAGCGCGTATATACGCGCATGGTGGCTGATTTGTTTCATGAAGGCCATATTAATTTTCTGCGGGAAGCACGTGCACTGGGCACGCATTTGACAGTCTGTGTGGTGTCCGATCAACGCGTACTAGAAAACAAAGGAAAATTCCCCGTTATGAAACAGGCGGAGCGCGCCGCGGTTGTGGCCGCCTGTAAATATGTCAACGTCGTCATGACGGAAACGCCGCCGAGAGTTACGCCGGAATATATGCTAGAGAATGGTTTCGATATTTATGCTTTTGCTTGTGCATCAGAACAGGAGCGTCAGGAGAAATACAAATTTTGTAACCTGTTGCCGGCTGAAATGATACAGGAGCTGGGATATACTCCTGGGATTTCCACTTCTGATATAGTCCTGCGCATTCAGGAAGGCGCGGGGAGAAAACACACTGATGCGAAGAGTTGACCGCATACATCAGAATAGAAGCTGAAATATTGTTGTATTAGCTCCTTGTATTAGAAGTGTAATATCATAGTATGGCATTTTCCAAAAATTAGGCTATTGGATGATGAGCAAACTTGATATTAACGATATTAATCGCCGCAGATTTTTGCAATACGGTTTTATGGGGTTGGGTGCATTTTTTGGTAATATTTTGCTACCACAACCTGTCAGAGCTGCAGCCACTTCGCTGTTATCCTTGGGTAATTTGGGGCCGGCAGATGTTAATGGCATATGCTTGCCACCGGGTTTTACCTCTCGCATTGTGGCGCACTCAGGGCAAAAGCTTTTTGGCTATATCTGGCACGCCGCTCCCGATGGCGGTGCTGTTTTTCGTGTTAAGAATGGTGGCTGGATTTACGTTTCCAACAGTGAGATTGACGGCGGAGGTGGTGGTGTGGGCGCATTACGCTTCAATCCTCAGGGAGATATTATTGATGCGTATTCCATTTTGAATCAGACTTATCGAAATTGTTCTGGTGGTAAAACTCCGTGGTGGACTTGGTTGTCTTGTGAAGAAGTTGATAGAGGACAGGTATGGGAATGCTATCCATCAGGGAGGAAAGCCGCACAGCCTAGAAGCGCTTTAGGTTTGTTTCGGCACGAAGCGGTTGCTGTGGATTTCGTACGAAAGCAAATTTATCTAACCGAAGATGAGACAGATGGATGCTTATATCGTTACACAGCTTATTCGCTTGATACGGAAGGGAAACCTGATTTGGATAATGGCGTTCTGGAAGTTGCCGAGGTCATTGATAAAAGTAGCGGAGTAGTGCACTGGAATGCTGTGCCCGACCCATTGGCTACTTCGCTTCCTACACGCAAACAAATCTCTAACTGTACTCAGTTTAATGGTGGAGAAGGCATCTGGTATCGGCACGGTATCGTCTATTTTTCAACCAAGGGTGATAATCGCATTTGGGCGTATGATGTTCTAAAACAGTCCCTGGGCATTATCTATGACGCAGCATTATATGCAGAGCCTGTGCTAACCGGAGTGGACAGCATCACGGGTAATGCTGCTGGAGAACTATTGGTTGCAGAAGATGGCGGCAATATGCAGCTTGTTGCTTTGGCGAAAAATAAAGTTAGACCGATATTGCGAGTCGTTGGTCAGGATAGCTCTGAAATAACCGGGCCTGCTTTTAGTCCAGATGGGTCACGCCTATATTTTAGCTCGCTACGCGGCAAAACCGGATTGGTTGAGAATGGCGTGACCTATGAAATTACGGGGCCATTCTAAAAGAAAGTAATGCATTCCCGGTAACACATCGTCTGTTAACGTACCCGATTTGTGAAATCTCGAACGGATGGGGGCGATGCTAAGTCGGTTCTTGTGAACGTAAATACGAACAGTACCGTATGCTCATTAAAATGTGTATTAGCCATAAATGCTGTCGTGCCAACGAAACGACCTGATGGTATCTCAAAGATATCCAAATGAAATTTGGAATATCCTGTCTGATAGTCAGCCTCATAGAGTGATAGCTTGGGTAATGAGATGGGGATTAAAGCCGCCGTAATCGGAGGAACTCCAAAGAAAGTGTTGCCATATTCGGTTCCTAAGGAATCGACAATAATATTCATGCGATAGGTAGCAAATTCTTCTTGTGCAATATAACCCTGCTGTCCTAGCCAGCCTGCAATAATTCCCTTCACTAAGTCTTTATCCCCGCTCATTCCGAATAAATCAAGTTTAACCACAGAGCCTTTAGGAATAGGTAAAGAAAAATCTGATGATTTGGCGAGACTGCGCATTACCGCTTCACTTATTAACAACTGTTCGGTTGCTGTTCTGGCTGAATTTGTTATTTTTTGGGTAGTTGTGCATCCTGCCAAATATCCTGTTAAGGCGATACTTAGACATAATCCTCTAATTATTCTTATCTGCATTAGTTTGGCTCCTTTTTCTTTCATTTTTTAATTAGAGTTTTGTTCACAAGAAACGCAGTAAACTTTGTGGGTAGCGGTATTTTAGTGCGCGGTAAATGCGGCAGATTGGATATAGAATGGTCAGCACCAGCAACGTGATCCAGTAAGTTTGCTCCAGGTTGCCGCGCTCGAATAGGGGTTTCAGTGCTAACAGCACACAGAAGTGCGCTAGATAAAAGAATAGCGCGGTTTGTCCGAAGACAAGCGCGGGACCATTTGGGTTAATGGCTTTTTTAATGGACTCCAGACGCATCAGCAGCGCAAGAATGATTGCCATCAAACCGAGTTCCAGTAGGGTGTAGGCGAGACTCGGCGGATATTTGCTAACATGCAGCCATTGTATCAGCGTATTTCCTTCCAAATGCATGAACATGTTGCCATAACCATTCAGCCCACGAATCACCACAAACAAAGTCAGCATGAACCAGCCGATGGTCATCAGTAGGCGGTCAACTGCCCATGAATCGGATTGTGTTGCGAGGAGCCTTTGCCCGAACACCCAACCCAACAGCATGATACCCAGCCACGGTAGTGCAGGGTACAACACAGTGTAGGTTTCACTGAATACCGGTGCGAAAGTGATCGCCAGCCAGAAGGGAACTTCGCCGTCTGGCTGCCACAGCATCATGAGCAATAATTCGCTGCCGGCAATGAGTAATAGTGCTAGAAAGAAAGCCATACGGATTCGGAGCCGTTGTAGATAAACCATCAACATCATGCTGATGCCAATGGCATAGAGCACTTGGAATATCGGTTTGCCAGAAATCAGCGAGAATAAGCATAAATCAATTAAAGCAATAAAAGCGCCGCGGAACAGTAATTCGCGGTCAATAATCGCATCACTGATGCCTTGCTGCCGTTGCTGGAAATTGCTGATGGCAATGGATGTGCCCGCCAGAAAAATAAAAGTGGGCGCGCAGATATGAGTGATCCAGCGAGTGAGAAATTGATCGGTTGCGAATTGCACGCCAGGTTCATACAGTAGTATGGAATCCGCAAAGATTCGATTGGCATTGAAATACCATGAGGCATGGTCTAGCGCCATCAGAATCATGACAATTCCACGCAGCCAATCAATGGCGGCGATGCGTTGTGTGCTTTTATCGAATGGAATGGTCATTGATTCTTGCAAGTAAATCAACTAGGCGAAAAACTCAGTACGCACAGTGTGTCTACAAATTAAAGTAGTACCAGGTTATTTCTATGTATGAGCTCTGGTTCATCTACGTATCCTAATATGGTTTCTATTTTACTGCTGGCTTGCTTCAGAATTTTTTGTGTTTCTAGTGCACTGTAATTTATCAAGCCGCGTGCTATTTCTTTGCCTTCTTCGTCGAGACAGGATACAGTTTCTCCGCGCTCAAATTCACCATCTACGGCAGTGACGCCGATGGGTAATAAACTTTTTCTATCAACACAGAGCGCTTTTACAGCACCTTGATCTAATGTGACGTAACCGCGTACTTGCAAGTAATCAGCTAACCATTGCTTGCGTGCGGCCAACACAGGCACTCGGGCCAAGAAACGCGTACCGATAGCTTCATCTTGGCTTAGTCGCACCAATACGTTGTTTTCGTGACCGGATGCGACGATGGTATTCGCACCGCTGCGCGCAGCACGTTTGGCAGCTATTACTTTGGTTTGCATGCCGCCGCGACTGATACCGCTACCGACACCACCGGCCATTTTTTCCAACGTAGGATCACCTGCATTGACCTCATTTAATAGTTTTGCATCCGGATTTTTACGTGGATCGCTCGTATATAAGCCAGCCTGATCGGTCAGTATTACCAGCGTATCAGCTTCTACTAGATTGGTTACCAGTGCTGCTAGTGTATCGTTGTCACCAAAGCGAATCTCATCAGTTGCTACGGTATCATTTTCATTAATAATGGGAATGATGTTAAGTTTTAACAATGTCGTCAAGGTTGAACGAGCATTAAGATAACGTTTCCGATTGGATAAGTCTTCATGAGTCAAAAGCACTTGGGCGGTTTGCAAATTGTATTGTGAAAAATTTGAAGCGTAAGCTTGTGCCAATCCCATTTGTCCTACCGCAGCCGCAGCTTGCAATTCGTACAGTGCGGTAGGGCGGATTTCCCAGTTTAGTCGTTGCATACCTTCGGCAATTGCACCTGAAGAAACCAGAACGATTTCTTTACCCATTTGTTTTAACGTGGCAATTTGTGCTGCCCAACCGGCCAGCGCGGTATGGTCGAGCCCCCTGCCATCATTGGTTACCAGACTGCTGCCTACTTTGATGACAACGCGACGTGCTTGTTTTAACATTGATTCAGTAACTCGTCTTCTGGAATAGAGCTGTCAGGTTGTGATGGTAGATGCTGTTCCAAATATTCCATGATGGCATAGGTTAGATGTTTGCACCCTTCACCAGTCAACGCAGAAATAATAAAGTAATTCTCTTGCCATTCCAGTTTATCGACAAATTGACGGCACAGCTCGTCGCGTTCTTGTTCTGGCATCATGTCGGTTTTATTCAATACCAGCCAGCGTGGTTTTTGAAATAAAGACTCATCATACTTCTGTAGTTCCTTGACAAGTGCTTGGGCCTCATGAACAAGATCAGTTTCTACATTGAGCGGTGTCATGTCGATCACATGCAGCAATAACCGGGTGCGAGTCAGATGTTTCAAAAATTGATGCCCTAATCCAACACCTTCTGCAGCGCCCTCGATCAATCCTGGAATATCAGCCATGACAAAGCTACGATTATGATCCACTCGAATCACACCGAGATTCGGCTGTAAGGTTGTAAATGGATAATCCGCAACCTTTGGGCGAGCGGCAGAAATGGCTCGGATGAGCGTGGATTTTCCGGCATTCGGCATACCGAATAACCCTACATCGGCGAGAACCTTGAGCTCCAGCTTTAGCTCGAATTCCTGCCCTGGTTCACCGTGGGTAAATTGACGTGGCGCACGGTTGGTGCTGGATTTAAAGTGCAGATTGCCAATTCCGCCAGATCCGCCCTTGGCCAAAAGAATTTTTTGTTGATCATGAACCAGATCCGCAATGGTTTCATCAGTGATAATATCTTTGATGATCGTGCCTACCGGCATGCGCAGCACGATATCCTCGGCACTTTTGCCATAGCGATCAGAACCTTGTCCATTCTGGCCCTTCTTGGCTCGATGGATGCGAGCAAAGCGATAATCAATTAAAGTGTTAATATTGCGATCCGCTACCGCAAATATACTACCCCCACGTCCGCCGTCGCCGCCATCAGGCCCGCCTTTGGGGATGTATTTCTCCCGCCGGAAGCTTGCGACGCCATCACCGCCTTTCCCAGCATAAATCTGGATAACCGCTTCATCAATAAATTTCATGAGTAATGGATTGTATATTCCTAATTATGTAATCCTGCAAACAAAAAAGCCCCATCACATCTGACAGGGCTTTTTGAGTAAGTCCGTTATTCTATTTCTATTCTTTATGCAGGTATTACGCTTGCTGTTTTGCGTTTAAATGCACCTTTTATGCTGAAGCTCACTTTTCCTGTCACTTTGGCAAATAAAGTATGATCCTTACCAATGCCTACATTTTCTCCCGGATGAACTTGTGTGCCGCGTTGTCTGATAATGATTGACCCTGCTGAAATTAATTCACCACCATAGCGCTTGACTCCAAGACGTTTTGAGTGCGAATCGCGCCCGTTTCTTGAGCTTCCGCCTGCTTTCTTATGTGCCATTTATCAACTCCTTAAGCTGAAATGCCCGTAATTTCTATCTCAGTGTAATTTTGCCGGTGACCTTGATGCCTTTGGTAGTGCTTGCGGCGTCTCATCTTGAAAATGCGAATTTTATCGTGGCGTCCTTGCCCGAGTACAGTTGCGCTGACTGTAGCACCACTAACCAGTGGTGTCCCCACCGATACTTTGTCATCTTTGGCAACCATTAATACTTGATCGATAATAAGCTCGCTGCCAGTTTCCACTTTCAGCTGCTCTATTTTCAATTTCTCACCTACCTGAATTTTATATTGCTTACCACCGGTTTTTATGACCGCATACATGTTTTAACTCCATACTTCCCTTATACAGAACCGCGAATTATACATAAATAACCCTTGACTGTGGTGGAAAATTTCTAACGATTAATCATTCTGCTTGACACTTGGGTATTGTCATTCCTAACATAGCGTTTTCTACAAGGTAATATTGTGCCAATCGAACATATAAGAAGTTTTATTGCTCAAGATATGAGCATAGTCGACAATGTCATACGGGATAAATTACATTCCCATGTTCTGCTGATTCGTCAAGTTAGTGAGTATATTATTAACAGTGGTGGCAAGCGTTTGCGTCCTGCCTTAGTCATATTATCTGCGGGCGCTTTTGGTTACTCTGGAAAATTCCATTATAACCTGGCGGCCGTTGTTGAGTTTATTCATACCGCAACGCTATTACACGATGATGTGGTGGATGAATCGGAGTTGCGGCGCAATAGAGAAACCGCCAATGCATTGTTTGGCAATGCGGCCAGCGTTTTAGTAGGGGATTTTCTTTATTCCCGCGCGTTCCAGATGATGGTGGAAGTCGACAATATGCGTGTGATGCAAGTGCTTGCCGATGCGACCAACACAATTGCTGAGGGTGAGGTTTTACAGTTACTTAATTGCCGTGATCCACAAGTCTCCGAAGAAAACTATCTGCAAGTAATTCGGTTTAAAACAGCTAAATTATTCGAAGCAGCAAGCCGACTCGGCGCAATATTAGGTAATGCCACATCCGAAGAAGAAAATGCGATGTCAATTTATGGTATGCATTTAGGAACCGCGTTTCAGCTTGTCGATGACATGCTTGATTATTCCGGTAATAATCAAGATATTGGTAAAAATTTAGGCGACGATCTGACTGAAGGAAAACCTACACTGCCGCTCATATATGCCATGCGTATGGGTACACAGGAACAAGCAAGTGTCATTCGCAAAGCAATTGAAGATGGCGGAAAAGATGGCTTTGAACCCGTCCTGAATGTGATTCGACAAACAGCAGCTTTAGAATATACAAAAAAATGCGCTGAAGATGAAATAGCAACTGCAGTGGCTGCAATAGCTTCCCTGCCAGACTCAGAAAATAAAAAGTGCTTGTTACAATTAGCAAGCTTCGCGATTACACGCAATCATTAATATAACTATAGTTTGGGTCGACTGGCTTTCATTTAAGTCGAAATTTCCTAATCCGGGTCATTCGGAAGTCACCTTTGAGAAACCCCTTGCTATATCAGCATCCAAGTTACAGATTTGGTACATTGGTTGACCAATAATGGATGAAATTTTTATCAAAATTCTGCGCAGATTTTTTCTGGCTTACTGGTAATATTTTTTTGTTACAGCATTTGGGTTAATTTGACAGTAAAGAATAAAAACGGGCAATTGCGTCGTAATACTGAATCTGAAAGTTTTTTCAAATAAGTTTACGAGACACTGCATAGTTGCCTGCGTAAGCGATCTACAGTGTTAGGCCGTGCTGGAGAATTTGCCGATCACTATGATGGGTTCCGTTTTTCTTTGCTCCGTACGCCTCGCATTTCATCTTGTTCGTCAAATTATTCAGCGTTTCCTTTGTCTTTCAGTGCTTGAAAATTTGATCAAAAGATAGCTATTGTTTGATATTTTTTGATCACTCCTTAATATTGGGAGATATTTATGCATGAAGTTTCATTCTACCGGCAATTATTTGAAGCGAGTCCTCATCCATATTTAATTTTACGGGCAGATGCCGGCTTCACCATCGTTGCAGTGAATGATAAGTATCTTGAGGCTACTGACACACACCGGCAGACGATTGTTGGTTGTTGTTTGTTCGATATTTTTCCTGAGAATCCAAACGAGTTGGCAAGTGAGAGTGTTGCTGACTTACGCGCTTCTCTAAATCGGGTTCTTGATAAGAAACTTCCAGATGTCATGGGTGTGCAGAAATACGACATTCCGCTACGGGATGGTAGCGGCCAATTTGCTCTCAAATACTGGAGTCCGGTGAATACACCTGTATTCGAAACCGATGGAAGGGTAGCCTATATTATTCACCATGTTGAAGATGTAACCGAGTTCGTTGTCGGACATGAACGCATCAGCGATGATCGTGAGGCGCAATCGAAATTGAGTGCGGTGGAAGTTCGCGCCGAGCGTATGCAAGCTGAAATTTTGCGTCGTACGGTCGAAGTTAAGGAAGCGAATCGTTCATTGAAATCGGCACTGAAGGAATTATCTGTCGCTAATCAACGTTTGACCGAGCTAGATCATCTCAAAGCAGAGTTCTTTGCTAATGTTAGTCATGAATTGCGTACGCCACTGACATTGATTCTCGTACCACTAGAAGATCGTTTGCGCCAACTTCAGAATAAGGATGATAAATCGACTAAAGAGCGTCGCGAGATTGAATTAATGCTACGTAATGCCCGCCTTCTGTATCGTCATGTGACTGATTTGCTCAACGTGGCTAAGTCAGAAGCGAATTGCATGGAAGTTAACTCGGCAGGATTTGATATTGCGAAGCTACTCAGAACGACGGCCAGTTACTTCGAACAAACGGCGCATGTTAGAAATATCAATTATAAAATAATTTCCCCAAGAACCTTAGTAATAGAAAATGACAGCGAGAAACTGCAACGTGTATTGTTGAATTTACTTTCAAATGCATTCAAATTTACTCCTGATAAAGGTTGCATTACGTTATGCCTTACTTCCACTCAGCGTGACGTGCAGATCGACGTGCGAGATAGCGGTCCGGGTATTCCAATGGCAATGCGTGAACGTGTTTTTGAGCGATTCACGAGAGTCGAGAATGCAACGGCTGCCAATCGGAATTACGGTGGCACTGGATTGGGGTTGGTTATTGTCAAGGATTTTGTCAATTTGCTGGGTGGCAAAGTTACACTCGAGGATTCTCCAGGAGGAGCGTTATTCAGAATTATTTTGTCACTCAAGGCACCCTCTAGGTCGGTTCTGATGGATCAACCTTCTTCACTCGATGCAATAATTCTGCATGAAGCTGTTGAAGGCGTACAAGGAAACAAGTTCCCCGAATTAACCGTGGCGCCAGTATATTCTAATAATCAAGAGCTTATTTTGATTGTGGAAGATGATATCGATATGAATCAGTTTATTGCCGATACATTGCGCGAACATTATCGTGTGATCTGCGCTTACAATGGACAGCAAGGATTGGAGCAGGCACTGAAAACTATTCCTGATGTCATTCTTTGTGACATGATGATGCCGGTGATGGGAGGGCATCAAATGATATTGACATTACGCCAATATCCGCAACTGATCGACGTGCCGGTTATTATGTTGACAGCCAGGGTGGATGAAGCGCTCAGGCTGGAACTGCTTAAACTGGGTGTGCAAGAATATCTGAACAAGCCTTTTGTCGTGGATGAATTACGGGCGCGAATCAACAAGCTGATAACCGAACGTCAGCGTGTTCAGGAACAACTGCGCGAAAGCGAAGTCCGCTTTCAGGCGACATTTGAACAGGCGGCCGTCGGAATAGGGATAGTTTCTTTGGAAGGAAGATGGTTACGGGTGAACCAAAAATTCTGTGATTTGGTGGGCTATCGTTATGACGAATTAACATTCCTTACTTTTCAGGAGATCACATATGCGGAGGATCTTGACGCAGACCTAAGCTATGAACAAAGAATGGTAGCAGGTGAAATTTCTACTTATTCATTGGAAAAACGCTACATCTGCAAGGATAATAGCCTTATCTGGGTCAATCTCACCGTATCGCTGGTGCGGAAGCAAGATCGCACCCCAGATTATTTCATTACTATCATTCAAGATATTCAATCCCGCAAAGAAATTGAAGCGAATTTGAACGATGCCAAACGTATCGCAAATTTCGGCCATTGGCGATGGGATTTAAACACCAACAAGCAAATTTGGTCAGAAGAAATTTTTCATATATACGGACGTGACTTGAGTTTGCCGTCGGCGAACTATCAGGAAGTTCCGCAATATTTTACTGCGGAGAGCTGGAGCATTCTCGCTGCGGCTGTGCAGAAATGTATGCGTGATGGAACCAGTTATCAATGTGATGCAGAGGTAGTCAAGCCTGATGGCAGTCACCATTGGGTTGTTGCTCGGGGTGAGGCCATTCGTAACGCAGAAGGTCAAATCATTTCGTTGCATGGTACGGTGCAGGATATCACCGTACGTAAGCTAGCCGAAGTAGCCCTCAAACAAAGCAAAGAGCAACTCAAATTGTTCATTGAGTACGCACCTGCATCGTTAGCCATGTTCGACTGTGATATGCGTTATCTTGCATTCAGTCAGAGGTGGTGCAGTGATTATTTGCTGGGAGATCGGAATTTGCTCGGATTGTGTCATTATGATGTTTTTCCGAATATCAATGCTGCATGGAAAGCTATTCATCGGAGATGCTTGGCTGGAGAAGTGATTCGTAGCGAAGAAGATCAATATGTGCGGGTTGATGGCACTATACAATGGCTTCGCTGGGAAGTGCGGCCTTGGCTTACGGGTAATATAATTGGTGGTATTGTCATTTTTACCGAGGATATTACGCATCAGAAACAGACCGAGGCAGCGCTGCAACAACTTAATAACGATTTGGAAAAACGTATTGCAGAACGTACTGCAGAATTAAAAATCCTGAATCAATCATTGGAAAGTTTTGTATATTCTGTGTCTCATGATTTAAAAGCGCCATTGCGTGGAGTTGAAGGATACAGCCGATTGCTGGAAGAAGATTACTCTAACAGGTTAGACGATGAAGGGCGCTTATTCATAAGCAACATTCGCAATGGGGTAACGCGTATGAACGAGCTGATCGATGATTTGCTTGCATATTCGCGAATGGAAAGATGCAAGCTGGAATCCAATGAATTGGATTTAACGATATTAATTCATCAGGCGCTGGCTGAATATAGTGAAGAAATTACCATGCACCATATTGAAGTCATTGTAGATTTGCCACCGCTTAGGGTTTATGGTGATCGCGAAGGTTTGGCGCTGGCGCTGCGAAATTTGCTGGGAAATGCGATCAAATTTAGTCGTAATTCGCCTTGTCCACGTATAGAATTTGGGGCTTGCCGGGGTAAAGATCATGTGATTCTGTGGATTCGTGACAACGGTATTGGTTTCGACATGAAGTATAATCAACGTATATTTGAGATTTTCGAGCGCTTGCATCGATTAGAAGATTATCCGGGGACGGGTATTGGCCTGGCACTGGTGAAAAAAGCTATGCAACGGATGGGTGGCCGAGTCTGGGCACAGAGCACTCCGGGTGAGAGTGCAACTTTCTCTATTGAAATACCTGCTGTGATGGAAAAACCGGAAGCATAGAGATGGAGTATTTTACATATTATGGGCGCATATCCACCGATTTTACTCGTTGAGGATAATCCACTTGATGTTGATCTCACGTTACGTGCTTTTCAAAGGCGCAAGCTAGCTAATCCCATCTTAGTCGCACGCGATGGGGAAGAGGCGCTCGCCTGGATACCGCGCTGGGAGTCGGGAGAAACTTTGCCGGCGGTGATTCTGCTAGATCTCAATATGCCACGTGTGGATGGTCTGACGGTGCTGCGGACATTAAAATCGCACCCGCTATTGCGCCGTATTCCAGTCGTTGTTCTTACCACTTCCAAAGAAGATTGTGATGTTCAAGTGGCTTATGATTTGGGTGTTAATTCGTATATTGTTAAACCGGTAGGTTTTGATAATTTTATGGATGTGGCACAGCAGATAGAGTTGTATTGGTGTGTTATCAATGAACTGCCTAAATAGTTGCGATGCGTGTACTGTATATTGAAGATTCCGTCAGTGATGCTGATTTGGCTCGACGGGCTTTGGCGCGCACTGCACCGGAAATTGAACTGGAAATAGTTACGACACTGGCCGAAGGATTGAAAAGACTGACTTCCTCGGAAAATTACGATGTGTTGTTAACTGATCTTTCTTTGCCAGATGGTTCTGGCCTGGAAGCACTGGCGCGTGTGCGGGAACAACGATTATCCACGGCAGTTGTAATTCTTACCGGTTCAGGGGATCAGGGTTCAGCGATTGCAGCACTCAAAGCCAGTGCGGATGATTATCTGATCAAGCGGGATGATTATCTGGAGCGCCTACCACGCATTCTGCGTAATTCGTTAGACCATTTCCACAATAATGTTGAGCGTAATCGACCGGTGCTGCGTGTGCTGTATATCGCGCATACTGTGATTGATATTGATCATATGCATCATCATTTAGCTTTGTACGCGCCCCATATTCAGTTGACTGCAGTAACTGATGTGCATGATGCGCTTGCACTTCTTCCGATTGATCCAAGTGAACAGACTACACAATTTGATGTGCTCCTGATTGAGTACTGCACGACAGGTATGGATGATTTAGAGTTCATTAAATTGCTGCGTCACGAGCGAAAGCTGGATGTTCCCATTGTGTTGATTACGGATCAAAACAGTGAAGTTGTCGTTGCGCGTGCATTGCATTTGGGGGTGGACGATTATTTATCCAAGCACACAGGGTATCTTTATGAGACTACGGCAATATTAGAGAAAGTACAGCATCAAGCAGAATTGGCTCGTGAGCGGTTTAGTTTGAAGAAAGCCAATTTGCGTCTTTCGGATTTGCTCGCCGCAAGCCCGACGATTCTTTATAACCTTCGGATTGTTGGGGAAACGCTCCAGTCCGTTTGGGTCAGTGAAAATATCGAACGTCTGATTGGATATACCCAGGAAGAAGCACTAACCAAGGATTGGTGGAGTTCACACGTGCATCCCGATGATCGCGAAGCGGCATTAGCTCGTCAATCCGAGTTGTTCGCAGCAGGCCAACTTACCCATGATTATCGATTTCTTCATCGTAATGGCCAAAGTATCTGGATTCACGATGAATTAAGATTAGTACGAAGTGCGAATGGAAGGCCCCTCGAAGTTGTTGGTGCTTGGTTGGATGTCAGTGAGCATAAACGAACCGAATTAATTCGCCAAGCGCATCAGTCTGCATTGAATTTGATTGTGGCGAATCAATCGCTCCCGGTTATTCTGAAGGATATTGCACAACGGCTTGAGTCAATTAATCCGGAGATGCTTGTTTCGATTCTGCTGCTGGATCGACATAGTGGACGACTTAAGCATGGTGAAGCACCGAGTTTGCCGAGTGATTACAACGCCGCTATTGATCAGCTGAAGATTGGTGAGGGAATAGGTTCTTGCGGTACCTCAGCTTGGCGAGGTGAACCCGTTATAGTGGCTAATATCGACCATCATCCCTATTGGCAAGCTTATCTGGAATTAACGCGTAAAGCCAATCTGCATGCGTGCTGGACAATACCTTTCAAAGATGATGCGGGAAAGGTTTTAGGTACTTTTGCGATTTATCACCAAACTCCTCGTGAACCTTCCCCAACTGATCTGGCACTGATCAATGAGTTTGCTTTGATTACTGCTTTAGCTGTACAAAAGGTGTATGCAGCTGAGTCATTAAAGCAAGCTGCCGCTGTATTCGAATCTACCCGTGAAGGTGTTGTGATCACCGATCTGGAGCCGAAAATTGTTGCTATCAATCGCGCTTATACCGAGATTACCGGTTACAGTGAAGAACAGGTACTCGGGAAAAATCCTAAAATTATTAAATTGGGACGTCAAGACAAGTTGTTTTATCAGACCATGTTGGAAAGTCTTACCAAAGTTGGGTACTGGCGTGGAGAAGTTTGGAATCGCCGCAGGAATGGTGAGGTATATCCGCAATGGCTGACAATTAGTACAGTATTCAATGACAGAAATGAGCCTTGTAATTATGTTGGAGTGTTTGCTGACATTACCCAGATGAAACAATCTGAAGCACGCATGGCACATCTTGCACACTATGATGCTTTAACCGGTTTGCCAAATCGCTTATTGGTGCAGTCCCGGCTACATCATGCCATTGAACGTGCATTGCGTCATGGCAATCAGATTGCGGCACTGTATCTTGACTTGGATCGATTCAAGAACGTCAATGATAGTCTCGGGCATCCTGCCGGGGATGAGCTCCTGGTTATGTTAGCTTTGCGTCTGAAAAAGCGATTACGTGAAGAGGATACATTGGCGCGATTAGGCGGCGATGAATTTCTGGTCGTGCTCGAAGATATCAAAGATTCCAATGAGCCGGCTATGGTAGCGCAAACCCTGATTGATCTGCTTGCTACGCCGTTTTCTTTGCCCAGCGGGCACGAGATATTTATTAATACCAGTATTGGTATCAGTCTTTTCCCGACCGACGCCAATAGCGTCACGGAACTCATCCAGCATGCAGATATGGCGATGTATTTAGCCAAGCAAGAGGGTCGTAATACCTACCGTTATCATACCGATGCCTTAAGCATTGCAGCAAATGAGCGCCTGGTGTTGGAGACGCAGCTGCGTCAGGCACTGAGTGCCGGCGAATTTGTGCTGCATTATCAACCTCTGATTCATGCAAAGAACCGCCAGGTGGTTGGCGTCGAAGCTTTAGTGCGATGGCAACCGCCGGGCAAGGCGATGGTGCCGCCCGGAAAATTTATTCCGATTACTGAGGAAACTGGGTTGATTGTTCCGCTTGGTGAATGGGTCTTGCGAACTGCTTGCGCGCAAGGACGTGCCTGGATGGATGCAGGTTTGCCACCGTTTGTCATGGCTATTAATTTATCGGTTCGACAGTTCCGATCAGAGAATCTGGTCGAATTAATACGCCAGGTTTTGGAGGAGACAAAACTTCCCGCAGCCTGTTTGGAGCTGGAATTAACTGAAAGTATGTTTATGGAGCATGCCGAACAATCGATCGAAACCCTGAAAACTCTAAAATCTCTTGGGGTGCGTTTGGCGATAGATGATTTTGGTACCGGCTATTCTTCTCTAACTTATCTGAAACGTTTTCCTATTGATAAATTAAAAATTGACCAAAGTTTTGTGCACGGTTTGGCTTGCGATCCTAATGACCGTGAAATCGCAGCTACCATTATTGCCATGGCGCGAGGTCTTAAACTCGATGTGCTGGCTGAAGGCGTGGAATCCAAGGAACAATTGGACTTTTTGAACCAGCATGGCTGTGATTATTACCAGGGTTACTTGTTTCACCGACCCGTGCCGGCCCGGGAACTTGAGGCATGGTTCCGTAACAAGAAGAGTAATCAAGTCCTACAAGAAACCTTGAGTGCAAAGAATGAAAGATGACTGATAAAAATATGCTGTATTACATCCATGATCCCATGTGTAGCTGGTGCTACGCATTCAGCCAAAGCTGGGCTGCATTACAACAAGATTTGCCGCGAGACATAGGGATTGTTTACCTCGCGGGCGGACTCGCACCGGATGCCACCGAACCGATGCCGCTCGCAACGCAAAAAATGGTGCAGCAGGCATGGCAACGCATCGAGCAAACTGTTCCTGGGGTGCGCTTCAATTGGGATTTCTGGTCGCATAACACACCTATTCGTTCAACCTATCCGTCCTGCAGGGCTGTTCTGGCAGCCAAAAAACAACGCGCGAATGCTGAGGCGGAAATGATACGTGCTATACAGACTGCATATTATCAACAAGCGAAGAATCCATCACTACCAGAAACTTTGCAAGCGTGCGCCCACGAGATCGGATTGGACGCGCATATTTTTATCGAAGATTTGAGGAATCCTGCGATAGAAAGTGAATTGCAGCAGCAAATTCAACAGGCAAGAAGCCTGGATGTTTATTCTTACCCCTCCCTGCGGTTGGTACACAACCATATTGTGTCTCCCATCGCCATCGATTATCTGAATCATTGCGCTATGCTGGATGAAATAAGAACCATCAAACTCGAAAAGTAGCCGGGTTTCTTCAATGACTGAAAATCATCATCATTGAAAAGTCCGCTGGCGGCCATCAACAGACGGTCACCAGTTTCCAGTGAATGGCTGGTCAACCTTGAAAAGCGGTCATTCAGCGGTTGAGTGTGGCATTACCAGCAAAGGCCCATGGCGTAGTTCGAAAACTCCAAGAATACAGTAGGCATCATCCAATGCTTATCTGAAATCTCAGGGGCTTTATGCGTTACTCGATGGATGGATCAAGCTTCACCATTCTAAGTGAAACGCCCTGTGCGGAGCCGCATGCAGGGTGTTGTGGGGGCTGAGGGTTAGAGATCCTCGGCTACCCGATTATGCCTGTTCATCTTGCCCATACCTTACATCAGTCCAGGAACTGGTATCTACACCCAGTGACTCTTCAATACTCTCAACTGCTTCCGGTTCATGTACAGGGCTAATCAGTTCACACGTAAATGGGTATGATTGTGGCAGCACAGCTCCATCACCTCGTCTTAGGTCAGAATTAGAACCCCACTGAAGCTCACAACCAATTAACCCATTCACGCGGAACATGATAACCTCATGATTTATATCATATATTTCTACTTTATCCGTATAAACCTCATTAATCAAATGATGGGTAGCTAATTCATCTATAGCTAGAATGGTTTCTCGGAGTGTTTCATCAATGACAGCCGAGTCAATTTGCTCACATAAACTATCAATAATTAGCCTTCTGCAATCACTGATGGTTGCGAGAAATCCACTGACCGCCTCTGTTGTCTCATTGACCAATGCATCAACATCGACGTCAAGTAAACCAAATACTTTGGGTTCAATATGCGTAAACTTGCTCAAATTGTTTATAGCTTTAACCAGATTCTTATGGATATCCTCGACTTCTAAGCCAAGAGTATTTTGCATATATGAATCATGTAGTCCGCCCTGAACAGCATAATATGCCCTTTGCTTTCTAGTTATTCCATTGTCTTTATCGGTTTCATTCTTATACCAATCACATTTAAGTACATATTCATCAGGTGCTAATCGATGCAGAATATGTCTTGTAAGCTCGCGCATTGCGTATGAATAATTATTTAAGCGCAAAGGGTTAGATTTGTCGCTGAGGTTTTTCTGTGACGCCGCAAACAAATCGCGCTCGAAGCCTTCGGTCAATGCTTTTTCAATTTCGGCAATCATGTACGTCCTTTTGAGGCACAACGTCCGCATTTGCGGCTGGTTTGAAGCGCAGCGGAAAACCAGTCCGATAACACGCGCCTGTTAGTTGTTTTAGCGGGAGAACTTTTTCTTGACTACTTGCTCTGCTGAAGAATCTTTATACAGCATGATTTTTATGCACATCAAGTATCTAGGATCTTTAACGCTATATGTATTTGCCTTATCATTTTTTACAATGAGCGGGGTATCTCCACTCGAGAGATCAGTGAGTATAGACCCCAGCCCCATATTAGTAGCAGGAACTGTTGTCGGGAATTCTTTGCGAATAAGCGCGTCTATATCAGATGACTCAAATTGATGAACAGTTATTTTAGCAAGACAGTAAATAACTTGATTTCTTCTTGCAACAGCGGTTGCCCGACTATTAAGGTTGCTTTCCACAACCTGATAGCATTGCCGCAGACCCTGCATAAGCCATTGTTGATCAGCTGTATTTAATAGAGCCTTATCGTAAACCCATTTATTCTCTCCAATTTCGTAAGCTAATGCTTCACAGTACTCATGAACTCGCTGAGCGATACCAAGAGTAATATCATGAACATGATCAGAGAGAGAAATTAGAGTATTTCCAGTAATGGGTATTTGAAGCTGAGCGAACCCTTTTCTAATTATTTCCATAACTTGACCGGAATCTAGGCCATCTACTTTTTGAATTTCTAAGATTCTATTTGCAACGGACTCTACATTTTTGGTTTGACTAAAATATTGGAGTACTCCGTTTGGAATACCTACAATCAAAATATTAATATTGCACTCAGAATATCGAGAATCATCTAATAATATTACGATATCAGCCAGTTCATTCATTAAGCTGGAAGATAAAAATATAGACTCTAAATTATCAAGAACTACTATTTTCTTGGATGAATTGGCTTCGTTGAATATTTTAAAGGCTCTAAGCAGAGGCTCATCATCTTCTATTTCATAGTTTCCGGTATGCTTGAGGCCACCTTTTGCAAAACATGCGTTAATCTCTGCTGCCTTCTCTTCACTAAACCCAAGCTTATTAACTGTTCCAGGGCTTACGATAGCTTTGCATATCTCTTGTGTTATGGAACCAATTCGAGATGCGTTTGCACAGTTTGCAACAACGTAATTAATACCCTCTGCCTCGAGAACCTTTTTGTATAGCCATGACTTTCCGTTTCCACTTTCACCGAAAACTAATGTATGCGAATCTCTTTTTAGGGCTCTAGATAAACTTTTCTCGTGAGCCGGTCTTTGCACATACATTTCAGCATTTACATCACTTTTTCTCGGAGTAAATACTTCATTTATTTCTTTTCTATTATTCATTCGTATTCCATTTCAAATTCTGGGGCAATCTTACAACTAACAGTGAATTCTACAGACTCTCTGTTAACCGGGTTTTACAGAGTCCGTAAAACCCGGTTAAATTGTTTTCTGGTATTTTTAGCGAACTACAGTTACGGTGACAGTTTGGTGTTTAGTAAGCTGTCACCGTAATTCAAAAAAGTCAAAACGAAAGACGACCGGACCCTACACATGTATCAGAATGTCAAATGTAAGGCCTGACCTCGCCTCCGTGCAGGGTCAGTTTCTTGATTTGAGCAGCAGGGTATAGAAAATAAACCACCCTTTCCGTGAGAATTGAATGTACTGAAAGCTGGCTCAATTGTCAAAAACGGTGATAATCGATCGGAACCGACTGTCCGCTTTCCGTAGGTATATTGTCATTTGGAGATATGGGGCGAGTGGCCCCTTTGGGTCGATTTCGGTCAATCAATGTTAGATTGAATGGAGATAGGTTTTAAAGCTGCCAAATCAGGCTACACTGCATTTGGTTTCATTTAATTGTCTATAAATCGTATTTAAGCTGCTTTAAATTTATATATTTAATCAAAACTAAATTGGTTCGCATCTTGATTTATTAAATGTTATGAGTCAATCGGAAAATTCCGATATAAACGAGGCAGAATTACTACATTCTTTTTTTGCATTGTAAGGAATGTGGTGCTTAACTTATTATTTAATATAAGATTAATTTCCGTATTAATTGTAAATTCTCAGATCGAGCGGCTGTTACAGGTGAGAGCTTGAGCTACGCAATAAATCTCAGCGCATTTATCGATCCGGATGGCGATGCGCTTATTTACAGTGCGATACTGCCAGATGGAAACCCTTTGCCGTTATGGCTCAGTTTTGATGCGGCAACACGTACGTTCAGTGGCACACCTAATACCTCAGGTAAATTCAGCGTGATTGTGACAGCAAAAGACACCGGTAATCTGACAGTTTCTGATAGTTTTGATATCAATGTCAGTAGCCCGAATATGACGGTCAATGGCACATCGGGTGCGGATACGCTCAATGGAGGTAATGGAAATGACACCCTTAATGGCTTGGCGGGTAACGATGTTTTAAACGGTAATGCAGGGAATGATTGGCTCGATGGTGGGAGTGGAATCGATACGATGGACGGGGGTGCAGGTGACGACACTTATTGGGTGAACAGTTTTGGAGATGTTGTCGTTGAAATTTCTAATAACGGCAGCGATACGGTAGTGTCGTCAGTTTCGTATACGCTCGATTCTAACTTGGAGAATCTAACTTTGTCAGGTGTTGCAGCGATTTTTGGTATCGGTAATGCGGCTGCCAATCAAATTGCCGGAGGCGCGTCTGCTAATTTTATATGGGGTCGAGCTGGGGATGATATTTTGTTGGGGAATGGCGGTGCGGATACTTTGTTGGGCGATACCGGCGACGATTCTTTGGATGGTGGGGTCGGCAAAGATCTGTTGATTGGCGGGACAGGCAATGATACTTATTTTTTTGGTCGAGGATATGGAAAGGATATTGTCGTCGAGGGTAATTCCACTGCTGATACATTAGATATGATTAAATTTATGCCAGATGTCAATCCAGAACAGATTTGGTTTCAGCATGTTGGCAATAACCTTGAAGTCAGTATCATCGGTACCCAGGATAAACTGGTAATCAAGGATTGGTACCAGAGTTCGGATACTCATGTCGAGCAGTTTAAAACTGCTGGAGGTTTGGTGTTGTCGCATAGCCAAGTTGAGAATCTGGTAACTGCAATGGCGGGTCTTGAACCACCAGAGTTCGATCAAACAACACTTCCATCTGCTTACGAAAGCAGCCTTGATTCGTTGATTTCTGCCTTTTGGCTATAAGGCTATTTTCTATTTTCTTGATAGTCTTGACTTAATCTTTACGGGTTTAATTTTTGCTACCGCTAATGCGGGTCACCTGCCGCATAGGCTACTAATCTTGGCTGCTAGCCATTCCTGGTTCATTTCACCGATTTGCGTGCGGATATTTCAAAGCAATAAGAAATTTATTGCGCGTGTGACTACAATCCAGGTTAATTTCGCTATAATCATCAAGCTATAAAGTGGAAGGGCATGAGCGTTGATATCAACGCTGAATGCTCAACCTG
>NZ_JALHQJ010000051.1 GCF_022842015.1 Nitrosomonas sp. | reverse complement strand
GGCACTGCTCAACTCAACGGTCTGAACTCATCTGATTGGCTCAAAGATACGCTCATAAAATTACCCACGTGGCCTAACAGTCGAATTGACGAGTTGCTACCGTTACCACCTGAATTTATGGAAATGCTGAGAAAAAATAATTGATAGATGGTGGCGCTGGACGCTTACCAAACTACATTACATCCATCCGTTCCATTAATCCATGATGTCATTACCGCCGCACCTGTGACTCCATATATTCCATAAGGCGCATTAGGAGTGAATCTGTCAGTCAAAGCAGGTACACATATACCCAGTTGCTATAAAAAGCACTGGTACCGTAGCCTGCCACGCAATGAGCAGCCGTTACAATAATTCCCGTCTTGATTAAAGATGCTGAACAAACGAAAGTGCTGGCGCCTATATTGAAATATAGCTTGCCGGATGCGCTGAAAGGATATTCCTTAGACGCGCGTCCTTTTTTGGCTTCAACACGTGATGTCGTAAATGGGTGATTGAATGAGCCATATTCTTGCGTCGAGATGCCATCATTCACGTCGATTGAATTTGATAAGGGAATTGACATGGGGTTTTCTTGTCCGCTTCCCGTCCTGCCTGCGGAAAAACCAGGTGTTCCTTTAAAGGCTTGTTTTGCATTGCGAGAAATATCCGAGGGTTCCGGTACCATATTTAGCGGCTCCGGCATTTTCATCGTGTGTGCACCAGCAAAATTAATGAGAGCCACTTGAGGCTGTAAATTAGTCGATGAGACTGTTAAAACAGTTACCTTGCCTTTCTGCTCTATTTTGCTGACACTGGGAGTTGCAGCATTACTCGTGGCAATAATAAATAACAACAATATAACCACTGAAGCTTGCTGAAGAAGCCTGATTTTTCTCATTTTTGTTCCTTATTTTATAGATAAATAAAACTAAATTTCAGGTAAAGCGCATCTCATCAAGATTGAATTTACTTACTTAATTTATACAATATAGAATGGAGAAATAGCCAGATTTTAGAAATTTAATCAACTGTGTAACAGAGAAGATTAATAACCTAATTGTTTCTAATAAAACTATATAGGCCTTAAAATCATAAAGCTGTGAGAAAACTCACATTTTGAAATCGCTGATTACACCTCCGTTATTTTGGCATAATTGTGACTTCTGTCACAGCATATTTTACTTTAAATATATAGCCTAACTGTCAGTGTTATAATGATAATATTTTTAATATACTTGACAATCCATGTGGGTTATTAGAAATGCTGGATAACAAAGTTTTAAATATTCCTCATTCATTTCGCAAAAATGTCCTGTTGTTATAATAGATAACTCTCAAAGTGAGTCCGATCATGTCAGAACTTAGTGAAAAAAATTCTACTGAGGCGTTTGTTAATTCGAATCCAATTTATTGGATTAATTTAGTAGATGACCAATTTCGGCAAAAGAATTTCGGACATGCTCGCGATTTCATCATTCAAGGATTGGCCAATTTCCCAGATCACTCAGTGTTATTGGATAGATTATTTATTGTTGATCAGCGATGGAATTCTCTTATTGCATGCAACAAGATTCATTTGTCGATGCCCGATGAGAGTGATTTTCCATTCTTGCAGCGATGTTATGCGAATGAAGAGTTTATGGAACAACTTCTGCCGATGGGTCGTAAAAAACAAAGCACTGAATCGATCCTTATTGCGCTCAGAAATAATGAATTTCCAGTCGCTCAGTCGAGAACTATGCATCGGATCATCAAAAAAGAAGAGTGTGCTGATCAACTCCAAGCATCTTCAAATAACAGTTGCTTGAAGCCGATTGGGCTTGCGAGCTTAGTAGATATTCAAATTGCTCATCGGCGCGCAGAATTACTCATTGGAATACCAGATAGCGAAGATCGACAGCGAGTTTCCGGCGTTACTATGCTGCTAATCCTTGATTTTGCATTTAATCTAATTGGATTGCATAAATTAACTTCATTAGTTCTGACAAACAACCCCCATTCGCAAAAAAGCACCGAAGCCATAGGATTTGTCCGTGAAGGATTGCGTCGGCATCATTTGCGCGATCCTAAATCACGCGTGTGGTTGGATTGCTATGAAAATGGATTAGTGGAAGATAGTTTCCGTGCAAATCCAGTCATCGCACGTGTGTCGAAACGCTTACTTGGACGAGATATTACGCTGCAAAATGTTTGAACTACTGATTGCAATGCAAATTAAAGGGAGTGATCTTATGGATACTTCTTAGCTACAGACAGAATGTTGAAGTGTTTCACGAACAAAATTACGCGCGAAAGTATTTTGTAATACCATTAACTTAAAGGAAATACCATGGCTAGTTATATTGGCACAAATGGAAACGATACTCTGATTGGCTTGGATGATGATTCTGATGATTTAACAGGTAAGCTAGGGAACGATGTATTAATAGGTGGAGATGGTAAGGGTACTGATTGGGCTTTATACACACATGCGCCTTCAGCTGTGACAGTCAATCTTGTTGCGGGCACAGCTTCGGGGGGAGACGGCAATGATACGCTGTTAGGAATTGAGAATATTAGTGGTAGCAGTCATAACGATATTTTGATAGGTGATGCGAATAGCAACACATTGAAAGGCAATAAAGGTAATGATACGTTAATAGGTGGAGATGGTCTTGATACAGCTGATTACTCTGATGCATCAGCAAAGGTGACAGTTAATCTGGTCACTGGCGTTACCTCTGGAGGAGATGGAAATGATGTTTTGAATGGAATTGAATCAGTAATTGGTAGTAATTTCAACGATACATTAATCGGCGCTAATGGTGGTGGCGGCACGTTGTCCGGTGGCAATGGTAATGATACGTTAATCGGCGGTGATGGTGGTTCTAATGTATTGGATGGCGGTAGTGGCAATGATTCGTTACTGGGTGGAAATTTTGACAATTATTTTTACGGTGGTGAGGGCAATGACTCTTTGGTAGGAGGTGAAGGCAACGATACACTGATCGGAGGATTGGGCAGCGATATATTGACAGGAGGGAATGGATGGGGCCGTGATAGCGCGTATTATTCTGGCGCATCATCAGCAGTGGTGGTAAATCTTGCTAATGGAACTGCTTCAGGAGGGGATGGTAGCGACATACTTAAAGGAATTGAAGATATTTGGGGTAGCTTCTATGACGATACTTTAATAGGTGATAATAATAATAACTTCTTGGTAGGTTTTGATGGTAAAGATACGTTAGTGGGCGGATCAGGTGACGATTTTCTGTTGGGTGACGCAGGTAGTGATTCGCTAATAGGAGGTGATGGTTCTGATGTGCTGGTCGGCGGAATTGGAAATGATGCATTAAATGGCGGATCAGGCGATGATTACCTGTTAGGGGAGAATGGTAACGATACATTAGTGGGTGGCGATGGCAGCGATCTGCTGAGCGGCGGATTTGGCAATGATATATTGACAGGTGGCGATGGAAAGGGTTTTGACTGGGCAGATTACTCTGCAGTATCTTCAAGCGTAATAGTCAATCTTGCTGCGGGCACCGCTTCTGGAGGCGACGGTAACGATACGCTTAGTGGAATAGAAGGTGTTACTGGTGGTTCCAATAACGATAAGCTGATTGGTGATGCAGGTCATAACACTTTGGAGGGGGGCGAAGGTGATGATTGGCTAATGGGGGGGCTAGGCGACGATACCTTAATTGGAGGCAAAGATAGTGACTGGGCCAGTTACAATGATGCCGCTTCATCTGTGACAGTCAATCTTGCTGCCGGTACTGCCACTGGAGGTGCAGGCAACGACTTCCTGCAAGCAATTGAGAACGTGGAGGGAAGCAAGTATCACGATACTCTGAAGGGGAATGCTGGTGATAACGCCCTAAAAGGGGGGGCAGGTAACGATACGCTCGATGGAAAAGCGGGTAATAATGTATTAACCGGTGGGGTCGGTAACGATATTTTCAAATTTACGACAATTGGTCACGCTGATAAAATCACTGACTATGATGTAGTCAATGACACTATCCAATTAGAAAATGGAGTTTTTACGGCATTAACAACGACAGGCACGTTAGCTGCCAGTCAGTTTAAGATTGGTGCGCAAGCGTCGGATGCGAATGATTTTATCATTTATAACAAGACGACAGGTGCATTGCTCTATGATGCGGATGCCAATGGCGCTGGCGCTGCGGAGCAGATAGCTATGATTGGTGTTGGATTGGGCATGACACATGCGGATATTGTGGTAATTTAATCTGTGCTGGTCTTGATCTGACAGTTACCCGGTTTGACGCAATGGGCATCAGATCGGGTTACAACTACTGCATTTTGCAATTGACCTACCTTCTCGGTTTTATCCTATACTTTCTTCGCTGCGTTCGACAGAGAACCGGTAACCAGTTCCCCGCACGGTTTGTACTAGATTCTCTTTACCTACCATTTCAAGAATTTTTCGCAGCCTGCGGATATGCACATCGACGGTACGGTCCTCGATAAAAACATGATCACCCCAGACACGATCAAGCAATTGGGCACGCGTATGTACGCGTTCCTTGTACGCCATCAGAAAGTGCAGTAAGCGAAATTCTGTTGGTCCTAGTATGATTTCTGTGAGCTTTGTAGAATCATACTCGGAGAACACATGCACTCTGTGCGTGGTAGGGTCCAGCTTCAACCCACCAATCTCGATAATTTCATCGGACATCTCGGGTAAACGACGACGCAGCACCGCCTTAATCCGCGCAAGTAACTCACGGGGTGAGAATGGTTTAGTAATGTAATCATCTGCTCCCGCTTCCAGACCGGCAATTTTGTCGTTCTCTTGAATCCGGGCTGTCAACATGATGATCGGAATGGTTTTGGTGCGTTCCTCACGGCGCAAATTTCGGGCAAACTCTAAGCCGGTGATATCAGGCAACATCCAATCAAGCAACACCAGATCAGGCAGCACATTGTTAATCAAAAGTTTTGCGTGTGCAGCATCACTCGCACATAAAACCATATGACCGGCTTTCTTTAAATTAAGCGCGATCAATTCCTGAATTGCAAGTTCATCTTCGACAATTAGTATTGTTACAGCCATCAACTACTCCATTGATATTCACTATCAGCTAATAGATGTTGTAATAATATTAATAAAGCATGACATATTTATGACAATCTGATGAATGTCATAAATATATCTCATAAAAAATTGATTGATGCACGCGATTTCAATCAAGTGAATCAACCGCATCGGGTGAAAAACGAATAGAAACAATCCGCAGTAAGGTCAGTATTGTAATGGCAGCAATATGAAGACCCACTTCCAGCAAGGTGTACTCTTTATACCAAAGTCCGATCAATTCCCCGATCAACACGACCAGTGCGACATCCAGAATAAAAGTTACTTTTACACGCCCGAGAGCCAAGTAGGAATGCAAGATACGTATCAGTTCCAGTAATGCGAGGATCAGCACGATATCTACAATGATGCGCTCGGCAACATGTGCCCATCCATTTTTTACAATATCAAGCAGACTCAATATTAAATTCAAAATGCCCGCACCTATCCATAAATAGAGTGCAAGCATCAGGACGCCCACAATCAACTGAATCGCACGTATGTGCCAATCGGTATTAGTTAACTGAAATGCACCACTTCTTTTTATTATCTTGGGATTAAGCATTCTGCGATTCCTGTATTGAGTGACATAAATGCTTATCTTAGTGAAGCAATATGAAAGATGTATGACATCGCAAAAGATTGGGTTGCTCTAGCACTTAGGTTGACGCACTGATCAAAACAATTTTGATTGATCCTAATAGGAATTGATTAAATGACATCGAACTGTCATGAAAGTGAAATATTCAACTTGTAGTATGCATGAGCATTGTTGATGAGGAATTTATGCATATCCATTTTTCAAAAAAAATAGCTTCAATCTCCAGCTTGTTGATCTTGCTGTTAACTACTCCAGTAGCGATGGGGAGTAGCCTGGAAAACTTGGCTAAATCATTGGCCAAAATTCGCGGCGAGGTCGAAACGCTGCAGACGCAGTTGGATCTTGATAAGGAGAGACATGGCAGCAGAATGACTGCGCTTAATTCGCAGCTGGCAGACTTGAGCGTTGAAGAACGACGGCAAAAACTGAGTATTGAGAAGCTGCAACATTCCATCGAGAAATTGGGTGTTGTAGCGAAACAGGCAGAGCAATCAGGTGAGAGTCTGAAGCCAGTTCTGCTGACGGCGCTGGGTGATTATAGGCTGCATATCCAAACTGGATTTCCATTCAAAGTGGATGATCGTGTCAAGGCTATTAGTGATCTGGAAAATAATTTGATCAATCAGCAAATAGATCCCAATAAAGCAGTCAACCAAACTTGGTCATTGATTGAGGATGAAATTCGATTGAGTAAAGAAAATGGCATTTACCAGCAAACAATAATGCTCAATGGAGAAAAAGTGCTGGTGGATATCGCAAAACTGGGTACGGTATTTCTTTTCTTCCAAACCAAGGATAACCAAAGCGGAATGGCTAAAAAGCTGGCACAAGGTGGTTGGCAGTTTGAAATCATGGATAACGCCAGTGATAGGGAGCGAATTAGAAATTTATTTGATTCATTGAAGAAGCAAATTCGCCAAGGTTATTTTGAATTACCAAATCCGTTGAAAAAATGAAAATAATATTATCCATTCTGACACTGTTAATAGTCTCATCCAGTTCAGTTTTCGCGCAAGATCAGAAAGAAGCTGGAGCCGCCGAGAACGTATCGGCTTCAGTTCCTGAAAGAAAACCTGAATCGGCTTCTGCCAAATCACAAAATTCAGCCAAGCAAAATACCGTTAGCTTGGAGACGGCTTATAAGCGTGAATATGCTTTTCTGGAGGCACAGAAACGCGAATTGACTGAGCGCTTGAGAACCTATCAAGTCAGTGCCAATCGGGAAGAGCAGGCACTGAGTGGGAAAGTCCATGCACTTGAACGCAGCTCAGTTGAACGTTCGGCCAAAATTGATCAGCTAAGTGCACAACTTAACGAGTCGGAGCACAAGGAGGCTGCGGTTGTCGAACGTAACGATGCTCTGGAAACAACTTATTTGCAAGCAGAAGCAACCTTGAAGAATCATGGCATAGAAATGCCCGAAGCGATGAAAGAAGCTAGGGATAATGATCCAATCAAGGTTGATTTTTTGTTTAAGCAAGCATTGTCTTTGCTCCAAAATCTCGGTGCAATTCAGACAAAAGCGGGACATTTTTTCCTAACCAGTGGTAAGCAGGTTGAAGGATCATTAATTCATCTGGGTAATATTGCAGCCTATGGCATCAGTAACGACGGTGGCGGAAGTTTGGTACCCGCGGGTGGCGGCGAGTTCAAGGTTTGGAAAAATGCGGGTGCTGAGAACGCGGTCACTTTGAGCAAAAACGAACAACCAGATGTTTTGCAGTTGTATTTATTTGAATCACGCACCAGTGCAATTGATGAATCTCCTGAAAAAAACATCATAGGCATTATCGATTCTGGTGGCCCAATTGGTTGGATCATTGTGATGCTAGGTGGTGTTGCGGTCTTGTTGGTTCTGATCAGAGCGAAGTTGTTACGAACAAATAGCTCTAATAACCAGCAATTGACGGAACAAATTATTGGTCAGTTAGCTTCCGGCGATCTGGAGGTTGCCAAGAAAAGCTGCGAAGACAATTCATCCGCGATCGGGCGCGTGTTGCACTATACCCTGCGGCATTTGAAAGATGACCGGGATCACATGGAAGGCATTGTATACGAAGCCATCCTGCAAGAATCCGGTCCATTAGATCGTTTTGGTGCGGCGATATTGGTGATCGCCTCCGTGGCGCCCTTGCTGGGTTTGTTGGGTACGGTAACTGGCATGATCGAAACCTTTGACATGATTACCGAATTTGGTACTGGTGATCCTAAGTTGTTGTCGGACGGTATTTCAATTGCCTTGGTAACAACGCAACTGGGCTTGATCGTAGCAATTCCAATATTAATGCTGGGTTCATTGCTGTCCTCCTGGGCCAAAAATATTAAACGTGATATGGAGCATTCAGCACTCAGAATCATCAATGTTTTTTTGGGTGGCGGGCTTGATATCGATGAAGTGAATGTACCCACCGTAGACGAGACTGCTCTGGCTTTAGGTAATACTTGAAATGGATTTGTCGGAATACATTTTGATCATAAAACAATTGCTTGCTGCGGGTGGGGTTGTGATGCCTCCTTTAGTGCTGTGTATTTTGTTGCTTTGGTATGGCCTAGGTTATCGATTTTGGGTGATGAAATCGCCTAAAAGGATCGGCGTGCGCGACTTGTTGAAATATTACCAACAGCATGATGATAAACCGGCCAGAAGTATCGTTGCTCAGGCTATTAAGCAAGGCGTTCGGTTGCAAAAAAAAGGTGTGAAAAATCTGCGGCGTCATTTGGATGCGGCTTTTTATGAATATGAAAGAGAGATCCGCAAATTTTCTGTTTTGGTGCGTATTGTTATCATAATTTCCCCGTTGTTGGGTTTATTGGGAACTGTGATTGGGATGATCGAAACATTTGATTCATTGGCAACAATGACGTTGTATTCCCAATCCGGGGGTATTGCGGGTGGTATTTCACAGGCTCTGTTTACTACCCAGATGGGTCTTACAGTTGCCATTCCCGGTTTGTTGGCACACAGCATCCTGAACCGAAAACAGCACCAAATAGAGTTGGATCTTTCACAAGCCAAAGATTTGCTGTGTCACCAAATCCATAGTCATCACCCAACCAAGAGTCTTTCATGATGAGAAACCAAGAATCTGCCGAAGTCGAAGCCACCATCGATATGGCGCCACTGATCGATATCGTTTTTATCTTATTGATCTTTTTTATGGTGACAACAACTTTTGTTAAAGATATGAAGCTGGAACTAGAGCGGCCCAAGGCTAATAGCGCCGTAGCAGCATCGAGCAAGGCGATTCGTTTATTTATTGATCGCAACGGAGATACCTATATGGATGGCGAACCCGTGCGGTTGTGGTTGATACAGAGCAAGTTACGTGATGCGCTAAGTACTGCCTCCAACAAAATTGTTCTGGTAGTAACGGATGAAGGTGTACCGGCGGGAAGATTAGTAGAAGTAGTGGATCAGGCGCGTTTGGCAGGGGCCGAAAGCGTTGGTATTGCAACTAAAAAAGAAGCGGGGTAGAGGAAATGAGAACAATTAATATGAAACAACATTTGGCTGGAGTCGTGTCAATGTTATTTGGCCTGGTGTTCGTGTTTGGGTTGATCGTGATATTAAATCACTACATGGGAAAGATTGAAAGAACACCACCTCAGGAAGTGACAGAAATTTCCATGACGCGGGAGATCAAACAAGAACCTAAGAAAGAAATTAAGAAAGTGGAGCCCAAAAGACAAGTATCTCGCCCACAAGCACCCACGCCTTTCAAAGGGTTGGATACTGCACTTTCCGGCATAGATCTGGGCTCGCTGGGTTTGGATAACGGGCAACGCGACATTGACGATAGTTTGCTCGGGAAAACCGGTAATGCTGTTATGACAGCCGATTTGGTGGATATTCCACCCAAGCCGATTGCGCGAGGGGCGTTCAAATACCCACCGACAGCCAAAAGGAATGGCGTCAAGGGTTATGTTGTTCTGTCGGTATTGGTTGAAACTGATGGTTCTGTCAATCAGGTACAAGTGCTGGAATCCAGTCCATCCGGAATTTTTGATGCGGCAGCGCTGCAAGGTATTCGTGCCTGGCAATTTGAACCGGCTAAGTACAAAGGTGACATCGTTCGTGTCTGGGCCAAACAAAAAATTCGCTTTGATTTATCTTGACAGTTGATATGAAAAATCGTTGGATCTGGCAGTTCCATTGTCTGATCTGTGCCGCTATCGTGCTGAGTTGTTACGCTCACTCCGTTGGAGCGAACGATAATAAGACACAGCCAACCGATTTTATTGAATTGGCTGCCGTGATGCTTAAAGACGGTCATCATGACCGTGCTTTGCTGGCTCTGCAAAGTGTCGATCTAGGAAATAAAAAAACCGACCTGTCTAGATTCTATACATTGCAAGGTTTATCGTATCTGGGACTGAACGACCTTGAGGCAGCTAAAGACAGCTTGCAACTGGCAGTCAAGAATGGGCAAAAAGATCCCTCGATTTTTATCTATTTGGCACAAGCTTACTTCGGGGTTAAAGATTACAAAAATACCATTGGTGCCATTGAAAAAGCAGGTGCGCTGATTAATAAAGATGCGGTTTTAATCAGCATGAAAGCGGAATCCTATTGGCATTTGCAACAAGCCACAGCGGCGATCAACACCCTGAATGAAGGGCAACGAGCTTTTCCATCCGATTTCCGCTTTCTCAAGCGCAAGGTATTTTATTTTGTCGAGCTGGGACTCTATCAGGAGGCGATCAGGCTAGGTCGGGAATATTTTAAGCGCTCTAACGCAACCGCAGCGGATTATGTCGCATTCGGTAATGCGTTGCGTTTGAGCCGGGAATATAAGGAAGCCATCAATATCCTGGAAGTTGCACGCTTGCAATACCCGCATGAAGAAATGGTGGCGAAACTGCTGGCGCATACCTATCTTGATCAAGGGTATTTGAATTCTGCGGCATTTATCCTTGAACAGGCCGCGTTATCGAATCCTAATTTGCAGGCTGAAGCTGCTGAAATTTATCGGCGTGCAGGTCGCTTGCACAAGGCATTGACACTTAATGAAAGCATTAGTGATCAAAAGGTGAAATTGAAACAACGATTATCGATTTTACTGGCATTAAAGCAATTCGAGCGCGCCGCGAATATGGAATCCAGCTTGTATCGTAACGGTTTATTGGAGGATCAGGACGTGCGCTATGCATTGGCTTATGCGTTTTTCTCAAGCCGCCGTTTTCCTGAAGTCAATAAACATTTGGAGCATCTCAAGAGCCCCGAGCTTTTTCGCAAAGCCACTGAACTTCGGCGTTTGATGGAAGTATGTAAAAACGAACCATGGCAATGTGCCTGATGCATCCGCTGACTATGCCACCTTAATATCCGCTCGAGACAGCTTTTTCCGTCATTTAATAATTAAAGAATTTTCTCCATGAACCAGTGTGCTGTAAGTGGAGAGGGGGCTTGATACGCCAAATGAATATAAATTTTAAAAAAATCTTCTGCTTTTGCAGCTTATTCGCGATTACTGTAATCAGCACTTTTGCCTGGGGAAATGCCGAGAAAGCTGAGTTTTCTGTTCATTTATTTCAGAATGGATTACCTATTGAAAATGCAGAGCTATTGATTACCAGTGAATCGTATGATAAATCCAATGCAGCCTTAATATTTGAAGCCACGCCATCAACTTACAATTGGCTTGCGGATACGGATTCACCGTTAAGAACCAATGCCAACGGGAGTATTGCCGGAAAATTACCGCCCGGATTTTATCAGTTTACTATTCAAACGCAGGATCAGAAATTCACTTTCGACTTGCCTTTGGATCCAGCTGAAAATGTGCAAATTCTTATTACATTCTATGCTGGGAAAAAGAAGCCACTATTGAATGTTGAAAGTTCAGTTACAGGAACGATGGCGGGTGTTGATGCAACAGCAAGTAAACCCCAAGATCAGGGAGAAGGTGCTATTGCTGTGCAGGTGATATCTGCAGAGACGCAAAAACCGCTCAAGGATGTGCAAGTTTTTCTGAGCGGATCCACTCAGAAGTTAAGAACAGATGAACAAGGCCGGGTAACTGCGACTGTCCCGGCAGGTAGCTACAGTATCTCTTTGTTACATAGCGCGTATAGTAGCCAAACGCAAGATGATGTCAAAATCACTGACGAAAAAACCACTGAGCTAAGCTTCAAACTTACTCCTGCAGGGGTTGAATTGGCTGAATATGTGGTTCTGGAACCTCATCTGGCAGGTACTGTTGCTTCGGTAATGGAAGAGCAACGAGCTGCAACATCCGTTTCTACTGTACTGGGTGCTGAACAATTTAGCCGGGCGGGCGATGGTGATGCTGCCAGTGCGTTACGAAGAGCATCAGGACTCACTCTGGTAGGCGGTCAGTTTATTTTTATCCGTGGGTTAGGTGAGCGATTCTCAACTACATTGGTGAATGGTGCGGCAGTCCCTAGTCCGGATCCAACACGGCGTGTGGTGCCATTGGATCTTTTTCCGACCAACATTCTCGAGAGTGTATTGGTTCAAAAAACCTACTCTCCAGATCGTCCGGCAGAGTTTGCCGGGGGAACAGTGGAGTTACGAACTCGCGGTATTCCCGATGCATTCTTTTTCAATCTCAATTTGCAGACGGGCATTAATGACAATACCACCTTTCGTGATGGTTTGACGTACAAGGGAGGGACAACTGATTTTACCAGTTATGACGATGGTGCGCGTGCATTACCGGATTCACTTGTAAATGCAACTCAAAATGGAAATTTACAACCAGCATCTGTGTTCAATCCAAATGGCGTTACTCCTGAACAACTTGAGGGACTTGGTGAGGATTTATCAGGGGTATGGGATGTTAACAGGAATAAACAAGGACCCGATACCGGCTTTCAGGCATCCATGGGAGATAGCTTTTCTTTTGGTGACTTCAGGTTAGGCTATATTACCGCGGCGGGTTGGAAGCAGGAATTCAGAAGGCAAAATGAAATCAATCGTGAATTTGCTTCTGCTAGATTGATTGAGACTCAAGACTTGGATGTGCAGCGATCGTTGCGTGAAGTAGCCGTAACGGGTTATGCGGCGACCGAGCTTGAATACAAAGATACTCATCGATTATTTGCCAAGACAATGTTTCTGCGTCAATCAATTGATGAAGCAAGGATTTCTCAGGGTTTCGTTGATGCGGAAACGACTGAGGTTCGGAGGACGAGACTGAGATTCTTCTCTAATCAATTATTGACGAACCAATTTGGCGGCGAGCATCGATTTGATTGGTTGAAAGATTTCTCTATCAATTGGTTATATACCGATGCTACTGCCAACAGGGATGAGCCTAAAACGAGGGATTATCGCTACGATGCAAGTCCTGCGACCGGTAATTATATATTCTCTCAAAGAGCGGATAGTAACGTCACTACGTATGCAGATTTAATCGATAAAGATCAAAGCTGGCGGGTGGATGGAAAATTGCCATTACAACTTGCACCCAATCATAAATTAACGTTAAGTAGTGGATTTATTACTCAAACCAAAAGTAGGGATGCAAGTGCACAAAGGTTTAGTTACTTTAGATTTGGCCCTGATGCTTCTAATACTGCCATTACTTCACAATCATCTGTTGAAGGTATTTTATTACCGCAGTATATTGGTGCAAATGGATTTCAGCTGCGCGACGTAACACGTAAAAGTGATCAATATACCGCTTCCCAGAATTTATTGGCTTATTATGGTAAGTTAGACTTATTGTCCTATGACAGGATTAATGTCACTGGCGGGTTACGCTGGGAAGATAATGATCAGAAAGTTAATACGTTTTTAAGAAATCAACCTACTACAGCACGATTAAATCGAATTGATATGCTACCGTCTGTAGTGACCACTTTTTTTCTTACCGATAAGCAGCAACTTCGGGCAGGGTTTAGTCAAACTTTATCGCGACCGGATTTTAGGGAATTATCCTCAGCTCCCTTTTTTGATATGAATACTAATCAGGAAACTGTTGGTAATCCTCTATTAAAACAAACTGCGATCACCAACTGGGATTTACGCTGGGAATATTACCTATCTCCGACTGAAAATATATTTGCCGGTTTTTTCTGGAAGGATTTAACTAACCCCATAGAATTGGTCGCTCAACCCGGCACCGGAGCTTTGAATACCTATCAGAATGCTGATAAAGCCAGTGTTTATGGATTTGAGTTCGAGATATTAAAGAAACTGGATTTTGTACATCCACAGTTGCAGAATTTTTATGTAGGTGGCAATTACACGTGGTCTCAATCCAATGTTAAATTAACTGCTCAGAATCTTATCGCCCAAACGACAAATAATAGGTCGTTGCAAGGACACTCTGAGCATATTGTGAATTTCCAGATTGGATATGACAATCCAAAATGGAAAACACAAGCAACACTTCTATACAACGTTGCCAGCGAGCGGATCATGGCAGCCGGCGTGCTTTCCGCGCCGGACAAGTATGAGCAGCCCTTTCAGCAACTGGATTTTGTCGTTAGTCAGAATTTATATAAAGGATTGTCGACACAGATCAGCATGCAGAATTTACTCGATGATGATGTACGTATCATGCAAGGAGACGAAATTAGCCGTCAGTTCCGTCGCGGGCGCTTTTTTAATCTTAGTGTTCGCTTAGCATATTGATTGTTAGACAATAATAAGATTTTAAGCTCCATTTCATGTAAAGTGTCGTCGGAATGTTACCCACTGCACTTTATTTTGTTGCTTATGACATCTGCTGAATCAATCATAATCTCTACGAATGCTTGGCCATTGCTTTGCGTATACAGATATACCCTGAATCTGAATTTTATCCGATATTAGCGTGTTGCAGAAACTAACGCTACTGTTTCCGCTCTGGATGATTTTACTGTGCGCTACTGCATTAATCTGGCCGGAGTGGTTTGTTTTTTTGAATCAAGGTTCCATCGTAGTGCTAATTCTGGCATTTGTCATGCTGTGTATGGGGCTGACACTCACCTTCGAAGATTTTCGCCGGATCGCCCGTATTCCTAAAGCTGTAGCTATTGGTTTTGCGGCACAGTATTCCATTATGCCCTTGGTGGCTTTTGGGATAGCTTATGCACTCAGTTTGCCCGATTATTTTGCGGTTGGATTGATTTTGGTAGGCTGTTGCCCTGGCGGAACAGCTTCAAATCTCGTGACTTATATCGCTAAGGCAGACGTGGCACTTTCTGTTGTCATGACGGTTTGCTCCACTCTGGCAGCAGTCATCTTGACGCCGTTACTCACACAATTATTTGCAGGTGCACTTGTTCCGGTGGATAGTTGGTTGCTATTCAAGCAAACGCTGCAAGTTGTAATACTGCCCGTTGTGCTCGGGGTTCTGCTCAATCGCTGGGTGCCCCGACTGGTGCAAGGCGTGATGCCGATCGCACCTTTGCTGTCCGTACTGGGTGTGTGTGTAATCTGTGCTATTGTGTTTGCTGCTCATGCTGAATCCATTCTAAGTCATGGTGCTGAATTGCTACTTGCTACAGCTTTGTTGCATGGCAGTGGTTTTTTTATTGGCTATCACCTGGCAAAACTATTAGGTTTCCATTCACAGACTGCGCGCACGATTTCAGTTGAAGTTGGCATGCAGAATTCCGGTTTGGCTATCGTACTGGCTAAGCAGGCTTTTCCAATGTTGTTGTTGACACCCGTTGTAGGTGCAGTTTCAGCGCTCATGCATTCATTGATTGGTAGCTTGCTGGCTGTTTTCTGGCGTATGCGAATTACACCTTAGTTGCATTCAACACATCAGATCTATATGGGTTGTTCCGAGCCTCCTCCAGCATCTATATTCAGAAGAAGGTTAAGAAATCGCAGCCAAGCATTTTTTCAGACAACTTGTGCATGCTACGCAGAACGCAGATTCTGCGTGACGTTCGCATGACTTTCGATATAGCGCTGATGTTTCTTTTCCTTGATGGCATCAACATGTACCAGAATTAAAGCATCCACACAATTTGAAAATTCTGGATCGATATTAAACCCTAGAAATTCGCAACCGCCCGGTTCGCATAGCTCCACGTATTGCTTATACAAAACCGGAACTTTCACGCCCAGCTCTTCCGTTTTCTCTTTGAGCCGTGCATAGGCTTGTTTATACTCTGTCTCATCCACAACCTGCCTGAATGGCATAAAATCAACTACCACATCAAATTCAAATGGCAGTTTAGGCAGCACAAACTGTTTATCATTGCCAAACAGCTCTTTGTAAAAGCTGGCAATCACTTTTTGTGCAGGCTGTGGCAGAGCAGTACTCATCGAAACCGGTCCAATCAGATAGCGAATCTCCGGGTGTTGATACAGATAAGCACCAATGCCGTACCAGAGGTAATCCAAGCTACGCTTCCCCTGATATCTGGGTTGGATGAAACTGCGTCCCAACTCGATCGCCTGCTCGAGATAAGGCGTGAAGTCCGGGCTAAAGTCAAACAAACTCTGCGTGTACAAGCCTGCTTCTCCTTGCATTTTAATGATTTTCTGTGATTCACCGATGCGGTAAGAGCCAATAATTTCCAGCTCATCTTCGTCCCACAGAATCAGGTGGCGATAATAACGGTCGTAACTATCAATATCTAGCGCGTTGCCGGTACCTTCCTGCACCTGGCGGAACGATAATTCACGCAGTCTCCCAATTTCTCTCATCACGCTGGAGTTGGGCATATAGTCGAACAAGTAAATATTCTTGCCATCTTGAGTTTTTCCGATCAATTGCGATGCTTTCAATTCTCTGCGAATTAACTTGACACGGACAGGGTGAATAATATTTTCAATTGACCCAAATAGCTCTTTTTTCTTCTTTTTTTCAAGCAAATAGACTTGTTTTCGCATCAGCTTTGCCGCTGTCTTTTTGGATAAATTCATTGTCGCAATCGATTCCCACGGAATCGGCTTGCCGACACGGAATAAAATCTCACCACCTTTCTTATTGAACATTTCATTAACTAGCATCATCGTTCCGAAAGGTTTATAAATGCTGGATAAGCCATAAAACAGCGGGGAATTCTTGCCGCCAATATGTACCGGAACAATGGGTGCCTTGGTTTTCTTGGCTAAAGACAAAAACACGGTTTTCCATTTGCCATCGCGAACTCCGAGTGGAGAAATACGCGAAACCTCCCCGGTGGGAAACAAAATTACCGCTTGCTCAGATTCCAATGCCTCAATGATCTGGGCCATACTGTCACGATGAGTGGTAGATTTGGACACATTGTTAACTGACAGAAACAGGCTTTGCAGTGGATCGATGCAATTCAGTAAGGTTGTTGCAACGAGCTTTACATCGGTGCGGATCTCAGATACTAGCTTCAACAGCGCCAATCCATCCAAAGAACCAAGCGGATGATTGGCAACAATCAACACCCGACGTTGATCTGGAATGCGCGTACGATCTTTGCTGGAAACCTGAAACGAAAAATTAAAGTGCTCCAGCACCGCATCGTTAAACTCCAGTCCCTCCAAGTGTCGGTGCATTTCAATAAAACAATTGATCTCCTCCTGATGCAGCAGTTTCTTCAATATCGAAGAAGCGACTTTCATCAACGGCTTATCATTGGCTCCATTCGCATGTTGAAAATAATCTTTCAGCATCGCATCTACATCCAGCATAAGATTGACCTCATTACAGAAATTCAATGCTGAATAAGATAGCTGATGAGTGTGACAAGATAATGACAATCTGTTAGTAATCAAAGCACATTGCACCGTACTCATACGACGCAGCAGCAATATCTACTTCGTGAATCACAAATTCGACGCATCGATCAACTTATGATCCTCATTAGGGTATTTCAAGTCTATTTTCTCTCTCCTTCGCCCCATCGTTTCCGCTAAAGCTAGGAATTCGGAAAGCGTATGATTCAGCTTTCTAACTTGCGATTCCCCGTGGTCTTGCCACGGGGTTGTTTATTGGCGCTTTTGATAGCGAAGAAAACTCTCTTTGTGGATATTGCAGCATGAAACCAGCTTGTTCGTCGGCACCGGTTGTTTCAAAAATGCCAGTGCTTGAATTTCTGAAGGTTCCGATCCAAATAAGTGAAATGCCAAGGCGAGCAGATAAATGCCGATAATTAGTAAAATGCAGAATCATACACGCAGGTGTAACTCCTCTCAAAAAAGCAAGTAAATGGCTATCATGGGTGCATATTGTCATTGGTAACCTCTAGGCTTTTTTGTTGGGTGCGCATCACTGCGTATCGTCAAAGTATTTACAAGAGTACCTTGACGAATTTTGCTACTACTTAAACCGACTAGTATAGGAAACCAAACTATCCCCGCGGTTACTCAATGTTTGTTTTGCTCATACCCAAACTAAACTGAAAACGGCATAGAGACATATAAATAAAAGACGATGAATTCTTTTCAGAATCTGGAGATGTCGGATCTTACTTCACCTAACAACTCCTCGACGACAAACGTTTAATGTGTTGAAAATAAAATGTTATCTGCATTAATTTAGATTCGAACAAAATTCGAAGCAGCCCACTGTTTGATCACATTTATCAACCATATCGGTTCATCCAGCGGGAGATCATGTCCTGCCGATTCATGCTGGATGTAGTCTGTACTCCAGGCTCGCGCCAATCTTAGGCTGCAGCGGTAATCCACAAGGCGATCAGCTCGACTAGTTACAATAAGCACCGGTTGCTGCGGTTTCGTTAAGATTGAAAATTTTACGGCAGCGAGCACTTGATTTCGGGCACTTGCTTTGGATACCGGGCATTGTTGTTGCCATTGTTGCCAGAATTTTAGCAGTTTGTTGTCATGTTGATGATGGTTTGAGGTCAATCTCAGAATATCTGTCTCCTTTTGTGCAGCAGAATGAAAAATCATGCGTAGAACATGTGGGTAAGCCGTCCAGCGCAGACGATGATAAAATGGCGACAACGACCTTGCGCTGGTGTTAATCAGCACCGCAGCTTCAACTTCATCAGGGTAGCGCGTCATCCAATCAATCGCAATCATTCCGCCCATTGAAAGTGAAATCAATCTGAGTGGTTGACTACTATCTTTTTGTTGACGCAATGACTCAGTTATCTCGGCGATGGTTTTCGGACTGGTTTCGTGATAGCGTGCGCCATTGCCCGGAATATCGGGTGTACTGATGATGGCATTGGGAAAGTGCTGTTGCAGATCGGCAGTAAAATTCCCCCAATGCCTGGCTTCACGCAATAGTCCGCGTATTAATATGAAACGCTCACGACCCTTCATGCATACCAATGCGTGAGTGCCTGCTGTTCCAATTCCCCTGCATCACTGTTATTGATCCAACCTTGATACGAGAACGTGGCGTGCAACAGAAACTCCATTAAAATCAAATGACTTCTTAACACTCGATTGAGTCGGTGCGGCTTAATTGGATGATACAGGCCGAGCAGTTGGTGCAGTTGTAGCGGATTTTTGCGAATCCAACGCCATGAACCCATTTCCAGTGTTAAGGGCAGAAACACATTATCACTCTCGAGCGACTTCAAATACAAAAAATCCCACAAATCACCATGCACTAGATAATGCTGCGATTGCGGCTCAAACAGATAGTCCTGATGTGGATAAGTCTGCATAAACAGTTTTCGCAGATAACATACTTCCTTTAAATGCTTGATCGGCTCCAGCCTGCTCCGTGCATAAGGAAACCAAATCTGGTTACGAAAGCCGAAACCTGAATGACAGTCGAGCACCAGACTGAATGGCGCAGACAAAACTTCTTTTGCGATAAAATCACATAATGCCTGTGCTTCAGGTTGCATCGAATCACTCGCTTTCCCACGATACCACGGGAGAACAGAAGAAATTCGATGCCCTCCGGCAAGCAAAATAGTTTTTTCCTTACTCTCAACCGGTGCATTACGCATTAAATCTACGCCTTGGCCATTCGCACGAGTTTTGTTCAGCATTCCAATTGGATTTACGATGGGCAGAAAATGAATGCGCACCCGTGACAGAATCTCAACTAATACCCGATCCCACTTTAGGCGTTCCAGCAAGCCTTCGAGAAAAGCAATAACGACTTGCGTGCCGATGCGCTCCAAACCGTGAATGCCGGCGACATATGTCACGCACGGCACATTCGGGCCGCTCTTGCCGATTGTCAGGGCGTATACTGGTAGCCTGTCATTGTCACGCGATACTTGGCAAAGTACTTGACTGTGTATATGCGCCGCATTGTCCTCTTGAAGGATCGCTTCAATTTGTTCGAACTCGGGAAATGGTTGTTTAATCATTAATGAGACGCGTGTCTTTTATGGGTTGGGTGTCGCCAAAATCTTGGCTCAGCAAAAAACTAATCTTACTTGAATCCATTCCTGTGCAGCAAAAAATCAATACAAAGATCACTCTATTTTTATTTTTTCACAAAGAATTCATCAATATTTCACAAATGCTTCAAGGAAGTTTAACAATGCCGCTTTATGCTGTGATGCCATCACTAATTCACTTAAAAGGTATTTATGATAAAGCATCAACCTCCTATCAAGGTGAGAAGCGTTTGGATTTCCGATGTTCATCTCGGGTTTCGCGGTTGCCAGGCAGAAGCCCTATTGCATTTTCTACATTCGGTAGAAACTGATTACCTTTATTTGGTGGGTGATATTGTCGATTTTTGGAGTATCCGAAAGAATCCTTACTGGCCTCAGCATCATACCAATGTGATCCGCTCCATCCTAGGTAAAGCCAAGCATGGCACCAAAGTAATTTATGTGCCGGGCAATCATGATGAGGCCTTGCGCGATTGTGTTGGGCATATATTCGGTAATGTGGAAATTCACCAGGATTATGTACATACCACAACCGACGGCAAAAAATTGCTGGTCATGCATGGTGACGAGTTTGACATGATTGTTAAAAATAGCCGCTGGCTCGCGAAGCTGGGCAATATTGCCTACGACACCTTACTTGATCTCAATCACTATATTAATGGCCTACGAAAACTCATGGGTTATTCTTATTGGTCTCTTTCCGCATACCTGAAGTTAAAAGTAAAAAATGCAGTCAGCTACATTAGTAGTTTTGAAGAAGCACTGGCGCATCTGGCCAAGGATCGCGGTGTTGATGGTGTAGTGTGTGGGCACATCCATCATGCTGAATTACGGGAAATCAATTCAGTGTTGTACTGCAATGACGGTGACTGGGTAGAAAGCTGCTCTACCTTGCTGGAACATCTTGATGGATCATTAGAATTGGTTTTCTGGTCTGAGCGATTTGAACAATACAAAAACCACTTAGATGAAGAATTGCTGGCTAGCAAAAATGTGGCTTAAAACCATTTGAATCACTCATTACACCCAAGAACTATTTTAAGTCTGGATGGCGGCGGCAGTCATCTGTTAATTCAACTTAGCGTTCTAGCATGCCTGGAAAATGATATCGGCACGTCGACCTACGACTTATTCGATTTGATTGCCGGATCTTCATCAGGTGGATTAATCACTTGTCTGATCCTGGGACGTCGCTTGAGTGCACATCGGATCATTGAAAAAGTTTTGCATGAGAAACTCCTGGAAAAAATAATGGCGAAACATCGCGTTAGTCGTTTGATGGCTACGCTGCAAGTCCGCCCCAAGTATCAAGGTATTCCGAAAAAACTGACGTTGCAAAAAGAATTGGGTGATCTAAGGCTATCATCGCTCGACAAACAATTATTCATTCCATGCTTTAATCTCAACCAGGATCGGCTGGAAATTTTTACTAATGACAGTCAACCGGACTTTTTGCTAAGCGAAATCGCCGATGCCTGCACTGCCGCACCATCCTTTTATCCACCTGTGCAATTGCAAGATGGTAGTTGGCGCATCGATGGTGGTGTTGGCATGAACAATCCTGGACTGAGCGCATATCTTTACGCCCAGAAGTGCTGGAATCAAAGCACAATCAAAATGCTTTCAATTGGGTCTGGCTGGCGCAGCTTCATCGTCAGCGGTACAAAAGCCTGCAAGTATGGTGGCGTGCAGTGGTCAGCGCAAGGCATCGCCTCTATCATCCTCCGGGAAAAAATGATCGTTAATGCCAAAACAACTACGGAAATTTTAGGTGACCAGGTACTGTATATCAACCATTACCTGAAAGACTATGACATGCCGGATCAAATGGATTCAGCTAATCATGGGATTGTGCAACAAAAAGCATTGGACATCGGAAAACGCTGGTATACCCTGCATCGCGAGCAAATTCATCAATGGTTAAAGATCAATAACGAGTAAGGTGAGTTTGCTGTTCGTAGAAACTATCCTCACAATTGTCACAAAACAACCAAGAAACAGTCATTGCACTGTCATAATCAATCGCTAAACTTCTCAGCGTTCTATTTAAGAATTCATCATATTGAATTCAATGAGAAGACTAACCCATATCACAAGCTACCATGAAAATATTTTACGGAATTCAGGGAACAGGGAACGGTCATGTCACGCGTGGAAGGATCATGGCTAAAGAATTACAGGCAGCTGATCTTGAGGTGACTTATCAATTTAGCGGCAGACCACGGGATAAATTTTTTGATATGGAAGTTTTCAATGCTCATCAATGGCGCCAAGGTCTAACTTTCGTTACCGAAAAGGGAAAAATCAACCACTTAAAGACTGTATGGCATTCAAAACCTTTGCGCTTTCTTAATGATATTAATCAACTGGATTTGAGCAGTTATGATTTGGTTATTTGTGACTACGAACCGGTCACCGCTTGGGCAGCGCGACGGCAAAACAAAAAAACCATTGGCATTAGCCACCAATACGCATTTCAATACAACATACCCCGTGCAGGGAATAATGTAATTTCTGAAACTATCATGCAAAACTACGCCCCAGTGAATACTAACATAGGCTTGCACTGGTATCATTTCGATCAACCGCTATTACCACCTGTCATCGAAACACCTTACGTTTCACAACAAAATCAGAAGAACAAAATCGTCGTCTATTTGCCTTTTGAAGACCAGCAGTACGTCATGTCAATATTAGCGCCTTTCAAATCATTTGATTTTTTTATGTATTCCCCGGAAGTTATTCCCTCTATGCATTCCCATATCTACTGTAATCCCTTGTCGTTGCAAGGCTTCCAGAAAGATTTATCAAATTGTGCGGGCATTATTTGTAACGCAGGTTTTGAGTTAGCCAGTGAATCACTGCAGCTCGGCAAGAAAATCCTGGTTAAACCTTTGCATGCACAAATGGAACAAGTCTCAAACGCCCTGGCTTTACATACATTAGGTTATGGGCAAATGATGCATACCATTGATGCGTCGATCATTGAACAATGGTTACATGAAACCCGCGCCATTCGGGTTACCTTCCCCAATACGGCCAGATATCTGGTGCAATGGATCAAGGATGGCATGCCACAGATTGAACAATCGTGGTGCGATCGGATTTGGTCAGAGGTCAAGGTCATTCCCGTTGAAATATTATAAGGTTTAACAAACTTGAATTCACTCAAATTCATGAATGCTAACCTCCTATTTGAACCTAATCAATTGATCATAAAAATACCTTCCCCAGAAAAAATATTGATCATCTACAACCCGATATCCAGTGCTGGAAACACAGAAGTACTCGCAACTAAACTGGAGAAAGAGTTAACTCTTCATGGCAAAATTGTGGAAGTATTAACGTCCGAGAAAAAAACGAAGAGTTATACACGCATCACAGAAAAAATTTCTGTCAATGATCTCATTGTTATCGTAGGAGGAGATGGAACGATCAGAAAATTATTGGATCCTGTCAATAAAACGAACACACCCATTTATGCCATCCCGGGTGGAAATGAATCATTATTTGCACGTTCGTATGGCATGAGCGTAAGTGCGGACGATTTGATTCAGGCAATCAATTCAGGAACATGTTTACAACAATTTTATGGCCTGATCAGCGGTAAAGGTATTAAAGGGGGAAAACCTTTTTTCCATATGGCCTCGATGGGATTGGATTCTCTAACTGTCAAGAATATTGGTAAAAGAAAAGGCCCGCTGAATGATTCCATTTATGTTTGGCACGGACTAAAAGCTTTGTGCTCTTTGCATCACCCTACTGTATCAGCAAGTGTTGATGGGCAATCAGTAATTGATCACGAATCTGGATACGTTATCATCGCCAATAACTCAGCCTACGCTAGAAATTTACAACTTGTTCCCACTGCCGATCCTTCCAAGAACGAGCTTATTCTTGGTTTCTTGCCTGGAGCACGACACCAACACGAACTGGTTAAAGCAATGAAAATTTTGCAACGTAAACCTGCTAAACTACCGATGCGGTATTTCTCAGGAAAAAATATCTCCTGTACACTGCATGAAAAATCCTATCCACTACAAGTCGATGGCGATTATTTCCGCAATCGGGATATCGAAGCTGAAAGGACGATTGACTTTAGTATCAGCCTAAAGCCCATACGAGTATTAATTCCATCTTTCCTAAGCACCAACTGATCATCAACTGATAGTGGCTCATTTACGCAGCAGTTATGATATGTGCTGTCAAAAATGGAGTCCATGTGTTTAAGCAGCGATTAGATTTGCATAGTATTGCTGCGTAAATTGTGCTGGTGACAAATAGCCCAGCCTTTTTTGTTTTCTCTGCTGGT
>NZ_JALHQJ010000050.1 GCF_022842015.1 Nitrosomonas sp. | reverse complement strand
TCAAAGCAATAAGAAATTTATTGCGCGTGTGACTACAATCCAGGTTAATTTCGCTATAATCATCAAGCTATAAAGTGGAAGGGCATGAGCGTTGATATCAACGCTGAATGCTCAACCTGGATAGTGCGTGCAAAATTGATGTGTCAAATTTTTACAAATTTATGTAAATAATTTTTTATTCGATTGTGGTATAAATTTATTCTAAAGGGAGTTGTATATGAGTATGGAAAGTGAAGTTAGAATGAGATTTGGAGGTTTTTGGAACTCCCTCATTTTGCTGTTTGTAATTATTGTTTGTCTTCGTTTCTCAAGCCTGGAACTGGCTGATGAGACTTTAATTAAAAGAATTTTTTGTGCACTACATTTGTTTTTAGGGTGTATCGCTGCGGGTGTTTTGCTGGGCATACTCAAAATATTTTTGGCATTTTCTAATCACACTTATACACGTGCGCCTGCATCGGCGAATTTTGCAAAAGGCCTTAAATATGGGATAGTTGCTGGCGGTTTATTGATACTGATTGTTGGCATATTGCAACTGCCAAATTTTCTGGGCGTGTTCCAGCCCATGATTGATGGATTGCTGGCAAAGTTAACGGCTATTTTTGCATAATAGCTGTTTCTAAATAATCCAAGCGCCTGATAGCAAGTCGTAATGCTCTGTTACATCATAATCCCACCGACCGGAAATGTTAAAATTGCCATTTATTTCTGGTCGAAGTGGTAGTCAAGCGCTTATAGATTGTTGAAAGCTATCTGAATTATTGTTTTGTTCCGATATTAGAATTTTAGTTTAGCGTTGCAATGCTCAGTACGGAAAATTCATTGGTTTAATTCCTTCGATATTTATCCCCCTAAAGATGTTTTGGTTGGCAATGAAGTTTGACAGCTCAAGCCAGATTTAAAATCAATCCATAAAACAGGTATTCATTCGATTTTTTATTGATTTCGGGCGCCGTACTTGGTGGCGTGATTGATTCACTCTAAGAATGATCACATGCGACAAAATGTCGCATTGTTAATCGAGTATCGGTAATTGATAATACAAAAAGTAAAGCGGGTGGTATCTTGAGAAAAGGTACATATTTCAAGTGAGTGCTTTGCTTCTTCCCAGCTGATATTTTTTACTTATTATCATTGATACAAATAGATAACCTATTAAGGAAATACGCAATGCAAACGACATTAAGATTGCTCATTCAACATCTTCTGACAATCATTTTATTGATTGTTGGCTTTTTTCAGCAAACTATCGCGCACACAGTGATAGAGCCGCCTAAAATTGCTGAAGGAAAACCGTCTAATAATCATATTGTGATTACACATGGATGCGGCGAGAGCCCTGTGATTGGTCATAGTATTGTCTTTCCAGATGGTGTGGATTCGACGATTACTGTCGACGGCAATCCGCATAACGGTTCAATTGATGAATTTCTTTTAAACTGGGGTGGAGCGATTCAATTCATACAAGATCGCTCCTTATTCAGTGAGCAGGATCGGAAAACAGATGCAAATGGGAATACTACCGGATTATGGTTTGGTGGCGGACGAACCTTGGCGCCTTATGCATGGGGCCGCATACCATTTGTTTCTAGTGCGATACTGTTTAACGACGCATCATGTGCCAAGTCGGTGATAATTAACATTGCGGCAGCTGATATTTGCAGAATAACCGGCATTGGTAACATGAATAATGGCGATGCAGTTAATTTTTGGACTCCGGCAGTTGGTTCAAAGTATGATGGATTGCCAGGAGGTCATGCTTATGACCTTCCGGTGACGTTCACCGTTAATCGTAATCTGAAAACAAATCCATTGCTGGAATCTTGTGGTGGCACAAGTCAGCAAGTAACAGTAAGCCCATCCGCCGAACAAGTAGATCGCGATATGCCGATTATTTTCGACGGAACCCAAGTGTGGCCAAGACTCTAGTCCAGCCGTGAGACTGGACGCTACCTTGGTATTCACAATCGCCGGACAACTACCACTCTCACTTACTTCGCGTAATGCCAATTCGGCGATCTTTTCAACATTCCAACCGCGCGACTTTCGTTGGTTGAACACTTTGACACGTTCTAGATCGTCAAATAATTGCTTCACATCAGGCATGATTTCGCTGTCTCTGGTAAATTTCAAAACTCTCTTTGGAAAATCCACGCTATTTAGTAACGGCTGAGTGGTAGTACATAAAATCACAGTACTATCACACTTGTTCCACAAGAAAATTGATAACTTGCAAAGCATGTGAACAGTATTAACTGGCAAAGTCTGGATTTCATCAAAGACTAACACGGGGCTTGCCAATTGGTGCATCCGTCTTGCGCCACGAGAACCCCCCGTCAGAAAGTGTTTCAAGTAATTGCACCATGGTTGCATAAATCACTGGTGCGTCCCAGTTCTCCGCTAGTATTTTTTCGCGCGCGCCTTGCTGCTCGCAGATTTTTCGCACCTGCTGTATCAATACGATCTGCATCAATTAAGCGGCTAAAAGGAAAACGAACCAGTAAGCCGATTTTGAATCTCGTAATTAACTCATTACCAGAACCATATTGAGCAACTTGAAAAATCGAGTTCTTAATTTCTTCGATCAACTTTGGAGATGCGAAAAGTTCATGGAGCCGTGCAATGATGCTCGGATCCATCTTCGCCCGCACTTCTTCGAGATACGATCTTTCTTCAAGGTTCGCATTTCTTTTGTGAATTTGTCAATGCTAGGAGTTGACAGCACCGGGTGCTTATCATTATGAGCCAATTGACTTTGGTTACGTTATTGCGGGTAGCGTAAATTCGCCAAGCAGCGTCGGGGACAATTTTAAAAATAGGCGGCGCAGCAAGGTGTTTGCGATATAAATATATTCTGGAAGACTTTTCTCTACATTCGGAGTGATGGATGTGCTTGAAAAGATATAAAGCATGTCGTGTGGCATTAGTCACATCGATTGCTGGAAAATTTCACTAGAATAGCGCGCTAAACAGTTTCATGAGCGTGATAGAGGTAGCGCTGCTGGGATGTAATGCATGGTCGTAAATTTGATCAAGTATATATTGAGCTTGCTTGTTTGTTTTCTTGCAATGATTGTCTCGATTATGTTTTTCAACAACTTGTCAGATAAATAACTCGCGCTCATTCACGTTTTTGTAGATAATATAGCACCTGTTATTGTTGTCATAATTCTGCAATCAAGCAATATGAGTTGGTGGGAATTTTCTTCCAATTTCTGCAGAAGTGCTTTCGGGAAGGGTTTGTGCATTTTGTAAGATTAGAAAGTTTGTTTGTAAGCTTGGAATATTAAAATTGAATCCGCACGCTGCTCGATCGATCTCTCCATTTACCCTAGTCAATACACTCAAGACCCATCGAAGTCTGATCTATTCGCTGATCAAACGGGAAGTTATTGGCCGTTATCGCGGTTCGATTATGGGGATATTATGGTCATTCTTTAATCCAGTCTTGATGCTGATTATTTATACATTTGTTTTTAGTGTGGTATTCAAGGCACGCTGGGCGGGCGGCACTGATTCCAGAACCGAATTTGCTCTGGTGTTGTTTGCCGGCCTGATGATCTACAACTTGTTTGCAGAGTGCATTAATCGATCTCCGGGTTTGATATTGGGAAATGTGAACTACGTTAAGAAAGTGGTGTTTCCCTTGGAAATACTACCCATTGTTACCATTGGTTCTGCAGTTTTTCACTTCTTGATTAGTTTTCTGGTCTGGCTGATTTTTTATTTGGTTTTTTTTGGCGTACCCCAAGCAACGCTTTTATGGTTTCCTTTACTGCTGATTCCATTTTTATTGCTGACTTTAGGGCTTAGTTGGTTTCTGGCAGCATTGGGCGTATTTTTACGCGATGTCAGCCAAATTGTTGGCGTGATGACGACTGCACTGTTGTTTTTGTCACCGATTTTTTATCCGATCACTGCTTTGCCCGCGGAATACCATCGATTTCTGCAAATCAATCCACTGACATTTATCATTGAACAGTCTCGTGGCGTGATGATTTGGGGAAATGGAATAAGCTGGCAGGGATGGATTATCTACTTGATACTTGCCGCGATTACGGCGTGGCTGGGTTTTGCTTGGTTTCAAAAGACACGCAAGGGATTTGCCAATGTCCTCTGACATTGCTGTTAAGGTCGAAGACCTGAGCAAGTGCTATCAGATTTACGATCATCCGCGCGATTTCCTCAAGCAAATCATTATTCCCCGTTTGCAACGCCTGTCTGGACGAAGACCTAAGCAATATTTTCGTGAGTTTTGGGTGTTGAAGGATATTTCATTCGAGATCAAGAAGGGTGAGACCGTCGGCATTATTGGTCGCAATGGCTGCGGCAAGTCTACTTTGCTACAAATGATTTGCGGTACGTTAAACCCGACTAGTGGTAATGTCCAGACCTACGGGCGTATTGCCGCGTTGCTGGAATTGGGCTCAGGTTTCAATCCGGAGTTCACTGGGCGGGAAAATGTTTACATGAATGCTACCGTGCTGGGTCTGAGCCAGGAAGAAATTGATGCGCGCTTTGATGATATTGCGGCCTTTGCCGACATCGGTGAATTTATTGAACAGCCGGTCAAGACATATTCTAGCGGAATGATGGTACGTCTTGCTTTTGCTGTTCAAGCCCAGATTTCTCCGGATATATTGATTGTTGACGAAGCCTTGGCAGTAGGTGATGCAAAGTTTCAAGCTAAGTGCTTTGAGTGTTTAAAACGACTCAAAGACAAGGGGGCATGCATCTTATTAGTGACACATTCCAGTGAGCAGATTGTGACGCATTGCTCCCGAGCGATGTTACTCAATGAAGGTTCCGTTGTGGTGACCGGCGAGCCACGGCATGTCATCAATCGCTATATGGATTTGTTATTTGGTAAGGCGCGTAAAGAATCTAGTCTGCTACCTTCTTCCACTATTTCCAGCTTTTCTACGAATATAGAAAGTGATCCGCTCATGCTGAATTACATCGACGATGTATTTGCTACGCGTACTGGATATAATCCGCATGAGTATCGTTGGGGAGATGGGTCGGCAACAATTCTCGATTTCTATTTGTCAGCTGGGAATGAGCTTTATCCATCAGTGGTTACGACAGGGCAGTCCATTACGCTGGGTGTTGTGATAAGGTTCCACGCCGACTTGATATATCCGATTCTGGGTATCACTATCAAAACCAAGGCAGGTATTACAGTTTACGGCGCTAATTCTACAACGCTGCAAGTAGCAGCCTTTGAGTCATTGGGTAAAAAAGATACGGTGATAGTTGCTGATGCTGTTTTTAATTGCCGACTTGCACCGGGAGATTATTTTATTTCTCTGGGAGTTGCAACCCAACAGAATGGGGAAGTGGTTCCGCATGATAGACGGTATGACGCCATTCACTTGCAGGTGAGTCCAGTTATTGCATTTTTTGGTTTGTGTGATCTAGAGCTGGAATTGACAGTACAGGAAATAATATGATGCAATCATTTCTGTTACAAGCCGGCTATATTTCGAATACCGAAGCCGACACTTGGTCGCGACCTGAATATTGCGGCATCGCTTACAGCGATGGGGACGAAGTCGAGCAGCGTATTGAGCAAATTGTGAGGTCGACAAAGGATCTTAGCGTATTGTCAAGTGAGTTGCGCAGTCATTGTACTGATTGGCCTTCGTTGTATCATTTGTCAGGTGTCCGTGCCAATATTTTACGCCCGTTTGAATCCGATCTTAACGGGCATATTCTTGAAATCGGCGCTGGTTGCGGTGCGATTTCACGTTATTTAGGAGAATGCGGCGCAAATGTTTTAGCGCTTGAAGGTAGTCTCCGGCGCGCTGCCATTGCCAGATTAAGAACGCGTGATCTGCCAAATGTCATGGTGGTTGCGGAACAATTTGATCGGTTCCTGATTAATCAGAAATTTGACGTAATCACGCTCATTGGAGTGTTGGAGTATGCTAGTCTTTTTGCTACGGCTGAACATCCTGCATTAGCGATGCTTGAGCATGTACGATCGTTGTTGAAGCCAAATGGCAAAATGATCCTGGCAATCGAAAATCAACTTGGGCTGAAGTATTTCGCAGGCGCGCCTGAAGATCATCTTGGGCAACCAATGTACGGAATAGAAGGGCGCTATCAAATTGATGAGCCGCAGACGTTTGGGCGTAGATTCCTTTCTGAATTGATCCATCAAGCAGGTTTTGCAAAGTCAGAATTCCTGATTCCGTTTCCCGATTATAAACTTCCGGTCTGTATCCTTACTGCCGAAGGCTTAAATGCACCTGATTTTGATGCGGCTGAACTTGCATGTCAATCCATCACGAAAGATGCGCAATTGCCCGAGAGGACATTGTTTTCGTTGGAGCGGTCTTTGCCGGTTGTTTTTCTTAACGGCTTGGCTGTCGATTTGGCAAATTCATTCTTGATCGTTGCGGCCAATTGTTCTGAAGATGATTTGAGATCAGGCGTACTTGCCTATTATTTTAGTACAGACCGGAGATCTGACTTTTGTAAGGAGACTGCTTTTGTCCGTTCCGATGAATCTATTCTGGTAAAGCGTCGTGTGCTTCCCACAAATAGTTTGCTTGAAATGGTAGAGAATTCTCATCTTTTTTTTCAACCACCATGTGACTTAGCTTATTTCCGTGGGAAAACTCTGTATCGACAATTTGTTGAGATTGTGACCAGACCGGACTGGACTATTCAAGAAATTCAGAATTATTTCTCCAGGTACCTGGAAATTATTCTGAAAATTGCTCATTCGGAAGGCCATTTGTGTAACTCGCAGCTGCAGGATATATTGCTTCCCGGAGATTATCTTGACGCCATCCCGTCGAATATCATTATAACAAATGACGGAAAAGCAGCCTACATTGATCGTGAATGGTGCGCATTGCAGGGAATTTCGCTCGACTACCTGCTTTTTCGTGCAATTACGTCATTGATGAAAGGTATTTCGACATTTTCCCAGCCACAAGATCCTGCTTTGGCAACGCGGGGAAGGCTTCTTCTGGCTGTGATGAATAACCTAGGTTTCTCGCCTAGCGAGGAGGATTTTTCCAGATTTTTGCGGATGGAATCTGAGCTAAGTGCTTTTTCATCCGGTGTTGAGAGTAGGGTGTTTTCAACCTGGTCTCCCGATGCAAGCTTGCCAGGTTGTTCTGGCTCTTTTCCAGGAGAAACTCTGGAGTCGCGACTTAAGCGCACAGAGTCGGCAAAGTCTGTGGCCGAAAAGTTCGCTTATGAACGTCTGGCCGAAATTCAGCGTTTGCAAACTCAACTTGCTGCTACCGAGGAAGCCAAAGACTATGCGGAATCGCTTGCTATTGATCGATTGCAAGGGCAGCAGCAATTACAGGGCCAATTGACACAAATAAGCGCTCAACTTGAATCTATTCAATCTTCTCTAGGCTACAAGCTACTAAAACTAATAAAGCTCGATCCAAACCGCAGGAGGTCGGATGTCTGATTTATACTGGACAATTGATTCCTTGGTGGTTAAGGATAATGTGTTGTTTGGCTTTGGCTGGGTTTTTCATGCACGACACGAAATTGCTTCGCTGCGTTTCCGGGTGACATCAGTAAAAAAGGATGCCCCAGAATATATTTACGCCGACTTTGGAAAACCTCGGGAAGATGTTGGGCGTACTTATCCGAACCATATTAGAGCATTGAACTCCGGTTATGTGGTGTTCGGAGCGCTTTCTGATGAGAAATATCCGAATGCCATTATATTGGAATGCGCCTTGGCGGATGGTTCTGTAATCGATCTATCAGTTCCGCCTTCAAAAATCATCCGATTTTCTGATGATTATACAAAGGTTAAAAATCGTATTGTACTAAGTCAAGCAGGTACTCTATTTAAGCGGGGGCTGTATCTTATCCGATCAGGAAAAATTTCTTCTTTCTTTGATAAAGTAAAACGATACCTTAATGGAAGACCGCAAACCACGTTGCAAAAACCTGATGAGCTTGCCTCTTTGTTTGAGCCGCTGGAAGGCGAGAACCTGAGCGTGATTTTAGATCACAATCTGGGTGGAGGTGCAAACCAGTACCGAGACCGTTTGGTTGAAGCCATCATTCGCGAAGGACGAAGCGCAATTATCTTAACTTATCATGTGACAACCTTATCGCACATGGTGATCGTGCGGAACAAACGTTTGAATGTTCGGTATGCAATACCTAATATCACATTCTTGTGGAAAGCGCTACAACAGCTTTCAGTCAGCGATATTATTTACAATACGGCAGTGTCTTTTGTTAAGCCGGATGAGATTCCGCAATTTTTAATACAATTGAAAACGCTGACTTCCGCTCGACTCATTGTACTTGCACATGATTTTTATCTAGTTTGCCCCTCTCATTTTCTCCTTGATCATGAGGGGAAGTATTGCCAGATTCCAGAGATAAGTGTGTGTAATAATTGTTTACCTAGGAATCGCTATGGCTTCGCTACACTTTTTGTCGAACGTGATATTTCTAAGTGGCGAGCAATATGGGGGTCACTCCTGGCCGTTGCCGATGAAATCGTTACTTTTTCCAACAGTACGGCACAGCTCTTAATGAAAGCTTATCCGCAAATTGAAAGCTCTCAGATTTCCATCAGGCCACATCAGGTTGCGTATCTGGCGGACAAGATTGCTCGGGTCAAGCAGACTGCGTCACTACGCATCGGTGTTGTCGGACAGATCGGGTTCCACAAAGGTGCGGCATTTATTCAGCGACTATCTCGTGAGATTAAACGGCGTGAAATCAATATCAATATTGTTGTCATTGGTTCCATTGAGGTAAGCTGTGAGCCTTCTATTGTCAGTCAGACCGGGGCATACCGATACGATCAGTTAGCTAATCTCATTGATGCCTCAGGCGCGAATGTTATGTTGTTTCCTTCAATCTGGCCTGAGACGTTTTCCTATGTTGTGCAGGAATTGATGTGCATGGATCTACCCGTTGCATCGTTTAACGTTGGTGCACCAGCTGAACGTATCGCTACCTATTCGAAGGGGCTCGTCCTTGCTTCTATGGATGCTGCAAGCGTTCTTGATGAATTGATTTTGTTTCACAGTAAGATTTATCTTGCTCATTGAGGTTCATATGTCCAATATTCACGTATTTACCAGCGCGGCTTTTAACTATATTCCAAAAGTACGCATGCTATTTCAATCCTTGCGGCAGCATCATCCGGAGTGGCGGCTTCATTTGGCGCTTGCCGATGAACCGAGACCAGGTGTCGATCTCAGCCGAGAGCCTTTCGACGAGATTTGGCCCGCAAGTGAACTGGATATTCCTGATTGGCGCGGATGGGCTTTTTGCCACACGATTGTAGAGTTGGCAACCGCTATCAAGCCATTTATGCTGGCCCGGTTGCTTAAGCTGCCTGGCTGCCAAAAGGTTATTTACCTTGATCCGGATACCGTTGCATTTTCTCGTCTTGATGACATTACGGCAGCATTGGACAATGCGAATATTGTATTGACGCCGCATCAGACTCGGCCGGAGCAAACGCTCTCCGCGGTGATGGATAATGAAATTTGTAGTTTGAAGCACGGTATCTATAATCTTGGATTTATCGCTGTTAATGCTTCTGATGTCGGTCACGAATTTGCAGAGTGGTGGAGTCAGCGTATTTATCATTTTTGTCGGGCTGATATTCCAAATGGGCTTTTTACAGATCAGCGATGGATCGATCTTGTACCTGCATTCTTTGATGGTGTTGCAATCATGAAATCTAGTCGTCACAACGTTGCGACTTGGAACCTGACTACTCGCAAGCTTGGTTTGTCTGCATCGGGCAGCTACACTGTTGACGGTGAGCCACTGGGATTCTATCATTTTACCGGTTTTGACAGTGGTGCCCATCGTATTATGGCTGCCAAAAATGCTGGGAATAATCAGGCTGTACATCAGCTTGTTAATTGGTATGCAAGGCAGACTGAAGGACTGGCTGATGAGCCGCTGGCAAAAGAGCCTTGGGCTTATGGTTCCTACACGGACGGAACACCGATCACTAAGCCGCAGCGTCTTGTTTATCGTGAAAGAATTGACCTTCAAGGCGCATTCCAAAACCCTTTCGATGCGACTACTTATTTGACTTGGTGGAATACCCAAGGCAGAGTGGAATTCCCGGATTTCTTCGATCAAAAGAAGTGTGAAGCGGCAATGAAAGAGTTCTCATCGGTTCTGACTCCGGGGTTTCGTGGGAACACAAGCAATATCGATTGGGGAAAATTAGGCGGAATCCTTCGCCAATCGCTATCTCAGCCTAAGACGGGTTTGGCGATAGGAAAGCGCGGTTGGGAAGTTCTTAAGAGTGAAGGGATTGCCGGCCTAAAACGCCGGCTGCTTGGATAAATCAGCTTTGCTCATAGCAAGAAAAAGGTTGCCAAACCTAAAAAAATGAAGAACCCGCCGCTGTCTGTCACTGCAGTGATCATCACACTGGAGCCTAAAGCGGGGTCGCGGCCAAGTTTGCGCAAGGTCAATGGTATTATTACGCCTAATAGTGCGGCTAGTAGCAAGTTGAGCGTCATGGCCAGCGTCATCACTAAACCCAGTTCGGCATTTTGGTAAATAGCGAAGGTGAATAAGCCGACAACGGTTCCCCATAGCAGGCCATTGACGATGCTGACACCAACTTCCTTGGTGATTAATTTCCAGGCGCTACTGGTGTTGATCTGGTCCAGTGCCAATGCGCGTACGATCATGGTGATGGTTTGGTTGCCCGAGTTACCGCCAATGCCCGCGATGATCGGCATGAGCGCGGCGAGGGCGACCAGCTTTTCGATCGAGTCTTCAAATAAACCGATAACCCGTGATGCGATAAAAGCAGTGACCAGGTTTATCGCCAACCAGCCCCAACGGTTCTTGACACTTTTCAAAATCGGCGCAAAAAGGTCTTCCTCTTCATTCAAGCCGGCTAAGTTCAGAGCTTCGTTTTCTGCTGTTTCACGAATGAAATCGATGACTACGTTGACAGTAACTCGGCCGAGTAGTTTGTTGTTTTCATCAACCACCGAAGCTGAAACCAAATCATAGCGTTCAAAAGCGTTGGCAGCCTGTTGCGCGATATCGTTTGGTCGCAGTTTAATCATTTCCTTAGTCATCACTTCGGTGACCAGGATGTCAGGGTCACTAACAATTAATCGGTTGATCAACAATACCCCTTTCAATTGTTCATTCCTATCCACAACGAATAATTGATCGGTATGATCTGGCATTTCATCCAGTCGGCGTAAATAGCGCAGAACAACTTCCAGTCGCACATCTTCCCGGATCGTGATGACATCAAAATCCATCAGCGCGCCCACGGAATCTTCTGGATACGACATGGCTGCACGCAGTTGCTCGCGTTCATCCATAGGTAATGAACGAAAGACATCATCCATAACTTCTTGTGGTAAATCAGGCGCAAGGTCGGCAATCTCGTCGGCATCCAGGTATTCCGTAGCTGCGACTAATTCTTGAGTGCCCATATCAGTGATCAGCGACGTGCGAACGGCATCGGAAGTTTCCAGTAATACTTCACCGTCTCGATCAGTTTTGATCATGCCCCAGATCAGAAGGCGGTCTTCGATCGGTAGTGCTTCCAAAATGTTAGCGATATCGGCAGGATGAAGCTGATCTAGGAATTCCTGGAGCTCGGTTAGGTTTTGTTTTTGGACCACTGATTCGTTGAATGACTGATCTACGCTATCTTGCAAATTAACCAGGCCTTCGACTAATTTGTATTTACGTAACAGAAAAGAGGCTTGTTGCAGCGGAGTCGGTGGGCTTTCCTGATCGTTGTTATTATTTGTTTCAGTCATAACGGATTTTTGCTAGCAAGATAGTCTTTTCATTGAAAATAAATTTAGACTGTTTATACGCCGGACAGTTTGCAATTTGATGACCGGTGAGTATAAACCGCGTTGCGACTTCAGCACCATAAAATTGTTGTCGACATTGCGATTAATTAAATCGGTTTGTTAAAATTACAACTGATAGAAATAAGAAGCAGCTAAGATTGATTTAACATGTGTGATTTCAGCATCGTAATGACTGGTTTTGTCTGAGGATTAATGCCGCGCCAGATAAAGAAAGATTCAGCGGCTTGTTCGACTAGCATGCCGATACCGTCGGCTAACTGTTGGGCGCCGTTTTGTTGAGCAAATTTAAGGAAGCCAGTGAGTTCACGGCTGTACATCATATCGTAAACAAGCTCGGCATGTGAAAAAACACTCGCGGATATTTCCGGCAATGTATTGTGCAGGCTGGTGGAAGTGGCATTAATAATGATGTCGAATTTTTCATCTGAGAAAGCCATAAAATCACCCGCTACAATATGACCATGCGAAATAAACTGCTGTTGTAATGCCTTAGCTTTGTGCGGTGTGCGGTTTGCTATGACTAGTAAAGCGGGATTTTGCTGCAGTAATGGAAGAATAACGCCTCTTGAAGCGCCGCCGGCACCAAGTAACAGTATGCGTTTTGCTGTAATAGAGAGGCCCAGATTCGATCCGATATCGCGTATGAGTCCGGTACCATCCGTGTTATCACCTAATATCTCATCATTTTCAAATTTAAGGGTGTTAACTGCCTGCGCGATTTTTGCCCGCTCCGTCAGGTGGGTGGATAGGTCATGCGCTTCCAGTTTGAAGGGTACGGTGATGTTCAATCCTTTTCCGCCTTGTTGCCGGAAGTTTTCTACAGCTAGCATGAAACCATCGAGTGGAGCCAAGCGTGCATCGTATTGCATGGATTGATTGGTTTGTTGTGCAAAAGCAGTGTGGATCAGTGGTGATTTACTATGTGAGACGGGATTGCCAATCACAGCATACAAATCGAGCATAGGTAAAAACTCTTTAATTAAATTGGAAGAAAAAGATTAATTCCCGTTCCAATAAGGATTATTGACTCAGTAGTGTGTCTGAGGATGCAAATACCCACGTCCGGGTAATATGTAGAATGTCCGTATCTTGACTAATATCGGGTGGAAAAGGTGCGAATCCATTCTGTCCAGCTAATCTTACGATATTGATCGCGGCTTCATCGAGAACTTTCTTTCCGGATGAGCGGTTAACTTCAATTGATTCCAGACTACCGTCTGCACGGATTCCAACCGTAAGTTGCAAGTTACCATATAGCTTTTCTTTTCTGGCGGCTTCCGGGTAATTTAAATTACCGATACGTTCGACTTTCAAGCGCCAATCCTCAACATAGCGCGCAAAGCGGTATTCTCTAGTGCGTGCACCAACAAATTTTCGCTTAGGACGTTTCTGATAGCTATCGTGATCTTCATCCACTTGTGCTCTGAGTCGAGCGATATCAAGGCTGCGCAACAATAATTCCGTTGCATCAGCGGTGACAGGCTTGCTTTCGTCCTCATTTTCATTATCGTCTGTGCTAGGTTCCCGGATTTGCGGTATATCACTGACGGCGGCCATTAATTTCTTGGCTTCCTGTTCCAGTTGTTTTACTTTTTGTTGCGCGATTTTTTCATTCAGGATGGGCTTATTTTTCGGCAGAACCGGGAAGGGTGTTTTCGCCTGGCGATCATCTTCTGTATTACCACCGCCATCCAGATTATCTTGCGCAAGTAATTTGCTTTCTTTAGGTTGGCTTAAAGTTTTATTGTTAACTAAAACAACTTCAAGAGAGGATGCAATTTTGTCCATTGAGGGTGGCGGAAATTGAAAAGTCACCCCAAATAATATAATGACGTGTAACAGTAGCGAAGCTACCATTGCAGCAAAGAAGCGATTGGCTCGCAAGAAGTGATAGCCACCCGTTATTATGGATGAGATTCCGTCTATTTGAAAGGTCGCAGCCAAAGGGTCAAACCTTGAAAGTTAAATCTAATATATCTAAGGATTGCAGTATTCTAGGCAACAATCTTTTGCTTATCACAGGGTTCATTTTATTCCCGTATCAGTGAATTTCATGCATCCTGTTTTTGCATGAATTCTGCATGCAAAGTTCGTTCTAGTAAATCTATTTCAGACAGTTTAAGTTTGACGTAAGTGTTTGTTGCCATCTCCGGTAATGAAGGAACCCGTGTGATGAAAGGAATACGATCAAATTTCACTAAATTTTCTTTAATAACCTGTGCATTGATGGTTTGAACTTTTTCTTGTAACAGCCAGCGCATACACCAGTAACGTTCCATGGCTCGTTGAAATTCTCCATAAATGCCATAAATCATTTCAAAATCGTGCATCGCAATTAAAAGCTTGTCGCTATCTTTGGTGTAAAACGGAGTTTCATTACGCAACAGTGCAATAATTTGCCGTTGGTTAATCAGATCCACATAGCGCCTCATAGGAGAGCTGCTCCAGGCATATTGGGACACCCCGAGTCCTTGATGTGGGGCGGGAGAGGTGCTCATTCTGACTTTTCCATTGGCTTGGCTGCGAAAAATACCGGTAATACCTGCATCAGCGAGCTGTTTGCCCCATTCCATATTGACATAAATCATCAACTCGGACACTACTTTATCAATCGGAGATCCACGCCTGCGTTCGTTGATTGTGACATGATTGTTTTTGATTTCAAAATTGTAGTCAATTTTGTCGTTATTAATATCGTTGGCTTTGCCACGCTGATTTTCCATTTTGCAGGCAAATTTCCATAGTAAACCTAATTCCTGGCTAAAGGTATGTTGAAAATTGTCTCTATTTAATGCAATTTCATTAAAGTGTTGTTCCAATTCGTGGTGACGCAAATTTGCGACAATTTTTATTTTCTCGATTCTGCTTTCGGTCTTGATAACGGTAAAATCATCAGAAACGTCCAAATATAACGAAAGTACCGGGCATACTGTGTTTTCCGCGAGTGTGAAATGATTGATTATTGCTTCCGGCAGCATAGTGATTTTATTTCCGGGCAAATATACCGTCGATAATCGTGTTGCAGCGGTTTTATCAAGCGAGGAATCAGGATCAATTCCCAGGGCAGGCGCGGCAATATGAATGCCGATGCGGAAACTTCCCAATGGCAGGGGTGTAACAGAAAATGCATCATCAATTTCAGTCGTTGAAGCATCGTCTATGCTAAATGCCGTCACATCTGTATAAGGTAAGTCGCTCACTTTGCGGGTTGTTGGCTGCGAATCTAATTCACTAAAACCGATCCCAGAAGGAAAATGTTCCCAGATAAATTTATTGAAATGATAGTCGTGTGAACACGGAATGGCACCGCATTTTTCCATTAGCTTTGCAGGAGTGAGCTTAGTTTCGGTACAAACTGCTTCAAGCGCTTTCCACTCAATAGAATTTTTTTCTGGTTTGTAGAGTAATTGTGGAAGATATGGTTTAAATTCCTCGGGCAGGATGAATCGTTTAAGCCGCTCAACATAAAACGCTTGTTGTTCCGCTTGCAGTCGTTTTTTCTCCAAGCTGGCGAGAGCTGCTTTGAGTGCATTGGGGGGTGCTGCTTTGTAGCGACCTTGTCCTTTTTTGTAAAAATGCATCGGAGCATTTTGAAGTAGCATCAATGTAGCGGCGGCCTCGATCGGATTGGGTGAGTGTCCAAAGTAATCTGTAGCCAGTGTGTCGCTGGCAAATTCAACTTCCTGAGCGCAGCATTCCCAAAGAAAATCTGGATCCAATTCTTCAATGATTTCCTGCACATGACTCATAAATTCGGATAACGGTGGCGTATCGAATTTTAATAATACGGATGCGGCTTTAATTTTTGAGCGCTTGCCGTGGATAGCCTCGATTTGTAACGAGGTATTATTGTCAGCCAGTATGGTTCCTATCTTGAAGGTTCCAGCTTCTTCATAAAAGACGTTCATAGGGTTTTTATACGGCCAGCCGGATAATTAGAACTGAGCTGACGCATTGAGGTTAAATTATCATCGGAAAAATAAAAGTTTTGACAGACAATTGAGAACAAGTTGTTTTGTCATGTATAAACCTGTTTAGTATTGCTGCATTATATACGAGACAGTTACAGAAAATAAAAATGAAGTAGACAACCGTGGGCAAGAATAGTGCCGATTTCTCTAGAATGCTGATGGAATCAGGTAATTGATAAGCTGATCGGTATTAAAAATAAGAACGTCGCTTTTTTGGGTGACACTTATTGTTCGTGTCACGTTTCTGGAGTATTGTGATCAATTGGATCGTTCTGGTGTTTTCCTACGAAGAGTTGTATGGTGTTTCGGAGTTCTGAGTCCGGCATTGTAGTAGCAAGCTGACTTAAACATTCTTTGCCAATCTGACTTAATTTCAATTTTCTCTTACTGTGCCATTGCTTTTCAAGTGGCCTTGAGTTACTGGTTGAGTTATGTGCTTGCACCAATATTTGAAATGCAGTAACTTCCCAACCACGCTGTTGCAGTTTAACTAGTAGCGATGGTGATATTTGCTTGAGCTTTGAAGCAATTGCGCCATTTTCTACCAGGACGGTCATCTTGCCGTCCAAAATTCGGCCCATACGACAATACGGTATTAACTGTGCTGGGATGAGTTTAAAGAATGTTGATTGAGCTTCATGTAACTGACGTGCCGATGAAAGCAAACTCGCGTACTCGGGTGTTTTGCTCAGAAGATCAAGATATGAATCGACTTTAAGAGGGAACATGGTTATTTAAGAAATACCCTGTGAGAATAAAGCATGAATATTATTTTTATTTCTAGTAATGCCGAGCGTGCGCGCAAGCTGACACTCACAAGACCACTTATTATATTATTGTTAGGTATTTTTTCTATCATAGTTGTGATAGTGGCTTTGGGGTTGAATTTTGTTTCGCTGCGTTACGCTGATAAAATTGATGCTCCATTATTAAGAGCAGTATTGGTTAATCCACAAGAGGAAAAGCATCAGAAAATTCAAGCCCATCTGCAAGATAATCTCAATATTATGGCCAGTAAGCTTGGGCATATGCAAGCACAATTAATTCGCCTAGATGCTTTAGGTGAGCGTCTGGCGGAAACTTCAGGAATCAAATCACGTGACTTTTTGTTTAAAGAGGCACCGGGACAAGGCGGGCCAAAGAGTGGTCTCGATTTCTCAGCGGATCAGTTAACGGTCGGGGAGTTTGACGACATGATCCAGGAATTATCCAGTATGCTTGACGAAAGAGCCGATAAGCTCGGGGCTCTCGATTCGTTATTGCGTTATGGCAGGATAACTAAATTTGTTTTACCTTCTGAGATGCCAGTTGAAACAGGTTGGTATTCTTCTGGTTTTGGTTATCGGATTGATCCTTTTACCGGGAAGAAAGCATTTCATGAAGGTGTCGATTTTGCCGCAAAAACAGGTACACCAATAAAAGCTTCTGCAAGCGGAGTGGTGATCTATTCGGATCGTCATCCCGAGTATGGTAATATGGTTGAAATTGATCATGGCGACGATTTGGTGAGTCGATATGCGCATGCATCAAAGCGAATAGTAAAGCTTGGGGAAGTTGTATTGCAGGGCCAGAAAATAGCTGAAGTTGGCAGTACAGGACGTTCTACCGGACCACATTTGCATTTTGAGATTCGTCACAAGGATAAACCGCAAAATCCAGCCAAATTTCTGAAAAAGCCGAGTTGAGCCTTAAATAGATCGTTGAAAAAACTTTCTAGGAAGTGAATGCAAGGTAATAACGGGTGAAGGAATGCTGAATAACCTAGCAGAGCATTCCGAGCCCGTTTTTAACGCTAGCCCAGATAGTTATTCAGCGGCCTGTTATCTTCTTCAGGCATATTGCAGAGCGGGAAAGAAGCTCACTTTCCTTTCTTAACAGATTGTTCAAATACGGAAATATAAGAGACTTATTTATGATAGGTAATCTACTCAAGAAAGTTTTCGGTAGTCGTAACGACCGAATGATTAAACAGTATTCTCAGGTCGTGCGCGCTATTAATGAAATGGAACAGGTTATTTCAGATTTATCGGATGCAGATTTGCGTGCCAAGACGGATGAGTTTAAGCAGCGTATCCAAGATGGTGGGGTATTGAGTGATTTACTGCCGGAAGCATTTGCTGTGGTACGAGAAGCTGGCAAACGAGTGTTGAATATGCGTCATTTTGACGTACAACTTATTGGCGGTATGGTATTAAACGAAGGTAATATTGCAGAGATGCGTACGGGTGAGGGTAAAACGCTTATGGCAACTTTGCCGGCTTACCTAAATGCGCTATCGGGTAATGGTGTGCACGTTGTTACTGTGAATGATTATCTGGCGAAACGTGATGCTGATTGGATGGGGAAAATTTATCAGTTTCTTGGGTTGAGTGTCGGTGTTATTTATGGGCAGATGTCTTATGCTGATAAACAGGCTGCTTATGCCGCAGATATCACCTATGGTACGAATAATGAATATGGATTTGATTATTTGCGCGACAATATGGTGACGCACACTAACGAGCGAGTGCAGCGCGCACTTAATTTTGCGATCGTGGATGAGGTGGATTCGATCCTGATTGACGAGGCACGTACGCCATTAATCATTTCAGGGCAGGCGGAAGGTGATACAGAAATTTATGTACGCATCAATGCACTGATTCCTAAACTCATACGCCAAGAAGCTGAAGACAGTCCAGGTGATTATAGTGTCGATGAGAAATCTCATCAGGTTACATTAAGCGAATCTGGTTTTGAACACGCTGAAAAATTATTAGCCTCTGCTGGATTATTGAAACAAGGAACCAGTCTTTATGATCCAGCTAATATTATTTTGATCCATCACGTAAACGCAGGTTTGCGTGCACATAGTTTATATTTTCTGGATCAACATTATGTTGTGCAAAATGATGAGGTGGTGATCGTTGATGAGTTTACCGGACGTTTGATGGCTGGCCGCCGTTGGTCCGATGGATTGCATCAAGCTGTAGAAGCGAAAGAAGGAGTGGTTATTCAAAAAGAGAATCAGACGCTTGCTTCCATTACTTTTCAGAATTACTTTCGTATGTACCAGAAGCTATCTGGTATGACAGGAACAGCGGACACGGAGGCAGCCGAGTTTCAGCAAATCTACGGATTGGAGACCGTTATTATTCCGACGCATAAGGCAATGATTCGTGATGATCGGATGGATTTGGTATTTCGTACCACGAAAGAGAAGAATGAAGCCATTATACTGGAAATTAAAGAATGCTATGAGCATGGGCAGCCGGTGCTGGTAGGTACGACGTCCATTGAAAGCAATGAATTACTATCCAAACTGCTGGAACGAGAAAAGTTGCCGCATCAAGTTTTGAATGCCAAACAGCATGCGAGTGAAGCAAATATCGTTGCGCAAGCTGGGCGTCCTAAAATGGTTACAATTGCTACCAATATGGCAGGTCGTGGAACTGATATTGTACTGGGAGGGAATCCAGAGCCAGAAATTGAACGTATAAGGCATGATGAAAAACTAAGCGAGGAAGCTAAACTAAAGCAAATTAGTGAAGTTTCGGAGAAATGGAAAGAAATTCACGAAGAAGTCTTGAGAAATGGAGGATTACATATTATCGGTACCGAGCGGCATGAGTCGCGTAGGGTGGATAATCAATTGCGTGGTCGATCGGGCAGGCAAGGTGATCCAGGTTCCAGTCGTTTTTTTCTTTCGTTGGAAGATCCACTGCTTCGAATATTCGCCTCTGATCGTGTTGCAAATATTATGACGCGTTTAAATATGCCCGAAGGGGAGGCGATCGAGCATCCTTGGGTTACAAAAGCTATTGAAAATGCGCAGCGCAAAGTTGAAGCAAGAAATTTTGATATGCGCAAGCAATTGCTGGAATACGATGATGTTGCCAATGATCAGCGGCAAGTGATTTATCAGCAACGCAATGAATTATTAGAAGCGGAGCAGAATATTTCAGAGACCATCACAGCGGTTCGTGAAAGTGTATTGAACGATTTATTCAATGTGTATATACCACCACAGAGCGTTGAAGAACAATGGGATGTAGCCGGACTTGAAAAAGCGCTTGCGACAGATTTTCAGTTACACTTTCCAGTGAGAGAATGGCTTGAGCAGCAACCTGATTTGCATGAAGAAAGTTTGAATCAGCGAATTATTGATCTGGCCAATAAAAAATATCAGGAAAAAGTTGATGCGGTTGGTGCAGAAATAATTCATCACTATGAACGTGTTGTAATGTTGCAAATTCTTGATTCTCACTGGCGAGAGCATTTGGCAGCATTGGATCAATTGCGTCAAGGTATACATCTACGTGGATATGCGCAAAAGAATCCAAAACAAGAGTATAAGCGAGAAGCTTTCGGGCTTTTCACTTATATGCTCGAAGAAGTCAAGACTGTAGTAACAAAGATACTGCTGACGGTTCAAATAAAAAGCGAACAACAAGTGGAAGCGGTGACAGAGACACTGCGATCGCCAGAGAATGTTCAGTATCATCATGATAATTATAGCGAAATATCTGGAGAAGAATCAGGCCGAAGCAATGTTCACGCCGAAAAGCATCAGCCGTTCGTGCGTAATGACGAGAAAATAGGTCGTAATCAACCATGCCCCTGTGGTTCTGGTAAAAAATATAAACAATGTCACGGAAAGGTTAAGTAATGCGTTTGTAAATAATATGTATACAGCTTTGTTTACTTGACTCTCAGCCAGTACAATCTGCATCGAGTTTTCTATAATCCTTAAAATGATTGTGGTATACTGCGCGCTTTTGTAGCGGGCATGGCGAATAAATTGGCAGAAGCGGTGATAGTCTGGTGATAATTTCCTTTTTATTGATAGATTTACGTGAAAAAAATTACTGATGGAATGATTGAATATGATGGCAGATAGTTTCAGCATAAGTGAGAAGATGAGCGGCAGAAGAAAGTTTTTAGTCGCGGCAACTTCTGTAGCTGGTGGTGTTGCGGGCGCTGCGATAGCAACGCCTTTTTTGTTAAGTATGATGCCGAGTGAACGTGCCAAAGCAGCAGGGGCTCCGGTAGAAGTAGATATATCAAAACTTGAGTCTGGCATGCTGTTAATGGTCGAGTGGCGAGGTAGGGTGGTATGGATTTTGAGACGTACACCAGAAATGTTGGAAACTCTGGAAAAAATAGAAGATGAATTGGCTGATCCGAATTCGGAGAAAAATCAGCAACCGGAATATGCGAAAAATCGCACGCGATCAATCAAACCCGAAATACTAGTTACCGAAGGTATCTGTACTCATTTAGGTTGTTCTCCTGTATTTAGGAAGGATATTGCACCGGCAGATCTGGGGCCTGATTGGTTGGGTGGCTTTTTCTGTCCGTGTCACGGTTCAAAATTTGATTTGGCAGGTCGTGTTTATAAGCATGTGCCGGCTCCAACAAATATGGTTGTGCCTCCTCATGTTTATTTGAGTGATAGTCGTCTTTTAATTGGATCTGAAAGTGAGGGATCTACGTAAATGAGTAATTTATTTAATTCCATGATTGAGTGGATAGATAAGCGTTTTCCATTGACATCTAACTGGAAAGCCCATCTTTCTGAGTACTATGCACCAAAGAATTTTAATTTCTGGTATTTCTTTGGTTCATTGGCTTTACTGGTATTAGTTAATCAGTTAATTACCGGTATTTTTCTAACTATGAATTATAAGCCGGATGCTAGTCAGGCTTTTGCGTCGGTTGAATATATCATGCGTGATGTGGATTACGGTTGGTTAATCCGGTATATGCATTCTACTGGCGCATCGATGTTCTTTGTCGTGGTTTATCTCCATATGTTCCGTGGAATGCTGTATGGTTCATATCGCAAGCCTCGGGAGTTGTTGTGGTTGGTTGGCATGTGTATATTCTTTGTGCTGATGGCTTTAGCCTTCACCGGATATATTTTGCCATGGGGGCAAATGTCTTACTGGGGCGCGCAAGTAATCGTCAGTATGTTTGGAGCAATCCCGGTCATTGGAGATACCCTTCAACAATGGCTTTTGGGTGATTTCACTCTTTCAGATGCAGCGCTTAATCGTTTTTTTGCTTATCACGTTGTAACGCTGCCATTGGTTTTGTTGGTCTTGGTGTTTGTGCACATTCTTGCTCTACATGAAACCGGATCAAATAATCCAGATGGGATTGAAATAAAGGAAAATAAAAATCCATCAACGGGGATTCCTGTTGACGGTATACCCTTTCACCCCTATTACACGGTTAAGGATATTGTGGGTGTTGTAGTGTTCTTGTTTGTGTTCTGCGGGATTATTTTCTTCGCGCCTGAAATGGGCGGGTACTTCCTGGAATATAACAATTTCATACCTGCCAATACATTACAAACACCAGATCATATTGCGCCCGTTTGGTATTTCACGCCGTATTATTCAATGTTGCGTGCTGTCACTGTCAACTTTCTGGGGATAGAAGCAAAGTTGTGGGGCGTAATATTGATGGCGGGATCCGTTGTGATTTTCTGCTTCTTACCGTGGTTGGATAGAAGTCCTGTTAAATCAGTACGCTATAAAGGCCCTTACTTTAAAATCGCGTTGACATTGTTTGTTATCAGCTTCTTCGTATTGGGCTGGTTGGGTACGAAATCACCAACTCCCTTGTATACACTGCTAGCGCAAATCTTTACCGTGATATATTTTGCATTCTTTATTTTGATGCCATGGTATAGCAAGATTGATAAAAACAAACCTGAGCCCAAAAGACTACAAGAGTAAAAAAATGAAGAAAATAACCATTGTTGCTATATTAATCTTATGCATAGCTCCATTTAGTGTGTATGCTGCTGAATCTGGCATGCCATTAGAGCGAGCTCCAGTAGATATAACTGACAATGCTTCTTTGCAGCGCGGTGCAGAAAGCTTTGTTAATTTTTGTCTGACATGTCACGGTGCGAGCTATATGCGTTATAACCGTCATCGTGATATAGGATATACGAATGAAGATATACTTGAAAAAATGGTTCATACAGGGCAGAAAGTCGGCGATTTGATGCTGTCTGCTATGCGCACTAAAGAAGCTGAGGAATGGTTTGGTGTAGTCCCGCCTGACTTGTCGGTCATTGCACGGTCAAGAGGGGCCGATTGGCTGTATACGTATTTAAAAGCTTTTTATCGTGATGATTCGACCGGGACTGGATGGAATAATTTGGTATTTGATCGTGCCGCGATGCCTCACGTGCTTTATCAATTGCAAGGTGAGCAAAAACTGGAAGTGAATGGTAATCAGAAGAGCTTGTTGCTGGATAAGCCAGGTCAAATGACTGGGGCAGAATTTGATAAATTTGTAGGTGATTTAATAAATTATCTAGTCTACTTGGGTGAACCACATGCCAATGCACGGAAAGAATTAGGCATTAAAGTGATGCTTTTCCTGTTGGGTATGTTGGTATTGTCTTACTTCTTGAAAAAAGAATATTGGAGAGATATTCACTGACATCGTTTACCACATATATAAAATAGCCTAGAGTCAGAGAATAATAGTTATGATGACGTTATATTCAACAATTACCTGCCCATACAGTCATCGTTGCAGAATTGTATTGCACGAGAAAGATATGGACTTCCAAGTGATTGATGTTGACCCTAATAATAAATCAGAAGACTTGGCAGTAATGAGTCCATACGGGAAAGCGCCGGTGCTGGTAGAGCGTGATCTGGTATTGTATGAATCAAACATTATTAATGAATACATTGATGATCGTTTTCCACATCCACAATTAATGCCAGCTGATCCGGTTATGCGCGCTCGTGCACGACTACTACTGTATCGTTTTGAGGAAGAATTATTTTGTCATATTGATGCTTTTGAAGGTATCGATCAGAAAATAATGGACAAGGCACGAACCGTTATTTCTGATAATTTAACGATCATCTCACCAATTTTTGAGAAGCAAAGATTTATGTTGGGTGATGAGTTTTCTATGCTTGATGTTGCGATAGCGCCGTTGCTTTGGCGCCTAGAACATTTTGGAATTCGCCTTCCCAAGCAGGCAGCGCCATTATTGAAATATTCCGAAAGATTATTTAGTCGCCCGCTATTCATTGATGCATTATCCGCATCAGAAAAAGTAATGCGAAAATGACGATTAACTCAACAAAGCCTTATTTGGTTCGTTCAATTTATGATTGGTGTGTAGACAGTGGTTTTACGCCTTATATATCCGTGCAAGCCTTTCCAGAACTGGACGTTCCAAAGGACTATATTAAAAACAATGAAATTGTTTTTAATATAAGCACGAGTGCAGTTAACGAGCTCATCATTAGTAATGATATCGTGAGTTTTACCGCAAGATTTAATGGCGTGGCAAGAAAGCTGGAGATGCCAATCAATGCTATAAAAAGCATCTTTGCCAAGGAAATGAATCAAGGGATCACCTTTTCTGATGGAAAAGAAGGTAATCAGGAAACTATGAGTGCTATCAAAAATAGTAATTTAGATCAAAGATCTAAGATAAGTCAGGAAAAAGAAATACGTAAACCAAAGCTTAGGATAATCAAATAAATTTATTCATTTGAAATTATTCTTACCCAACTGCCGGCATAGCTCAGATGGTAGAGCAGCTGATTTGTAATCAGAAGGTCCCGAGTTCGATTCTTGGTGTCGGCACCATAAAA